>DASYYN010000215.1:0-27099 GCA_035933815.1 Acidobacteriaceae bacterium
CCCCGGCTCGTTCCGCAGCAGGTCGCGCCTCCACGAGCAGCACCATCTCCCCGCGAATACTTTCGCGCTCCACGAGCCGCTGCCGAACTTCCCTCGCCGTCCCTCGCAGGAACTCCTCATGCACCTTGGTCAATTCCCGCGCCAGCACCACGCGGCACTCCGGCCCCCACACCGCCTCCACATCGCCCAGAGTCTCCGCGATCCGATGCGGCGCCTCATAGAAAACGACCGTCAGCGGCTCGCGCACCGTCTGCGCCACTTCCTCCAGCGCGGTTCGCCGCGCGCCTGCCTTCGACGGCAGGAATCCGCAGAACAGGAACCGCTCCGTCTCCAGCCCGGACGCCACCAGCGCCGCAATGGCCGCCGCCGGACCCGGCACGGGGAACACCGCAACGTCCGCTGCAATCGCCGCCCGCGCCAGCACCATCCCCGGATCGGAAATCCCCGGCGTCCCCGAATCGGAGACCACCGCGATCCGCGCGCCTTCTTTCAGTTCCTCAACAAGCCGCCGGCTCCGCTCCGCCTCGTTGTGCTCATGGCTGCTGATGACGGGCGTCGTGATGCCGTAGCGGTCGAGCAGCTTGCGCGTCTGCCGCGTGTCCTCGCAGGCGATGCGATCCACCGAGCGCAGCACACGCAGCGCGCGAAGGGTAATGTCTTCCAGATTTCCAATCGGAGTCGCTACCAGATAAAGTCCCGGCGCCAGCGGAGGATCATTCTCGCTCATCGCCGCCGCGAGTCAGTCACGGTCCTCGCCTCCGCGCTCCAGCCGGCGGTACTCGGCCAGCAGTCCCATGCTGCTGCTCAGATTCTGCCAGGTCACGATCCCCACCACGCGCCCGCTCTCCGCTACCGGGATCAGCGACAGCCGCCCGCTGCCGATGCGGCGAATGAGCACGCCGAGCGAATCATCCGGCTGCGCCACCTGAAAGGCGCGCGACATGATGCCCTGCACATACCCGTTCCCCTCTTGCCGGAGCGCCTGCACGATTCCCTGCCGCGAAACCACGCCCACCAGATTCGGGCCGCGCACCACCGGAAAATCGTCCTGCAGGCTGTGAATCGCCTTATATAGCGCGTCGGACAGCGTGTCCGACGGCGACATCGTGTCGAAGTCCGTCAGCATCACGTCGCGCATGCGCACCGTCTCCACCACGGACTGGAACATCACGCCCTGGTCTTCCAGCTGCGCCCCGATGAAAACGAAGAAGCCGCCCATGATGAGCCACGGACTCAGCCCGGCGGCGAGGTGCGTGTTCGGAATCGCCAGCAGCGCCAGCCCAATCACCACAGCGGCGATGCCCGCCATCTGCCCCAGTCCCGACACCGCCCGCGTTGCCTGGCTCATGCCGCGAGCGTGCGCCATGCTGCTGCGCAACAGACGCCCTGCGTCCAGCGGGTAGGCCGGAACGAAATTGATCGCCGCCACCGCCACATTCAGCCACACCGCCGACCGCATCAGATGCAGCGGCGTCACGATCGGCAAGTGCGCAATCGGAACCTGGGACGTCGCTCCGGCAATCAGCCCGGCAACCAGCAGCGCAAAGAGCAGGTTCGCCAGCGGACCGGCAACGGCCATCGCGATCAGCGGCCACCCATCCGCCGCGTGCTCGCCCATCTCCGGACTGGCATACGAGAACAGCCCGCCAATCGGCAGCAGCAGAATGCTGCGTACCGCGAGCCCGTGCCACGCCGCCGTCACCGCGCGCACGATTTCACGCCCCAGCACGGCGGCCAGCAACAGGAACCACAGCACCACGCCGCGCCACGATGCAATGCCGGAAAGACTGGTGGATGCCGCACAGAAAAACAACAGCAGCAGGAAGAAATAGTGGATGCGCAGGTGCACTCCGAACCATCGCCCCAGTGGTAATGACCACGCGCGCATCTCGCTCTCCCGGTACTCTTGCCGCTATTGTAGAAGGTCGGGCCGTTTTGGCCAGTCGCTGCGATCATGCGCGTTATCGCCGGGCAATTTCGGTCGAGAATCCTTCACGCACCTCGCGGCATGGATGTGCGGCCGACCAGCGATCGCCTCCGCGAAACCCTCTTCAACGTGCTTGCTCCGCGCTTCGAAGAGCCCACCGTCTTCCTCGATCTCTACGCGGGCTCCGGTGCCGTCGGCATCGAGGCGCTCAGCCGCGGCGCGCGCGAGTCCATTTTCGTCGAGCAAGCCGCCACGCCCATGAAGTTCATCCGCAGCAACCTGTCGTCGCTCGGCATCAGGGGCGGCTATGCGCTCGAGCAGCGCAGCGTCTCGGACGCCCTCCACCGCCTCGCCGAGCAGAGCCGTACAGCCGACATCATTTTTCTCGATCCGCCCTGGTCACAGCTCAGCGAGTACGCCGGCACCCTGGGCCTGCTCGGCGGAGAATGCATCGCGGTCCTCGCGCCCAGCGCCGTTGTCATCGCCGAGCACGAAAAACGCCATGGACTCCACGAGCGCTACGGTGTCCTCGATCGGATCCGCATGCTCAAACAGGGCGACGGCGCCCTCAGTTTCTATGCAGTAACCACCTGATCGCGCGAGCACCTCGCCTGCACCCGAAGAAAACGGTTGCACCCCTGCTTAAAGCGATGTACTCTCCCCTTGCGTACGATCCCCCCTCCGGCGCCGGCCCCTTCATCCCCAGACTGGAATTTTCCGTGCTGATGATCCTGACCATCGTCGGAGCGACGTATTTTTCGGCGTGCGCCGCCTTTATCATCGTCTACCGTCGCGCGCTCCGCCGCGCCTCGCTGCACCCCATGACCCTGCTCCGGCCGCGGCGGGATAACATCATCCCGTTCCCGCGCAAAACGCCCTCCGGCGAGCAGCCGGCCCCCAATATCGAATCCGTCAATAATATTCGGTAGGACACGCCCGCACGCCGCGCCTCCTAAGGAGCGGTTTTTTCTTCAAGTTGCGCTGTCCCTTCCCCTATACTTTCTCGGAAACCCCTTATCGCGGCTGCTGCCTCCTCGATAGGCCGTTTTTCGAGCAGGATCGTCTTGACCCGGTTCACTCAATCCCGAAATGTTACGCGGGCCTTCGTTATCGCCCTCGCCTGCTCGCTTGCCGGCGCTATCGTTCTCGCCCAGTTCGGCAGCGACATCCCGGAGGCCGATCCGTGGCTCTTTTGGTTCGCCGCTTTCTGGACCATCTCCCAGACCCTGCTCATCACGGCAGCCATCTCCAGTTTCAAGGTCGCTCTGCGCCAGAGCCAGGCCGAACAGCAACTGCAGCGCGTCGCCAGCCTGCACCGCAGCATCCTCGATTCCGCCGGCCCGGTCATGATCGCCTGCGACCTCTCCGGCCGCATTAACCTCTTCAATCCTGCAGCGGAACGCATGCTCGGCTACCGCGCGACGGAAGTCCTCGGTCGGCTCAGCATCCCCGACCTCTTCCCCGAAGCTGAAATGCTGCGGGTTGGCGAGCAGCTCACCGCCTCCATGCCGCCGTCGAACAAGGAACCCGATGTCCCCTTCGACGCCTCGGAGCCGCTGGTGCCTTATCTGCGGTACGTGGCCAGCTTCCCCGCGAGCCGCGTGCGCGGATTCGAAATGCGCTATCGCCGCCGCGACGGCAGCACCTTCCCGGCGATGGTCTACCTCTCGGCGGTGCGTTCCTCCGCCGGATACATCGAAGGTCTCGTCTCCGTTGCCGTCGACCTGAGCGCCACGCGCCGCGCCGAGTACGCCCTCCGCGAAAGCGAAGAGCGCTATCGCGACCTCTTCGAGAACTCCGCCGAGATGATCGCGACCCTCAGCCCGCGCGGGCGCTATCTCTACGTGAACCCCGCCTGGCAGAACCTGTTTGGCATGGATTCGGCGCAGTTCGAAAGCCTCATCGGCTTCGAGTCCGCCTTCCCGCCGGAAGTGCAGGCCGAAGCCGCTGCGCTCTTCCACAAGGCCCTGCACGGCGTCCGCGTGGAGCGCCATCCGCTCCGCCTGCAGAACGCGGCCGGCGAAACCGTGGAGGTGGAAGCCAGCCTCAGCTGCCGCCGCGAGGAAACCGGCCCCGTCTCCGTCCGCACCACGTTCCGCGAAGTCACCCAACAGAACCGCCGCGAGCGCCGCCTCCGCATTCAGCTGGTCGTCAGCCAGATCATCGGCGAAACCACCTCCATGGACGAAGGCCTCACCCGCGTCCTCGAGGCGCTGTGCAACACCTTCTCCAGCGAATTCGCCGCGCTCTGGGTAGTCGATGAAATTCAGCATGTCATCCGCCCCCGCGTCACCTGGTACGCGCGCGGCCGCTCCAGCGAAGACTTCCTGCATGAAACCCAGGCGCAGGTCTTCTCCCGCGGCGAAGGGCTGCCCGGCCTGGTGTGGTCGCACGGCAAGCCCTGGTGGATTAACGACGTCCGCAGCGACATTGCCTTCCTGCGCCGCACCTCGGCCCGCGTCTCCGGATACATCTCCGGCTGGGGCGTGCCGGTGCGCGTCGGCAACCAGGTCATCGCGGTGATCGAATGCTTCTCCCGGCAGCTGATCCGCGAAGATCCCGACCTGCTGGCCACCGTGGAAACCGTCTGCGGCTCCGTAGGCCAGTTCATGGCGCGCGCCGGACAGGAAGCCCGCCTGCGCCAGATGGACCGCCAGCGCGAGTTCATCCTCAGCTCCGTCGCCGACGGCATCATCGGCGTCGACTCGTCGAACCGCATTGCCTTCGTCAATCCGGCGGCCGCGCGCCTGCTGGAGCACGAAGAATCCGACCTGATCGGGCAGGAGATCCACTCGACGCTGCACCCGGCCACCGTCAACTGCGGCCCGGGCTGCGCCACCCGCCGCGCCTTCGCCTCCGGAGAAAGCGGCTCGGGTCAGGACGTCTACATGCGCGAAAGCGGGCGCAGCTTCCCCGTCGAGTTCGCCCTCATGCCCATGGTGGACGAAGGCGAGTCCGTCGGCAGCGTGCTCAGCTTCCGCGACATCAGCCAGCGCTACGCGCTGGATCACATGAAGGACGAGTTCATCTCAACGGTCAGCCACGAGCTGCGCACGCCGCTGACCTCGATCCGCGGCTCGCTCGGCCTGCTCAGCGCCGGCATGCTAGGTCCGGTCAGCGACAAAGCCGCCACGCTCCTGCGCATCGCCGTCGCCAACTCCGACCGCCTCATCCGCCTCATCAACGACATTCTCGACCTCGAGCGCATGCAGTCCGGCCGCGCCCCGCTGGCCTTCCGCCTCGTCAACATCATGGACCTGGCCCGCCAGGTGATCGAGAACATGCAGCCTGTCGCCGACTCCAATCAGGTCGCGCTGCTCTGCGACGGCCCGCCGGCGCCCATCGAAGCCGATGCCGACCGCCTGCAGCAGGTCATCACCAACCTGCTCAGCAACGCCATCAAGTTCTCCCCGGCCAAGTCCATCGTGCGCATCGCCATCGCGCGCAAACCCGACGGAGTCACGCTGAGCGTGATCGATCAGGGCCGCGGCATCCCCGCCGACAAGCTCGAGACCATCTTCGACCGCTTCCAGCAGGTCGACGCCTCCGACTCCCGCCAGAAGGGCGGCACCGGACTGGGGCTCGCCATCTGCCGCACCATCGTGCAGCAGCACGGCGGCCGCATCTGGGCCGAGCAGAACGGCATGCAGGGCGCCATCTTCCGCGTCTTCCTGCCCGAGCGCGCCGCCCTCACTGCCCCGAACGAACAGGTCACCTCCGGCCAGGCGAACACCCTGTCTTCCTAATCCCCATTCGCTATCCGCTGCCTCTAACATTTCTCTTCGTGAATCCCATCCCCCCCTGCATAATGAGAACGAATGCCCCGCCGCATCCTCATCATCGACGACGAAGACGACATCCGTGCCGTCGCCGCGCTCAGCCTTGAAACCGTCGCCGGATGGGAAGTCTCCACCGCCTCCTCCGGCTCCGTCGGCATCATGAAGGCCCAGGAAGACCGCCCTGACGCCATCCTGCTCGACGTCATGATGCCCGTCATGGACGGCCCCACCACCTTCCGCGAGCTGCGCGCCATGCCGGAGACCGCGAGCATCCCCGTCATCCTGCTCACCGCCAAGGTGGGCTCTGCGGACCAGAAGCGCTTCTCCGACCTCGGCGTCGCCAGCGTAATGTTCAAGCCCTTCGATCCGCTCACCCTCGCCAAAGAAATTGCCGACGTACTGGGCTGGAAGGACGCATGAGCGATCCCGCCGCGGCCCTGGCCTCCAAATTGTCTGAATTGTGGATCGTCAGCCGCCCGGTGATCCTCGAACGCATGGCCGCTCTGCGCGCCACATACGCATCTCTCTCGGCCAACCTCGTCGATGCTCAGGCACGCCGCGAAGGCCGCGAAGTCGCCCACAAACTGGCCGGAGTCCTTGGCACCTTCGGCCTGCCCCAGGGCAGCATCATCGCCTCTTCCATCGAAGGAGTTCTGATGGCCGAAACCCCGCTCACCCCAGCCGATGTCTCAGCTCTCGCCACCCGGATCACAGAGCTGGACGCCGTAATTGCCTCAAAAGAGTAGCCGCGGTCGCAGTTCCTGTTCCGTATTGCCTATTCCCTCGCCTCTCAACAAAAACGGCCTGCATCGTGCGCAGGCCGCGAACTGAAATTTGCTTGCTGTGTTAGGTGGTCCGTGCAGCATCGCAGCCGCCCGGTAACAGACGCAAGGTCACGTTGGTTACATTTTCGTCATCATTGGGCAATGGTTGCCCGAGCCGTTCGGACTTGCGGACACGCCCCGCAAACCCGCTGCAGCCGTTTCGACCCGCTCGCCAAGCATGGCTGACGGGCACCGATGCTATTGAATTTCGGTACCGACAGTGTCAGAATCACCTCTTCCCCCTGCATTTCTGAAGTCAGTATTCATACAGCAAGGCCCTCGTTCCCCCTTCACCTATGAAAGTCAGCATTCATACTGCAAGGCCCTCATACGTCCGTTGATCGCTCTTTTTCTTGCCATGGATCCAGCTGGCGGGCGCTGAAAGTCTTTCGCCAAGAGGGACGGATCCATGTACTTTGGGGCACTTACGCATCTTGCACGGCACAGGTTCTACTGGGATCCTCGCCGTCTGGCACGCGCCGCATGGGCGTTCATGAGTAATCCCCGCGGCCAGATGGATTTGCTTCGCATCTTCTCCCTGCCTGCCTTCCGCGAAATGGTTCTCCTCGAGCCAGTGTTTCCATTCCGTCATCTCTCCAGGAACTTCCTTCTGCCTGGGCTCACTGCCAGAATGCGAACTGCCGGCATCCTGCACCACTACCGTTTCCTCATTGCCCGGAATAATCCTCTGCGCGAGGTTTCGCTGCTCGAGCACGAGAGCGACGGCAGGGAGTTCACTGTGACCCTAGGTCCGCCCGTCGCGAATGCCATGATGGAGGGCGAAAGCCTTCTTCAGCTACAGGTCGGTCGGACGCCGGTGTATCAGCTGCAGTTCACCATCGTGCCGGGAGGGGTGGTCCATTCGGAAGAGCGAGACGTTGTCTTCGTTCAGCGCCTGCAGGGCGCGAAGGGATGCTTTGAACAGATCAGCGCCGCGACCCGAGCATTTGCCGATGTAGCTCCGCCGCTGCTTCTGTTCACCGTGCTGGAGGGAATCGCCGCAGCCTGGGGTATTCACGAAATGGCATGCATCTCCGGCGAAAGCCAGCTCTCCTGCAGGCTCTACAACGAGGGTTCTTCCACTCCGTTTCGAGAGGCCTACGACGACTTCTTTGTGCAGTTAGGCGCCAGACGCGTCAGCGCCGACTTGTTTTCCCTGCCGCTCCCCATCGCCGACAAGCCGATGGATCGGATCAGCAACGGACACAAAGCGAGGACACGCAGGAAGCGCGCCTTACGGCATGAGATTGCGAATCGCGTCTGCCACACGATCCTCGGAGTACCGTGGCCACAAACGGCACCCGAGGTTCTGCCGGAGCCAGTCACCGCAGGAGTGTAAAAAGCCGGGGGACTGTGGCATGTAACGGCAGGCAATAGGCATTAGGGAATAGGGAGTAGCACGTCTACAGTTGCCAGTTCCAGCTGCCAGCGACCAGCTACAGGCTCTTTCTATTGCCTATTGCCTGTTGCCTCTTGCCTGGCCCTGGGCATCCGCAGTCGTGACCCACATCACTGAACGAGCATGAGGGACGGCGCAGACTCCTGGCCAGGAAAGAAGGTGGGCCATGCTTACCCTCATCTGGCTCGTGCTTTGCCTTGTCGCCGTTTCCCTCGTTCTGCTCCCTCTCGCGCTGTGGCGGCACGAGCTGTACAAGCGCTATTACGGCAGCCGCCTCGTCGTGTGCCCTGAAAACCAGCAGGCCGCCACGGTCAGCATCGATGCCCGCCATGCAGCCGCCACAGGACTCCACGGCATTCCCCATTTGCGGTTGTGCGACTGCACGCGCTGGCCGGAGCGTGCGAATTGCGCGCAGCTCTGCCTCTCCCAGGCGATTGAGTCCGAGGGTCCACCCGAGGGGAAGGTGGCAACCAAACCGATCTACCACCTTCCCATTCTTGTGGCGGCGTTTGCCGCCTGGTGCCTCGGAGCGATCTGGCATTCGCAATATTTCTTCCGCCCGCGATTTATGCACGCGCTCGGAATCACCCGCGCGCAGCTCACGCAAATCAAGTGGTGGCTCTCGCCGCACCTGCTCACCCTTGCCGCCTGTCTTCTCTTTGCCTACGGAGTCGCGTGGCTCCTTGCCGTCTCGCATCGCAAAGGCGTGCTTCCGGGAGTCCTTCTGTCGGTGCTGCTGTGCGGCGCCGTCATCGCAGCGAGCTGGTATGGCCTCGCCAACCTCCCGCACGACCTGCTGGCGATGGAAGCGGAGTACGCGGCGCTGGCAGCGGTCGTCGTGGGCTCCATAATTGGCGGCTCTTACGAGAAGCTCGCGCCGGGGCTCTAGCCCCGGCCCAACCTTGCCTGTCTCGAGCCGCCTCGCCGCTCACCGCTGGCACACCTGCCCCGAGTACCGCAGCACCAGCTCACCGGTCGCGAAATTCGCTGCGCCCCACGCGTTAATTTTCCCGCTTGCCCCCGCGAACCGCCCCGTCCCCGACCCGTTCAGCGCCACGCCATCCAGATAGCTTCCCGCATAGAAGCCCTGCACGGCGGTCGGAAACAGCGTGACCCTCGCCTGATCCAGCGAGACGGTGTCACCTTTATCGGTGACCCAGTGGTGCTGCACCGTGATCAGAAGCGTGCCATTGGGCCCCGCCTCCTGGCTGAGCACGTGCACGCCCAGCCCTCCCGCCAAGTCGCCGGTCGCCGAGCCCAGCGTGTCCGCGGCATCGACAAAGTTGGTGGTGATTCCACCCCCGACGGCGTGGCACTTCACCGGATTTTGCGCGTTCAGGCTGCAAACCGCAGCCGCCAGAAACAACAATCCCAGGCTACGCATACGCTTCTCCCCCTCGATGAATCAGTCGAACCAGGCCAGCCTGCCCCCCCTCTGCTTCGCGAAACGGGGTTAAGATGGCTGCCAACTTCCTGGTTCAGTTCCGCAGAGGAAGAGTAGGAAATTAGGCGGGGACGCGTCCTAATGGCCGCACACGAAATTTCAAAGAAAAATCAAACGGCGCAAAATCAAACCGCGGCCACGACCTGGCGCTTCGGCGAATTCCAGCTCGATCCCGGCGAGCGGCTGCTGCAGCGCAATCAGACTGCAGTTCCCCTCAGCCCAAAAACCTTCGACGCGCTCTTCTGCCTGGTGTCGCGCGCCGGACGCCTCGTCACCAAAGACGAGCTGATGCAGACTGTCTGGCCCGCGACTTTTGTCGCCGAGGCCAACCTGACCAACGCCATCGTGACTCTGCGGAAGGTGGTCGGACGCGACGCCATCCGCACCGTCTCGAAACATGGATACCGCTTTGAGCTGCCCGTCGAAGGCGAACCCGGCGTCGGGCGCGAACTGTATCAAACCTTCAATCGTGCCCGGGAACTGGTCGGTCACCGCTCGATCGAAGGCGTGGCTCAGGCGCGCGAGATGCTGTGGCTTTGCCTTGCGGAGAATCCGGGATTTGCTCCGGCGTGGGCCTGGCTCGGCCGGGCCTGCGCCATCCTCGCCAAGTTTGCCCCCCGCACCAATCAGGTTGGGAGCCATGCCGCCGGCCATGTCGACCTGGCCCATGCGGCTTTCCGCCGAGCCTTTGCCATCGATCCGGACCTGGCCTGCGCGCACCAGTTCTTCACCTCGATGCAGACCGACATGGGGGAGGCTCGCCATGCGATGCAACGGCTCGGCGAGCGGCTGCGCTGTCATCCGGCGGAGCCGGAAAGCTGGGCCGGGCTCGTGCAGGCGCTGCGCTTCTGCGGACTGCTCGACGAGTCCATCGAAGCCCATCGCCGCGCGAAGGATCTGGACCCGACCATCCACACCAGCGCCGCCCACACCTGGTTTCTCAAGGGCGATTACGGCGCAGCCATCGAGACCTACAGCGGGCGGGCAGGGCTCTATCTGGACGCCGCTGCCTGGGCCGCCATGGGACAGAACGCGCGAGCCCGCGAGTTGCTGCAGCAGCGAGTGGCCCGCGCCGATTGCTCCGCGTTGATGATGGCCGGCATGGCCAGCCTGCTCGCTATCCTCGAAGGCCGGACCGCTGACGCCGCGGCGATCATGGAAGCCGCCGGACCGGTGGGCGATATGGAAATGGTTTTCTACTTCGGCCGCCACTTCGCGTATACCGGCATCTGCGACAAAGCTCTCGGGATGATCACTGAGGCAGTCCGCTCCGGATTCGTCTGCGCCCCGCAGACCCTGCGCACCGACCCCTGGCTGGCCCCACTCGGCGTCCATCCGGACTTCCCCGCCCTGCTTGAGAACGCAGAGAAGCTCACACGGGAGGCGCGGATGCTCTGGGAATCGAGCGCACCCGCAACCCAGCAGCGTACTCCCTAGCGCAGCGACAGAACCCGCCACTATAAGAAACGGGCGAGAGCGTACGCTGCGAGATTCGCGATGTGTACTGACGAATGCGGCTGTCCGGTGCGCGTCGCTTGGCGCGTTCAGCTTGCTCTCGGCGTTTGCATCCTGGCGAGCAGATGGCCGCCCATGCGAAAGGCAACTGGCCAGAGCAGGTAGAAAAGTGCCGCCAGGTAGATCACCTCGATGCCCTCGCCAAAGGCCCACATGCCGGACGAAGCGTTCTGGATATCGATGATCTGTGCTGTCGAAACTCCGGTTCTGGCGGCCTCAAGCCGGATCATCAGGTTGCGATGGAGCACCATGGCCTCATACGCGAGCTCCCAGATGAGGATGAACACGCAGAGTTCCCACGCCGCTCGCACCGGCCAGCGCAGCGTGCCGACGAAGCGGGCATACGGGTCTGGCTCCGCAGCCGTCCCGTCGTTCAGCATCACCAGCACAGCGAGCCCGAGCGGTCCGAACAGCGCCAGCACCATCCACCACAGCGATCGCTTTTTCGAGCGGATCACCAGGAAGCACACCAGCAGCCACAGCACGCCGGCAACTGCCAGAGAGCACAGGAACACCGTGGTCCTCAGCAGCGCGAGCAGGTGAAAATTGCGCACGTAGTTCGGGTGACCGGCCGCGGTCTCAGGATTGATCACGCTGAACAGGATTCCGCCCAGCAGCGATACCAGCGGTATCAGCAGGAAGAGAAGCAATGCGACGGTCGATTGTTTCCTGGTCATTCCCGCGGAAATCCGCTTTCAATCTACACCCGGGGGAGCCTTTCCGATCACTGCGCATTGAACGCAAATGCCGTACCCTCATAAAGGCAATTCAGCTCAGGAGTTCTCATGCGCGCTCTCGTCAAGGCCCGCGCCGAACGCGGCCTCTGGCTGCAGGATATTCCCGAACCTCAGTACGGCATCAACGACGTCCTCATCCGCGTCCGCAAGACCGGCATTTGCGGCACCGACGTCCATATCTATCAGTGGGACGAGTGGGCGCAGCAAACCATTCCCGTGCCCATGGCCATCGGCCATGAATTCGTGGGAGAGATTGCCGCCGTCGGCGCCAATGTCTCCGACTTTCATGTGGGCGACCTGGTCAGCGGCGAGGGTCACGTGGTCTGCGGACGCTGCCGCAACTGCCTGGCCGGCCGGCGCCACCTCTGCGCTCATACCTCAGGAGTCGGCGTGAACCGCCCTGGCGCCTTCGCCGAATACATCGCGCTGCCGATGACGAACATCTGGCGGCACCACCACGGCGTGCCCGAGGAGATCGCCGCCATCTTCGACCCATTCGGCAACGCGGTTCATACCGCGCTCGCCTTCCCAGTGCTCGGCGAGGACGTGCTGATCTGCGGCGCCGGCCCGATCGGCCTGATGGCCATCCCCATCGTGCGGCACGCCGGAGCCCGATTCGTCGCGGTCACGGACCTGAACCCCTTCCGGCTCGACCTGGCCCGCCGCATGGGCGCAACGGTCGCCGCCGATCCGCGCGAGCTGCCGGTGGCCGAGATACAGAAGCAGCTCGGCATGCAGGAGGGCTTCGACGTCGGTCTGGAGATGTCGGGCAGCCCCGCCGCCTTCCGGGAGATGATCGACAACATGGCGCACGGCGGGCGGATCGCGGTCCTCGGCATCCCGTCAAAGCCCATGGAGACCGACTGGCGGAAGATCATCTTCAACATGCTGACGCTGCGTGGTATCTACGGCCGGGAAATGTACGAGACCTGGTACAAGATGTCGGTGCTGGTCACCAGCGGAGTGGATATTTCCCCGGTCATCACCCACCGCTTCTCTTATAAGGACTACGAAAAGGGGTTCGAGGCGATGATCAGCGGGCAGACGGGCAAGGTGATTCTGGACTGGACGGAGCTGTAGGTTCCGCGTCCGCGCTGGTCTGGTGCTGGATTGACCGGAGAGAGGCCGATAGTTACTTAGAAATTTGGGGGGGATGAGGCATCCGCGCGCGGGGCCCGGCCATCCCATGAACCAAACCTATATATAGATAGGCAGAGCAGGGCGGGAAACTAAGTACCGGGGTAACCGGTGCTATTGAATACTTAGATAATACAGCCCGATGCGAATAAAAGGAAGCATGACAAGTATATGCTCCTCTTGTCAGTCTTCAATGCAACTTTTTAGTGATTACTCTCAGAGGGGATTAAGATCATGAAACTCTTTGTTCGCGTTTTTGCCCTGTCTCTGTTCGTTGCCGGCGCTTCTGCTGCTGTGGTTTCCTCGCACGCCAACGTTGTAAAAGCGACTCCGAGCCATGTTGCCGGCGTCTCTGCGTTCCCGGTTCCGGGAAGCTGCAACTGCGGCGTTAAGTAATTCAGCCCCTCGCTGGATTACTCAGGTCACCAAGGTACCACAAAAGTTGCAGCGGTCAAGCCCCGCCTCACAATTATTTTTGTTGAGGCGGGTGAGCTGTTGAGCTATCCTCAGAATCCTTGAGGATTGACGCATGGCTCACCTGCAAGATGTGTTGGTTCGCTTTGAGACGCTCCTTGTTATCCTGGTGCTCGCTGCCCTGATCCGTTCCGGATCAGCCCGTCGTTTTCCCGCCCTCACAACCTATCTCGGCATAAGAGCCGCCTTTGGCGTACTTCTGACCGCCTTGTTGTGGCTTGGCGCCAACGACCAGCACAGCGCAGTATCCTGCGCTTACTTCTTCTCCTTCTGGGCGAACTGCCTGAGCCTGGCGATCGCTACCTTCTTTGTCTGCCAGGAAGTATTTCGGAAGGTCATGGAGCCGGTCCCCGGACTTCGCCGCCTTGGACTGGTGGCATTTCGCTGGGTCAGCGTCGTCACCATGCTGGTCGGTATTGGCGTCTTTGCCATGCCGACGCTCTTAACCTCGACGATTCCGGCAGTAGTAGCAGGCCCGGGCAACAAGATCAACTTCGCCGCTGTGGTGGGAACCATCGCCCTCGACCTCGGTCGCTGCGTCAGCATCCTTGAGCTTTGCCTGCTGGCCTTCCTGGCCCTCACCATTCACACTCTGGGCCGCACCTATCGCAGCCGGCTTTTTGGCATCGCCTTCGGCTTTGGACTGCAGGCCGGCGCCGATCTGCTTGCTTATGCGCTGTGGGTGAAGTTCCCCCACCTGCAATCACCAGTGAACTTCGCGTACCAGATTGCCATCACGGTCGTCCTGCTCACCTGGACCGCTTACTTCCTGGTCCCCGAGCCGGCCGCCGAGCGCCAGATGATCGTCCTGGCTCCGACCTCCGTTGCCACCCGCTGGAACGGGCTGGCTGCGGGCATCGGACAGGCTCCGGCGCTGGCTCCGGCCACCGCTCCCACGGGCTTCTTCCTGCAGGACATCGAAGGCGTCGTGGACCGCGTCCTGGCCCGCAACCCGGTGGCGGTCGGCGGCCGCAACTAACTCTTCTGTATTGTCAACCGCAAAAGCCCCGGCTTCGGCCGGGGCTTTTAGCTGTCCGTCAGATTTCGCGGCTGGCGCGGTGGGCCGCAAAGGAAAAAGGCCAGACTCAACTGAGTCTGGCCTTCCCTGCCACCGAGAACTTGCTGTTATTGAACTTACTGGTTATTCCGCCGCGACGGGTTCCACCGAGACGAAGCGGCCGGTGCGGCCACGGTCGATGAACTTCACCCGTCCGTCGATCTTCGCAAACAGCGTGTCGTCGCTGCCGCGGCCCACGTTGAGGCCGGGCTTCAGCTTCGTGCCGCGCTGCCGCACGATGATGGAGCCGCCGGTGACCGTCTGCCCCGCGAATATCTTTACGCCCAGCCGCTGCGCGTTGGAGTCGCGGCCGTTCTTCGAGCTGCCTAATCCTTTTTTATGTGCCATGTGTTAGCCTCCGGCGTCCAGCTTCCAGCCTCCAGCGATTCGCTGAGTGCCGCTGCTGGCTGCTTCGTTACGCTGTGTAGCTGTTGCCGTCCACCTGGATCTCGCTAATCCGGACCGCTGTGAATGCCTGACGGTGACCCTGCAGCTTCTTGTACTGCTTCTTCCGCTTGAAGTGGAAGACCAGCACCTTGTCGCCGCGGCCCTCGCCGACGACGGTGCCCAGCACCTTCGCCGATTGCGGCTTCACGACCGAGCCGCTGTCGCCGGAAAAGGCCAGCACGTCGGCAAACTCCACCGATCCGTTTTCGGCGGGCTTCACCGATTCGACTTTGACCACGTCGCCGGGAGCCACCCGGTACTGTTTGCCACCTGTGCGAATCACCGCGTACATAAAACCTCCGGCGCGCCAAATGCCTCCGGCAACCCGGGGGCGCGCTAAACCTGATCTGAGCTGGGCGGAATTCCTTCGTGCTTCCCGGCACGCGAGCGCGCCGCAAAGGTCCCGGAGACACACGGGACAGGCAGAATCGCCGAACCTACTTAGTGTATCGGCAGGCAGGAAGATGGTCAACCGCGCTGCGCATGCAGACCGCACCCGCTCGCGTGAATAGGAGGCCCTCCGTAGTAGGGAGGGCCCCGGTAGCGGAACGTGGTTCAGAACGAAATTCTGGCGCTGAGCTGAATCTCCCGTCCCGGCGTAGTGGCTTCCGTGATGCTGCCGAAGTTCGCGGTATTCACAAAGCGGTTGGGCGTGCCGAGGTTGGTATGGTTCAGGGCGTTGAAAAACTCCGCACGGGCTTCGAATTTCGTCTTCTCCGTCACGCTGAAGTCGCGCACCACGGCCAAGTCGGTGGTCTCGAGACCGGGTCCATAGACGGAATTGCGGGCGGCGTTGCCGAAGCTGTAGGCCGGCGGGGCAGCAAAAGCCGCCGGATTGAGCCAGGTCCTGGCGTTCCGGGTACCCGAGGGAAAGACCGGCTTTCCGGTGACGTTCGCGCGGATGGGATTCTCTCCAACGACGGTGCCCGCATTGGCGGTGTCGCCGAAGACCGAGACGGTGAACGGGAAGCCCGTCTGTGCCTGGAAATCCATTGAGCCGGTCCAGTTGCGAGTCAGCGATTCCAGGAACCGATTGCCTCCCACAGCCGACGAAGTGGCTACGAGGCTCAGAGCAACGCGATGGCGGACGTCGCAGCCGGGCCCCTTTTCGGCGTTCAGGTTGTAGTTGTTCTGGGGCGTGGCGGCCTCGAACATCGGCGAGCGGAAGTCGGGCGCGTTATCCAGCGCCTTGGCGAAGGTGTAATTGCCGAGGAAGCTCAGACCATGTGCATACCGGCGGCGCACGTTCACGTAGCCGGCGTCGTACCAGCTCTGGGCCGTGTTCTCCAGCAGATTCATCGTACTGACCGGGAAGGTGCTGCTGGCAACAGTGGTTGTGGCCGGGAAGACGGAGTTATCGACAAAGCTGATCTTCGGGAAGGGCCGGCGCGGCTGGATCAAGCCCGGCCCGGGTTGAGCGTTGTTGATCAGGTGCGAGCGCTGCAGGTGGAAGCCACCCGCGCCCAGATATCCGATTTCCAGCGTCGTCTCCGCGCCCACTTGCTTCTCGATCGAGGCGCTCCATTGCTGGATGTACTGGGGTGGCGCATGCAGCTGCAGCCCGGTAAAGCTGACTACCGTTGAGCCCAGAACCGGCGCGGGGAAATTCAGGGTATTGATGCTCGGCAGGTAGGGATCGCTCTGCGAGGTCATCGGGAAAACGTAGGGCACGTTGTGGCGCTGGTTGCACCACGTGTTCATATCCACGGGTGTGAAGAACACGCCATAGGCAACATGCGCCACCATGCCCAGGCTCGGCAGGCTATGCGCCAGGCCAAGGCGTGGCGCGAATCGGGTGTCATTGGGATACATCAGCCCGCGCGGGTAGCCGTTCTGTCCGCCGATGAAGACCTGTGGCTTACCGCCGATGAAGACCAGGTTACTGTTCGTGTAGTCCACATCGACCAGCGGGCTCATGAATTCATAGCGGATGCCGTAATCCAGTGTTGTTTTTGAAGTGATCCGCCACGTGTCCTGCGCATATGCGTCGGCGTACCACTGGTGCAGGTTCATCTGCGGGATGCCGGCCTGGCCCTGCCGGGCAGCGGGAAGGCCAAGCAGGAAGCTGGCCAGCGCTGAACCGGTGCTGCCGTCATTGAGGGCGTACTCCGTTGTGAATCCGTTGGTGAACTGGTAATAGCCGCGATTCTGGAAGAAACCCCACATCGGCCAGATGAATTTCTGATACGCAGCCCCATATTTGGTGCTGTGCCGGCCAATCTGCCAGCTGAACGAGTCCCTCCCCTCCACGACCGTATCCCAGGCCTTCATCGGCGTAGCGCTGAAATTGTCTCCGATAGGCGAAAAGCCCTGGATATTGAAATACGGGGCTCCCCATGCGCCAGGGCCGCCGAAGCCCGTTCCCTGGATGCCGAGCTGCGTGACGATGTCTTTCTTATTGGCGCTCTCGGTGGTGTGCGCCATATCCAGGCGCGAAACGGCAAGCAACGCAGTGTTGACCATGTGCGGCGAAATCACGCGGGTCCATCCGAGCGTGCTCTGCAGGGACAAGTTGTCGTGATACATACCGAACCCAGGCAGTCCCCATGGCATAAACCCGTTCTCCGTTCCGAGGGAATAGCGGAAGAACGCCGAATCTCCGTTGGCGAAGCTGTGGTCGATACGGACCGTGCCCTGGTTGTCGAACATCCGCTCTTTAGTGGCATCAAGATAGTTGTTGGCGTCGTTGCCCGCGCCCACTACGGTCGGCTGGCCCATCATAGTCATCCCGCCCATGTTCATCGTGTTGGGGCGGGGCGTGTACTGATTCAGCATGATCAGCGCAGCCTGATTCAGCCGGCTGGGCGGAATGATGTTTTTTACGCCGTTGTACTCGAATTGCTGGCGGATGTACTGCGGATTGGTCTTGCTCACCGGCAGGCTGGAATTGAAGTTTGGATTCGGTGCTGTGGTATTCGGATCGTAGATGTTGACCCCGCTCTGGCTGAAGTTGCCAGTGACTTCAGCGGCGGTGGGCACGGTGTCTACCATATTCATGGTCTCAACGAGCCGCAGCCCTTCATAGTTCAGGAAGAAGAAAGTCTTGCCGGTGTGCCACACCGGGCCGCCAAGCGAGGCGCCAAAGTTGTTCTGCACCAGGAAATTGTTGCTCGACATCTGGTCGAAGGTACGTGCGTCCATGGCGCCATTGCGCAGGAATTCGTAGGCGGTGCCATGCAGGCTGCTGGTGCCCGAGCGGGTGACGATGTTGATCTGGCCCCCGCCGGCCCCGCCCATTTCCGCCAGATAGCTGCTGGTTTGTACCTGGAACTCCTGGACGGCATCCGGCGAGGCACTCAGGTTCTGCGTATTGAAGGTCGGATCGGTGTTGGTCGCCCCATCCAGCAGGAAGTAGTTGGCGTTGGGCCGACTGCCGCCAATGCTGACCGCGGACCGCTGTCCGGGGCGCCAGTAGAGGGCGTTCATGTCGCCAGTGGCCGCGCCATGGCTGACGTGCGCGCCGGGCACGGTGAGCACCAGATCGATCATCATGCGGCCGTTCAGCGGCAGCGACTCCACCGAGCGCTGATCGACAACTGCGCCAACGCTGGCGTCCTGAGTCTTCAGCAACTCTTCCGAACCCTGAATGTGAACGGTCTGGGATCCGCCGTTCACCTGCAGCTGCACGTCGATGGTGGCCTGCTGGCCCACTTCCAGCTGGACGGTTTGCGACGCCGCGCTGAAGCCTGCGCTCTCGACGGTGAGCGTGTATGCGCCCGGCTGGAGTCCGGGAATTTCGTACAGGCCGCTCCCGTTCGAGGCCGTCTCACGCTGCGCGCCGGTCGCCAGCTCTTTCACGCGCACGTGGGCATTCGGCACGGGAAGATGCTGCGGGTCTACAACAGCGCCGCGGACGACGGCGTAGTTGCTCTGCGCATCCGCGGTGGTCAGGGCCACCAGGACGCATGCCACGCCGGCCAGGAACTTCTTCATGAGGCTCTCCTTCAAAAACTGCATCGCGGCCGGAGCATACGTCGTGCACTGGCCTGGACTTGTCTGGTTGGAACGAAGGCTCGTTCCGGCTGGAAAATGCTGGGGACCCGAGTCTGGGAGCACTCTATCTGTAACAGATTGCGCTGTCTTGGGAGGATAGATGGACGAGGGTCTCCATCTTTCGGTGGAGTCGAAGGGCGAGTTCCGCGCCGTAGACTGGTGATTCGCCGGTCCCCGGAACGACTCCGAAAGAATAACTGCGCGCACTGCCGGCAAGGCGACGACCTGTCTGCTGGACGGTACCAGGTCCGGCCCGGGTGCGATATGTTCAAAGGAACTCCCCGTTGCGATGCCCTGCTCCCGATCCCCATTCGGACGTTCCGCCTCTGCCGCCGTGCTCGCCGCGGCCGCGCTGCTGAGCGCCGGCTGCCACTCCGGCCTGCCGAAGCCGCAGTCGGCAAAGTACACGCAGTTTGTCGCGGCTTTTTATGTGGGGCTCGGAGCTTTCGAGGTGGGGAATGACGCGCGCGCGGATGACATGCTGAACCAGGCGACACAACTCGCTCCCGGAGAGCCGGCGGCGTGGGCGGACTGGGGGCTGCTCGCGCTGCGCCAGCGCAATTATGACGCGGCCAAGCAGCGGCTCGACCGCGCCGAAGATCTGGCCAAAGGCAACGGGCGTATCGAATATATGCTGGGCCTGCTGGAGAGCGATCGCGGCAACTCCGCGGCGGCGATTGCCGATTTTCGCCGCGCTGCAGAGCTGGAGCCGCACAACCCCCGCGTGCAGTATTCGCTGGCTACGGAGATCGAGCGCCAGGGAGGGCCGGACGCCGAAGCGCAGTTCGAGCAGACGATGCAGCAGATTCTTGCAGAGCAGCCGAACAATCTGGCCGCGCTGCTGGAGCTGAGCCGCATGACCGCGAAGCGCGGAGACACCGCCACGCTGCGCTCGACTGTGGAGAAAATTGCCGCGCTCTCCGCCAACTGGCCGCAGGATACAAAGCAGCGCCTCGCCGATTTGCAGTCGGCAGCGAGCAGCGGTCCGCCGCAGATGGCGGCGACGCGCAGCATTTTTCTGCGCAACGTGCTGATGCAGCTTCCGGCGTTTCGCCAGCAGCTTTCCGTCTTGCGCGCGGAGCCGGGCGAAGAAGCGCCTCCGTTCGTGACGTTTCTGCGGCTGCCTGCGCCGAAGTCGGAGCCGGCCGCGGCCGATACGGTAATGACCTTTGCCTCCGAGCCGCTGGCGAGCGCCGGGCATGGCCCGTGGGACTGGATCGGCGCCGTCTCGCTCAGCGACAGCGGATCGCCGACGATTCTCACGGCCAATGCAAAGGCAGTGCAGATCAGTGGAGGGCCGTCCCTGCCATTCCCCGGCGGAGCGCAGGCCGTCGCTCCGGGACCGGAGTCAGTCCTGCCGATCGACTTCAATTACGACTTCAAGCCGGATCTCGTTCTCGCCGGTGCGGGCGGCGTGCGTTTCCTGCGCCAGGATTCGAGTCCGTCTTCACCACAGCACTTCACCGACGTCACCGCACAAACGAAGCTGCCGGCCGCTGTTGTCAACGGAAACTACAGCGGCGCGTGGGCGGTGGACATTGAGGCGGACGGCGACCTCGACGTGGTGCTCGGATCTTCGTCCGGCGATCCCGCGGTGCTGCGCAACAACGGCGACGGCACCTTCACGCCGATTCGTCCCTTCGCCGGCATTGCGGGGCTACAGCAGTTCGTCTGGGCGGATCTCGACAACGATGGTTTGCCGGACGCGTCGCTGATCGACGGCGCGGGCAAGCTGCACGTCTTGCACAACCAGCGCGGCGGCACTTTCCGAGAGATGAGCGTGCCGCGGAATATCGGCACCGTGAAGGCGATTGCTGCGGCGGACACGCGTCACACCGGCACGCTTGATCTTCTGGTTGTGCAGTCCGACGGAGCGATTACGCGGCTGGTGAATGACAACGGCAACTGGACGACGGCGGACCTGACGCACGTGCCCTACCCGGCGAAGAACCTCGCGGGACCCGTACGCCTGCGGCTGGGGGACCTCGACAACAATGGTGCTGGCGACCTGCTGCTCGTGCAGGTGGGCGCGCAGAGTCATGCACCTGGAGCACTCGTGTGGCTCGGTGATGCGGACGGAACTTATTCGCTGCTGCCGCATGCCGCCGCATCGGAGCGCGTCTTCGCGGCTGCCGACCTGAACGACTCCGGGCATCTCGATCTGATTGGCCTCAGCACAGCGGGTGCGCCGATCCGCACTGCGATTCACGGAACAAAGAATTATCACTGGCAGGTGATCCGCACGCGCGCCGTGCAGGCTACCGGCGATCAGCGTATCAACTCCTTCGGAATCGGCGGCGTGCTGGAAGTCCGCTCCGGGCTGCTGCTGCAGGCGCAACCGATCACAGGACCGGAAGAGCACTTCGGCCTCGGCAACTGGACGGAGACTGACGTCGCCCGCATTCTGTGGCCCAACGGCACCATCAATGCGGAGTTCCAGCTGAAAGACGATCAGCAGGTGCTCGCCGAACAGCGGCTGAAGGGCTCGTGCCCGTTTCTGTTCGCGTGGAATGGGCACACAATGCAGTTCGTGAAGGACACGGTGCCGTGGGGATCGGCGATCGGGCTGCGCATCAACGCGCTCGGCCCGGCGCGCATCGCCGCTACGCAGGAGTGGTACAAGATTCCGCGCGCCGACCTGGTGCCGCGCGACGAAGCTTACGATCTGCGCATCACCGGCGAGTTGTGGGAGACCTACTACTACGACTGGCTCACGATGATGACGGTCGACCATCCGGCCGGCACCGAGGTCTTCACCGACGAGCGATTTGTCGTTCCGCCGGTGAAGCTCGCCATCACTGCGACGGATGAGCCGCATCCGATCGCCCGCGCCATCGATGACAAGGGCAACGACGTGACGGATGTGGTGCGGTTGCTGGACGGCCGCTATCTCGACACGTTCGCGCGCGGGCAGTACCAGGGCATCGCGCATGATCACTGGGTGGAGGTTGACCTCGGCCCCGATGCGCCCACCACCGGGCCGCTCTACCTGGTCGCGCGCGGATGGCTGCATCCCTCCGATTCGTCGATTAACATTGCTCTGAGCCAGGGCCATCATGAGCAGCCGCAACCGCTGCGCCTGGAAGTTCCCGACGGCCGCGGCGGATGGATCGTTGCTCGCCCGAACCTCGGCTTCCCTGCCGGCCGCAATAAGATTTGCCTCATTGACCTGAGCGGAGTGTTTCGCCACGGAGCTCCGCACAAAGTGCGCCTGCGCACGAATCTCGAAATTTACTGGGATCAGATCCAGTGGGCGCGCGGCCTGCCCAACACGCCACTGCGGATCACGCGCATCGCACCGTCCGTCGCCGATCTGCACTACCGCGGCTTCTCGGCGATTCATCAGGCAAACGGCTCGTCGCCGGAGCTTCCGGAGTACAACCGCATCGCCTCGACGACCCAGATCTGGCGCGATCTCGAGGGCTACTACACACGCTACGGCGATGTGCGCGAGCTGCTGCGCGGCATCGACGACCGGTACGTGATCATGAATGCCGGCGACGAGCTGTCCCTGCGCTTCCCTGCTCCGGCCGCGCCGCCCGCGGGATGGGTGCGCGACTACGTGCTGGCCGGCGATGGCTGGATCAAGGACGGCGATTACAACTCCACCGACTCGGCGACCGTGCGGCCGCTGCCGTATCACGCGAAGGACTGGTATGACGAGCCGCCGGGCAAGCTCGAGGATGAGTGGGTCTATCAGCATCACGCAGGCGACTGGCAGACGTGGCAAACGCGCTACGTCGCGCCGGACGCCTTCCGGAATGCTTTGAATCCGGCGTTCGAGACCGGAACACAGAAGGGAAAATGATTGTCATGAAGCACGGTTGGCCAGGCCGCGTCATTCTCTGGATCCTTTTTGCGGGCATGCTTGCGACGCCTGCCATTATGCGCCGCTACGAGGCGCGGCGCTCCGCTGCGCACGCGGTGGAACTGAGCTGCCAGTCTGCGCTCGGGCGTTACGGCTTCTGCTTCACGGAAGTGTCGCAGCAGGCCGGCATCCACTTCGTTCACGAGAAACCGGTGCTCGATGCGAAGCTCGATTCGATCATGCCGGAGGTTGCCTCGATGGGGGCGTCGGTTTCGATCGTCGACTTCGATCGCGACGGCTGGCCCGACATTTACGTAACGAACAGCCGCAGCGGCAGCAGGAACCATCTGTATCGCAACAACCACGACGGCACTTTCACCGATGTCGCCGAGCAGATGGGCATCGCGGATGTGAACCAGCCTGGCACGGGCGTTTCGATGGGCGCGGTTTGGGGCGATTACGACAATGACGGCTATGAAGACCTCTTCCTCATGAAGTGGGGCAAGCCGATGCTCTTCCACAACGACCATGGCAAAGGCTTCACGAATGTGTCTGCTGAAGCCGGGCTGCCGGCGTGGATCAACGCGAACACGGCGACATGGCTCGACTACGACGACGACGGAAAGCTGGACCTTTTCATCGGCGGCTATTACCCGGAGAACGTGAACCTCTGGCACCTGGCGAACACGCGCATGATGCCGAACAGCTTCGAATACGCCAACAACGGCGGGCGCAAATACCTCTTCCACAATGTGGGCAACGGACACTTCGAGGAAGTGAGCGAGAAGGCCGGCATCAAAAGCCGCCGCTGGGCGCTGGCCTGTGCCGCTGCCGATCTCGAAGGCACCGGATATCCTGACCTCTTCGTCGCCAATGATTACGGCGTTTCGGAGCTGTACATCAACGATCACGGCCACTTTCAGGAAGCGGGCCAGCAGACCGGGGTGGGCTTCGCGCCGAAGAGCGGCATGAACGCGGCGTTCGGCGACATCTTCAATCAGGGCAAGTTCTCCATTTACGTCTCGAATATTTCCGAAGAGGGCGTGCTCATCCAGGGCAACAATTTGTGGGTGCCGCAGGACGGCAAGTCGCTCCACTACGAAAACCTGGCCCGCGATCTTGGAGTGGAGCTGGGCGGCTGGAGCTTCGGCGCGCAGTTCGGCGACCTGAACAACGACGGCACGCTCGACCTGTATCTGGAGAACGGCTACGTCTCCGCCTCGAAGACGCGCAGCTACTGGTATGACTTTTCGAAGGTGGCCGGCGGTAACAGCTCGATCATCAGCGACGCCGCGCACTGGCCGGCCTTCGATGGCCGCAGCCTCTCCGGCTACCAGCAGAAGAAGGTGTGGATCAACGACGGGGCGGGGAAGTTTATCGATGTGGCGCAGGCGGTCGGAGTCACCGATCGCTACGATGGGCGCTCGATCGCGCTCGCGGATTTGTGGAACAACGGCGCGCTCGATGCCGTGGTTGCGAACCAGGGCGGACCGCTGCTGATCTACAAAAACACCGTCGCGCCGCAGAATGACTGGCTTGAATTCTACCTGGAGAGCACGACGAGCAACGGCAGCGCCATCGGCGCGCTGGTTACGCTCTACTGGAATGGGCAGCAGCAGATCCAGACCGTCACCGGCGGCAATGGGTTCGCGTCGGAGGACGATCGCCGGCTGCACTTCGGGCTCGGGAAAAATCCGCACCTCGAAAAGGCGGTGATCCGCTGGCCTTCGGGGAAGATCCAGACGCTCGAAAACCTGCAGCCGAACCAAATCCTGCACGTGAAGGAGCCCGCATGACGCCCTCCATTACCGCCGCTCAGCCGACCACCGCCGCACCCCGTCCGGCTCTGTGGAAGCGCGTGCTCGATAACCGCTTCACGCCTCCGGTCTTCATTACGCTGATCCTGCTGCTCGGCAACGTCTCGTTCGGCATTCTCGAGAGCTACCAGAAGACGTTGCTTGCAATCGTAACCGCGATGGTTGCAGAAATGCTGCTCGGCCGGATTTTCCTGGGCAAGTGGCCGCACCCGGCCAGCGCGTACATCACCGGCATCAGCGTCGGAATTCTGCTGCGCTCGCCTGCATTCTGGCCCTACGCTCTCTGCGCCGCGCTCTCCATTACGTCGAAATACACGCTGCGTCTGCGCAATCGCCACCTCTGCAATCCCTCGAACTTCGGCATCTGCGCGCTGCTCTTCCTCGCGTCGTCCTCGGTGGCTGGGCTCAGTATTCAGTGGGGAAATAACCTCGCGTCGCTCATCGTCATCTGGGTGCTGGGCTCGCTGATCCTGTGGCGGGCAAAGCGCTTCCAGATCACGGCGACGTACGTGGTGTCGTTCTTCCTGCTGGCTCTGCTGCGCGCGCACATCACCGGCGACCCGTGGCAGGCGGAGGTTTCGCCGATCACCGGGCCGATGTATCAGCTCTTCATGTTTTTCATGATCACGGACCCGAAGACGACGGTGCGCTCCAAAAAGTGGCAGTGCGTGGTCGCGGTCTGCGTTGCGGTTGTCGAGATGCTGCTGCGTCTCGACCAGAGCGTCTACGCGCCGCTGTACGCGCTGTTCCTGGTGGGACCGCCAGCGCTGCTGATCGAGATGTGGATGGACGCACGCCGCAAAGCCCGCATCGCTCCCGCTCCTTCAGGCCTCACTCCGGAGATCGCTCGCTAGTGCGCCATCGAGGTTCTGCTCGCCTATTCATTGTTGCGCCGGCTCTTTTTGCGCTCGCCGTCTTCGGCTGCAAGTCGAAGCACGCTCCCGCGCCCGCGCAATCGAGCCCAACGAATGCAGCCGCGCGCGCTGCGGCGAATGTCGAGGGAGTCACGCCTGCGGCTGTTCCCACAGCAGTGGCGACTGGCGCTGCTGCCCGCCCATCCGGCGCAATCACCTTCACTGATGTCGCGACACAGGCCGGCATCCGTTTCCGCCACAACAACGGCGGATTTGGACAGAAATACCTGCCGGAAACGATGGGTTCCGGCGTGTGCGTGATCGATTACGACAACGACGGCTGGCCCGACCTGTTCTTCGTCAATGGAACGGATTGGCCCGGACACAAATCCCACCGCACAACGCCCGCTCTCTACCACAACAACCACGATGGCACCTTCAGCGATGTGACGAAGCAGGCCGGGCTGGCGGTCGAGATGTACGGGATGGGCTGTACCGTGGGGGACTACGACAACGACGGCCACGACGATCTGTACGTCACCGCAATCGGCGGCAGCCATTTGTTTCACAACCTCGGCAACGGCCACTTTGCGGACCTCACTGCGAAGGCCGGCGTCGCCGATTCGGGATTTCCTGCGAGCGCGGTGTGGTTCGACTACGACCACGACGGCCGCCTCGATCTCTACGTCGCCCACTACGTCGAGTGGACCGCCGCGACGGATCAGTTCTGCTCGCTCGACGGCACGCACAAGTCTTATTGCACGCCGGAGCGCTACAAAGGCGAGAGCGCGCGGCTGTATCGCAATCTGGGCAACGGCCGCTTTGAAGACGCCACGAAGAAGGCCGGACTCTACGACCCGACGAGTAAGTCTCTGGGCATCGCGCTGCTCGATTTGGACAACGATGGATGGCTCAGCCTCTTCGTCACCAACGACACGCAGCCGAACAAGCTCTGGAAGAACAACCGCAACGGCACCTTCACCGATCAGGGATTCGCAGCGGGCGTGGCCTACAACGATGCGGGCAAAGCGCGCGCCGGCATGGGCACGGATGCCGCGGACTACGACGGATCCGGCCGCCAGAGCATCGCGATCGGCAACTTCACCAATGAGAGCCTGTCGCTTTATCAGAACCAGGGCGGCGGACTGTTCCTCGACCAGGCAATCCCGTCGGGGCTGGCTGAGCCATCATCGCGGGTGCTGACGTTTGGCCTGCTTTTCTTTGACTACGATCTCGACGGCTTGCCGGACATCTTCGCTGCCGATGGACACGTCGCCGACGATATCAGCGTGCTGCAGCCCAGCCTGCACTACGCGGAACCGGCGCTGCTGTTTCGCAACCGCGGCGGTGGCAAATTTGAGAATGTCTCGGAGAGAGTCGGCACAGCACTGGAAAAGCAGATGGTCGCGCGCGGCGCGGCATACCTCGATTACGACAACGATGGCGACCTCGACATCGCAGTGAACGTGAACAACGGCTCGGCGCGGCTGCTGCGCAACGACAACGGCAACAAAAATGACATGCTGCGGATCAGGCTCATCGGCACGCAATCGAACCGCGACGCGATCGGCGCCCGCGTGACAGTCTCCGCACCGGGCGTGGCGCGCCAGGTGGAGTGGGTGAAGACCGGATCGAGCTACCTGTCGCAAAGCGAGTTCCCGCTGACGTTCGGCCTGGGCAAGCCTGCCGCCGGCAAGAGCGTGAGCGTGGAGATCGCCTGGCCCAGCGGCCGCAGGGAATCGCTCGCGCATATTGCTGCCGACCAGTTCATCACGGTCGAGGAGGGCAAGGGCATCGTCGCGGCCCATCCGATCGAGTTCACGCCGAAGGCAGGGCATTCACACTGAGCGAAGAATCGCGTCGGCAATCCTGGCCGCTTCGAACGCG
>DASYYN010000216.1:0-23285 GCA_035933815.1 Acidobacteriaceae bacterium
ATCCGCCGGATTGCTGCTGTTCGGCGCCGTAGCCGCGCTGGCGCAGTTCGCCGGGCCCGCGATTGCGACCGCCTCGCCGGCCGCGAGCGCACCGGCAGCGGCTCTGGTCGCCCATTACAACGACGTCAAGATCATGCCGGGTGATGTGATCTCTATCGAGACCTACGGCGCTCCCGAACTCAGCACGATCACGCCGACATCCACGAACCTTCCCGGCGCCGGCGGAAATTCTGCAGCCGTCCCTGGAGTCAAAGTCGGGGCGCAGGGCGAGATCGTGCTGCCTTACCTCGGGTTAGTGAAAATCGCGGGGATGACGCCGCCCGAGGCCGCAACACACCTCGCGAAGCTCCTGAAGGACGGCGGCTTTCTGGTTGATCCTCAGGTCAGCGTTCAGCTTGTCGATTCCCCCACCCGCGTGATCACCGTTGTTGGAGAAGTCGTTCGGCCGCAGCCTATTCCGGCGTTCGGACAGCTTCGTCTGCTCGACGTCATCTCCGCCTGCGGCGGCTTCACGCCTCTCGCCAGCCACACGCTCACTGTTCGGCGCCTCGGGGAGACAGGCTCCACCACCGTGATCCTTCCCACCGATCCCAAAGAAACCGACGCAGCCAACATCCCGATGATGGCAGGCGATACGGTGGTGGTTCCCAAGGTAGGCGACGTGTATGTCGTGGGCCAGGTTAAGGAGCCTAAAGCGATTCCGCTTTCCGGGAACGCTCCAGTCACCGTGCTTCGCGCTATTTCCATGAGCGGCGGATTGCTTCCAGGCGCGGCCCTCTCGAGAGTCACCATCGTGCGCACTCTCCCTGACCGCCAGCACGTCCAGATCACGCTCGACATCGCCAAGGTGATGAAAGGCAAGGAGCGAGACGTCGCTCTGATGTCGGACGACCTCCTGCTCGTCCCGCGCAATGGATTTAAGTCGGGGATGGCTGTTGGCGGCGCCAGCATCGCCGGTGGCGTATCCAGCGGCCTGATTTACCGGGTTCCGTAACAAAGACTGTCATTGCCGTCCAGGGCCGGCACCGGACGGCAACCCCTTCCCGCGGCGGCCCTTATCCTGGGCCCCAACCCCTCCGGAGCTCCCCAAACTGACGTGATATATCGCACAGCCGACCATCCCGCGGGACGGTTTAAATGCCACCATGGGGATCAAATCGGGAAGAACTGTCTGGATAGGGATCGCCCTGATCGCTGCACTCTCTGCGCGCGCCTCAGCCGATATTCATCCCGTTCCGCTGGACAAGAATACTGACCCTGCGAAGTGCCTGGAGTGCCACCAGGACAAGAACAAGGGCAAATCCGTTCATTCCGCGATGGCAGCCGGGTGCATGAGCTGCCATGAAATTCGCGTCAACAAGGACATCACCCGCGTCAAGCTGATTACCGCAACCCCGGCTTCGCTGTGCCTCACCTGCCATGCCGATAAGAACGCCGCGGATATCAAAGGCACCGTGCATCCCCCTGCAGTCCGCGACTGCACCACTTGCCACGATCCCCACGCGACGGACAACAAGAATCAGCTGCTGAAACCCGTGTCAGGCGAGGCGAAGGAGAACCTCTGCCTCACCTGCCATCAGACCGGGCTGAATGTCCCGCAGGGCGGCAGCCGGCACGCTGCGCTCGATATGGGCTGCGACACCTGCCACACTGTCCATAAGACCGGCACAGACCCCACGCCGGAGAACCGTTTCCATCTGACGAAGTCGGCCCCGGCGCTTTGCCTCGACTGCCACGATGCCAAAGATGCGGGCCTGCAGAAGGCGCATAACAACCAGCCCTTTGCCACAGCCAATTGTCTCGAATGCCATGATGCGCACCAGTCCGCAGCGCCGAAGCTGATGGCGAAATTCACCCACCCGCCGTTTGCCGCAAACGCCTGCGACACCTGCCACGCGGCTGCGAAAGACGGCAAGGTTGTACTCACCCAGGCGGACGCCAAATCCCTCTGCCTGACGTGCCACGACGATAAAGGCAAGCTCATCGCGACCGCGAAAGTTCAGCATCCCGGCGCGATGGGAGACTGCACCGACTGCCATAGTCCTCATGCGAGCAGCCAACCCGGCCTGCCGAAGACCGATGGCGTCAGCATTTGCCTCGGCTGCCACAGCGACATCGCCGACCTCCGGAAGAAGTCGGTGCATCATCAGCCCGCCTTCGGACAGGGATGCGGCACCTGCCACACTCCCCATGGCGGCGACAACGATCATCTGCTGCGCGCCCAGGGCAATGCGTTGTGCCTCGAATGCCACGGCCCCGATGCGGCTCCGCAGAAGCTCGAAGCCGAGAATGTGCTGACGATCTTCAACGGCACCGTGAAGCTGCCCGCCGATTACTACCAGAAGAACAAGGTTCCCGTTCTGCCGCTGCGCTACGGGTTAGGACACCCGGTGGAATATCACCCTGTTTCCGACGTGATGGATCCGGCCAACCCGAACAAGGTTAAGACGCCGCTCAGCTGCCTTACGTGCCACCAGCCGCACGCGTCGGCGCAGCCCGACCTGCTCGTGCACGATCAGGCCAACAACATTCAGTTCTGCGATATGTGCCACAAAAACCGGCTCAATATGAGCGAGACCACTTCCCCGGCTCGCTGACGGAGGTTTCCGATGTTTGTACCTCAACCAATTCCACTGCGCAGCCGCCGGTTGCTCGCCGCGCTCCTGCTGCTCACGCTGGGCGTGAGCCTCCCTGCTGCTGCAGGCGCGAAGAAGAAGAAAGCTGCAGCTGCGAACGCCACCGCCGTAGAGACCGGCCCGCGCAAGTTCCCCTTTGACCCGAAGAAGCTGGTCTGGCCGAGCCCGCCGAACGTAGCGCGCGTGCGCTGGCTCGATTACTTCGCCGGCGAGAAGATCGACTACACAGCGGCCGCCGCGGCAAAGCCAAAAGCGACCTGGATGGATCGGCTGGCCGGCGGACAAAGCGACGCGCAAAAGTTCAATCCGAAGACCTACCCGTTCCAGATGATCGGGCCCTACGGCATTGCAATCGACTCGAAAGGCCTGGTGTACGTCGCCGATCAACGAGTCGGCGGCATCTTTATCTTCAATCCCGCAAATCACGAAACGCAGATGATCCGCAATGGATTCGAGGCTCACTTCGGATGGATCAACGGCCTCGCCATGGACGACGACGACCGGCTCTTTGTTTCCGACGGCAAGATGCACCGGGTGCTGATCTTCAGCCCGCACCACGAGATCGAGGGCCAGATCACCGACGGACTCTCCGATCCCGTGGGACTGGCGCTGGACACGACGAACCGCTTTCTCTACGTCGTCGATACGCAGCAGGATCAGGTGCTGGTCTACGACGCCGACACACAGAAACTGCTGCGCCGCATCGGAACCGGCGGAAAGAATCATTACCTCACCGACCCCGGCAATTTTGCCGCGCCCCAGGGCGTCGCCGTCGATAAGGACGGAAACGTCTACGTCACCGACACGCTCAACGATCGCGTGGAGATCTTCGACGCTGACGGCGTGTTCATCAGCACCTTTGGCAAGCCCGGCGATGGTCCCGGCTATTTCGCGCGCCCCAAGGGCATCGCCATCGACAGCGACGGGCACATCTGGGTTGCCGACGAGATGCAGGACCGCCTGCAGGTCTTCAACCGCGAGGGCCGGCTGCTGACGTACATCGGAGTAGGGCACGGCGAGTTGCCGGGCCAGTTCAAATCGCTGATCGGCGTGGCGGTGGATAAGCAAAACCACGTTTTCACGACCGAGCAGGAGCCCGGACGCCTGCAGATGTTCCAGTACGTGAGCGATGCGGACGCAACCGCCGAGAAAGCAAAGCGCGACGAGGAGTTGCAGAAAGCTGCCGATATGCGCCGGAAAGCAACGGCGCAGGCGGCTCCCGCCCAGACTCCGCCAGCGACCGATGCGTCCTCGCAGCCCAATCCAAAACAATAGCGCAGCAGAATGTTCCCGGCCTCGCGTTCAGAGGAGGCGGTCGGGGTAGTTCGAAATGAGGCCATCCACACCGCAGGCGCGTGCGAACGCGATCTGCTGCGGATCGTCGACGGTGTAAACGAACACCTGCAGTCCCGCCTGGTGAAGCTCCCGCACAAATTCCGCGGTGATGCATTCGATGGACACGCCGGCGTGGGTCGCCTGCGCGTCCAGAGGAAAAGCCGCCGGGTGAACCGGCACCCCCTCCAGCAGAGCAATGGTTTGCGCCGACGAATCGCTCGCTCGGATCGAGCGGATTTCCTCGTGCAGAAACGAGGCGTAGTACACCGGCCCACGAAAGCCGCAGTCGCGAACTGCCGTAACAACAGCTCCGGCAATGCCGGGAGACTTGATTTCCAGCATCAAACCTGCGTGCCCATCGACGGCTTCAAGGACTTCGACCAGAGTGGGAATGGACTGATCGCCGGGAACCGTCCGCAACGCCCTGACCTCATCGAGCGAGTAGTCCCTGACCAGTCCCCGCCCGGTGGTGGAAGGCTGTAGGAACCGGTCATGCAGGATGATGAGATGATCGTCGCGCGTGCGCTGAATGTCGACCTCGACCAGGTCCACGCCAATGCGCAGCGCCTCCGCGATGGAAAGCAGGGTATTGCCGGGAGCGTGTCCGGCAGCGCCGCGGTGCCCGATGCGAAGAACGCCCATGAGCCGATTATGACGGATTCATCCCCCGATGAAGACCCCGCCGTCGATGCAGATTCTCTGGCACACGTCGAGGACTGGTACCGCGTTCACTGCGAGCCGATTTCCGACATCTGCATCGTTTCCCTGGGCACACATCGGCATGCCGTCATCGTTCCGAACTTTGCTCTGCTCAGAAAGCAGCGCCGTCCGAACTCCCGTGAACACATTCGCTTCGAGTTTCACGAAGCGTCCAATCAATTGCCGCCTGGCGACCGGCCGGACACGTTTTCTTTGCGGTCGGCTCCTCTGCCCCGCATCGCCGACGGACAGCCGGATCGCGAGCAATTGAAAGCTGAGTTGAATGACTTATCGTCCATCGATGCAGAAGCGCCGCGTGCGTGCCCGGAAAGCATTGCCGAATTGATCCATGTGTACCGGCCGGAGGCGAAATGCGACCCAAACGGGAATCTCGAGCTGGATCTCGGCTTCGACTCGCTGGACAGGATTCTGCTGATCGCCTCTGTCGAGGAAGCATTTGGCATCTTTATCCCGGATGATCAGGCGGCCCGCATCTTTACGGTGGGCGATCTGATCAGCGCCGTGCAGCAGCGCACGCCATCGTCCTCGCCTGTTGGGGCAATCTCGTGGTTCAGGGTGCTCGATGCACCGGCCGGCGCCGCCGAGCAATCCCTCGCCGACTCCATCCTCAAGCAGCGGCCCAGCCTAACGTTTCTCGCCTGGGGCCTGGGGAGGCTGCTCCGGGCCACGTGGGGCGGGCGCTTTCACTTCGAGGTGCACGGCCGTGAGTGGATCCTGCCCGACGGACCGTATCTGATGGTCGCAAACCATAGCTCGCATCTCGATCCGCTCTTCCTGCTTTGGGCTCTGCCGTACCGGGTTGCGAAGCGGCTGTCGTTTATGGGGCACACCGAATACTTCGGCAGCGGGTGGAAATCGGCGCTCGCCAGGCGGCTTAAGCTGGTGCCAGTCGATCCCGACGAGCACGCGCGAACCGGCATGCGCCTCTCGGCTGAGGCTCTGCGGCGCGGCATGATCGGCATGGTCTTCCCCGAAGGCGAGCGGTCGCCGAACGGCGCGCAACAGCGCTTCCATCGCGGCGTCGCAGTGCTGGCACGGGAGCTGGATGTCCCCATCCTGCCGATTGCAATCTGCGGAACGTACGACGTGCTTCCGCGTGGCCGCGAGCAGATTCAACCTGCTCCCGTACAGGTGCGCTTCGGACCGCCGCTCCGGGCGGACCCGCAGGAAACGGAACAGAACCTGCTCGCGCGGATGTGGGCCGCCGTCCGGCAGCTTCGCGAAGCGGATGCGCGCCCGCGCGCACCCATTCCGGTTCCCATGGATATCTGTCGGAAGCCAATGGGGTGACCACCAGCCACGCCCACTTCGGCAAATCCGTCCCCGCCGCGCAATCCACGCATCGTAATCCACGCAGCTGCAAATCGGCTCCCTCAGGTTCTCCGGGAGGATGCCTATCATTATCGAAATCGTCTTCGAGTGTGCCGGGACTCTGGTCGTCCTGTATGGACTGAGCGAAGTCTTTCGCGACATCTTTCATCCGACGCGCTCCGGAACGCTCAGCGAATATGTTGGTCGGCTCATCTCAGCGCTTCTGCGGCACACCGGCCTTCGTCCCGCCGTGGGGCCGATCGCCCTCGTCACCGTGATTCTCTGCTGGGATGCTCTGCTGGTGGGCGGCTTCGCGCTTATCTACTGCGGCTTTCCACCAGAAGGGGTGATCGGACCTCCAGGTGTAATGGCCCACGCACTGGGGCCGAAGTATCTTGAGAGCCTCTATATCTCGCTCGGCGCTTTTGACACGTTCCAGACATTCAACCTCTGGTCGCAGGTGGACTGGCTGCGGATGGTTATTGCCGTCGAAGGGCTGATTGGGATTTCGATGATTACTGCCAGCGTATCGTGGCTGGTGCTGCTCTATCCCGCGTATGCACGCAGCCGGCAGTTTGGGCGACGAGTTTCATCGCTGCTGGAAGCAGAAAAGCGCGGAGCAGAAAACATGGTTCAGCAGTTCGGCGCGATTCTTCTGCTGGAGTTGGCTGAACGAGTGCTGCAGTTCCGCCTCGACGTGATCCTCTTTCCCATCCTGCTGCACTTCTATCCCACGGACGAGAGCGCTACGGTAAGTAATGTGCTTCCCGATCTGGTGCGGCTGGCTTCAGAGGCCAAAAGCAGCAGCCACGGCGATTGCAAACTCGCCGGCATCCAGTTGCAGGTCGCTCTGGAAGCGCTGGCCCAGATGCTGGCGAGTCGCATGAGCATGAAGCCCGACAACGTGCTAGCGGTATTCGAGGCGTTTCAGCAGACCGAGAAATAGGCCGGTGCAGAGGGCGGTTCGGCGCGCTGCAAGGCGGCTTGCAGACATCCAACATCCGTTGGAGCATTCTGCTCATGCTCTGGTACTTCGGCAACGTATGGCTCACGCGGCTTTGCCTCCAGCGAGGCATGGCGGCGCTCTACGTCCTCGCCTTCATCGCCGTTCTGCATCAGTTCAAGCCGCTGCTGGGCGAGCGCGGGCTGATGCCGGTGCCCGCGTTTTTAAAGCAGGTAAGCTTTCGCAAAGCGCCCACCCTTTTCTGGTGGCATTACTCCGATCGTTTGCTCGCCGCGGTTGCGTGGACCGGCGTCATCATCTCCGGTTGTGCCGTCTTTGGCCTGACCGAAGCCGGACCGGTATGGCTCTCGGTCGGCGCGTGGCTTCTGCTCTGGGTTTTGTATCTTTCGATCGTCAACGTCGGCCAGAGCTTCTTTGCGTTTGGGTGGGAATCCATGCTGCTGGAGGCAGGATTCTTCACCGCCTTCCTGGGACCCACGCAAACATGGCCATCGATTCTGCCGATCCTGATTCTGCGCTGGATGTTGTTTCGCACCGAAGTGGGCGCGGGCCTCATCAAGCTGCGGCACGACCGCTGCTGGCGCGATCTGACCTGCCTCTTCTATCACTATGAAACGCAGCCCCTGCCCAATCCGCTGAGCTGGTACTTCCACCGCATCCCGAAGCCTCTGCATCGGTTCTCCGCGCTGTTTAGCCACATTGTGCAGGTCATCGTCCCGTTTGGCTTGTTCGCTCCTCAACCCATCGCCTGGATTGCCGGGGCGCTCATCATCTTCCACCAGTTTTGGCTCATCATCAGCGGAAACTATTCCTGGCTGAACTGGCTGACGGTCGTTCTTGGCCTCTCGGCATTCAGCGATGCTCCGCTGCATTACGTCGTCCTCGCGAGAGCCCACGCGCTGGCCCAGCGACCACCGGCCTTCGACGGATTGCTGTACGTCATCACTGCAGCAACTGTGCTGCTCAGTATTCAACCGGTGATGAATCTGTTCTCGCCCCATCAGGTCATGAATTACAGCTACAACCGCTTCCACCTGGTGAATACTTACGGGGCCTTCGGACAGGTCGGCCGGGAGCGCTACGAAATCGTTCTCGAGGGCACAACCGACCGGCTGATCACTCCCCACACTCAATGGAAGGAGTACGGATTCCTGGCGAAACCAGGCGACCCGTTGCGCATGCCGCCGCAGATTGCTCCGTATCACCTGCGGCTGGACTGGCTGATCTGGTTCCTTCCCTTCTCGGTGGCGGTTACCAGCAGGGACATCCATGTTTGGCGCTACGATGTGTGGTTTCTGCGGCTGATGAAGAAGCTGCTCCAGAACGACCGGGCAATCCTGCGGCTGATGGGAAGAAATCCGTTTGCTGAAGAGCCACCGGCGCTCGTTCGCGCGCTGTTCTATCAGTACCGTTACGCCGATCCACAGGAGCGTCGGGCCACTGGCGCGTGGTGGGTGCGTACGCTGCGTGGCGTGTACCTGCGGCCTGTGTCCCTTAACGAACTGGACCAGGTCTGAATGCCAACACGGCGCAAACCTCAGCTGTTTCTTGATTGCGATGGCGTGCTCGCCGACTTCGATCGCGCTGCGAAGAAGCTGTTCGGGATGCCGCCGCGGCAAGCGGAAGAAGAGCTAGGCTCGCGGCAGTTCTGGTCGAGGATCCACGGTCAGAAGACCTTCTACCGCAGCTTGCCGCTGAAGCCCGATGCGCGGCTGCTGTTCGATGCGGTCGCGCCTCTGCACCCCATCATCCTCACCGGATGTCCGATCGGCGGATGGGCCGAGCCGCAGAAGGTCGAGTGGGCTGCCGAGCACTTCCCCGGCACAGAGATCATCACCTGCATGTCGCGCGAGAAGTATCTGCACATGCAGCCCGGCGACGTGCTCGTAGACGACTACCTGAAATACCGGGATCTCTGGCAGGAGGCGGACGGCATCTTCATCCACCACACCTCCGCAAAATCCACCATCGCTGCCCTGAAACGTATCGGGCTGCTCAAGCCGCGCCGAGCTACTTAGCGGTGATGTCCACCACCGCCACCACCGTGGCCGCCTCCACCAAAGTGCCCGCCGCCGCCGCCGAACGAGTGACCGCCACCTCCGCCGAAGCTGTGTCCACCGCCACCGCCAAAGCTGTGGCCACCACCGCCACCGAAGATGGAATGACCTCCGCCGCCACCGAACGCATGGCCGCCTCCGCCGCCGAAGGAGCGGCCGCCGCCAAACGGATTGCCTCCGCCGAACGCGCGGCCACCGCCGCCGAAGCTCCGGGATCCCGTATAGGAGCGCGGCGCCCCATAACCGGAGAAGCCGCCGGAGCGCCCCGCCATTCCGCCGCCGAACATCGAGCCGCGTGAACCCTGGCCATACCCCCGATACGTTTGCTGCGGTGCGCGCGGAGCCTGGCCGTATCCGCCATAGCTCTGCCCATATCCGCGGCCTGTCTGCGGGAACTGGCGATAGCCGCTCATCTGGGAACCGCCAAAGCCATTCCCGTTGCGGGCAATCATCGGCGACCGGCCGTAGCTGCTTCCGTACGAGCCTCGCGGATTACCCATGTACGGCTGCGGGCGGCTGCCGGAGAAGCCCGACATGCGTCCCCCGCCAAACGCCTGGCTCCGGCCATACGATCCTCCGAAGCCAGGGTTCCGGTTGCCTCCGTTGAAGCCTCCACGTCCGTAGCCATTCCCGTAGTTTCCGTGGAAGCTGTTGCCATATCCATTGCGCAGGCCCCCCTGCGAGCGCTCAGCGGCCAGTCTTGCCGGACCCGCTCCGTATTCGTGGAAGCCGCGGTTGCCCATATATCCGCCGCGATTGCCGAAGGATGCGCCTGGACGTCCACCGAAGGCGCGATCACGATAGCCATAGCCTCCGTGGTATATACCGCCGCCGTGCCAGCCGGCCGCGCGTGGTCCTCCATGCGCGAAGCCCCAGTCGCGGACCTCGCGGCTGTGCGTATACCAGCCCCCGCCGTGATAGAGCACTGCGTGATCGCCCCAGTCGCAGCCCCACCCGCCGAAGGCCCAGGCCAGTCCGCTAAACGCTGCCAGAGTCACGCCGACGCCAAATCCCACCACGCCCCACGCCAGATCGGCGGCGAAGTCAGGAACGGCAAATCCAACGTACGGAGCCACCGGTGCGCCATACACGACCCACGGGTTGTACTCCGGAACGTACACGACCTGCGGGTTCGCCGGCTGCAGAGCGATGTAGCCCTGATCGTCCTGAACGGTGAGTTGCGGCGTGTCTTGCAGTGTGCCCGCAGCCTGCGCGCGCCCGCGCATCGCCTGCACGGCGCTCATTACGTCCTGCGGCTGGTTGTAGTAGGCGTTGCCCAGCTGGGTAGTCCACTGCAGGTTCTGCGCCATCATGTCCAGCACCTGCGGAAAGGCGGTCAGCGACTTCACGCTGGGGTCCCAGTTCTGCGCATTTGCCGCCGCCGCAATCTGCTCGGGAGGCGCATTGCCCATGCTCTGCCGCCAGCGGTCGGCGTCGACAACCTGCGCCGGATATGTGGATGCAGCCAGCACTTCAGCGAGAAGCGAATCAGGATAGAGCGCAATGGGGGCGACCATCTGATCCAGCTGATCGGGACTCAGCGCCTGCACCGTAACCGGAGTGCCCTCTCCGTATACTTCATCGGGATAACCCTGCGCATACGCCTGGTTCGCGTCGGGCGGCGGAGGAGCCTGCTCCTGTGAATACTGCTGCTGCGGATAGTAGGGCTGCTCACCGGAACTGGGCGGCACGTAATTCGGATCGGGGACCACGGGATTCTGCGAATCGTACTGCGGCTGCGGAGGGTATTGCTGCTGCGGAGGATATTGCTGCGGCGGCGCCGATTGCGCCGAGTCCGGGGGAGGAGGCGGCGGGACTTGCTGCGGCGCCTGCGCGAAGAGCTCACCACCAGTTGCCGGCACCAGCAGAGCCGATAATCCCAGGGCGAGAATCTTGCGCAGGAATTGACCCGGACCTCCGCTGGCTTGTGCTTCGGAAACGGAACGCCGATCCTCACGAACAGGCCCGGCAGTGCGCGAAAACGGCAGGAACGCGCGAATGTTCATAGTCCCCTTCAGTGGCCCAGTCGGCCGCATCGAAGTCGGGGCCGTACCGCCAAAGATGGCCAGGATCGATGCGTCACGTGCGGCCGATCATCCCTGCCGCACTCGCAAACGCACTGCAAATCGGGAGGGTCTTCGTCCGATCAAACCCGGTTCGCCTGAATTGGTTCCGCAACGTTTCGGGGCGGAGAAGAAATATTTTTCGATTCCGGTCCGGGGATTGCTTTTTCGTCATTTTGCAGACAGCCAGCGATGCCAGCGTTCGCGGCCGACGGTGAATCAGGTACCGCTTTTTCCGACGGCCAAGCCTCTGGCCTTGTTGACGATCAGGTTCGCGCCTGCTGCCCTGGCCGAGCCTCGCTGCGAACGTCCGTGTCCGACCCCTCCCGCGAGCCCTCGTCAGGAAAAATCACGCTGCCTGCGTATCCGACCGCGCAGGTCACCAGCGATCCGATCAGCACCCACCAGGTCCAGGCAATCTTCGGAATGGTGATCCAGTGCCCAAACACCGGAAGCGTCACCGCATGCGGCTGGATCCAGAGCAGCAGATTCACCGCTACACCCGCAGCCATCCCGGCGATGGTGCCGTTCTCATTCGCGCGGCGGCTCAGGGTGCCCAGCAGGAAGACGCCCAGCATCGGCCCCTGCAGCACCGAGGCAATCGACAACCCAATCTCCACGACGTGCCCGCCGTGACGCGAGAACATCGCCAGCACAAACAGCACCACCGCCCAGACGACGGTCAGTAACCGCGAAAGCTGCGTCCGCATGCGCTCCGACAGATCGGGATGCCGCGGCAAATAAAAATCGACAACCGCGCTCGATGAGAGCGAGTTGAGCGCGGCGCTCAAATTGGACATCGCCGCAGCCAGGATCGACGCCACCATCAACCCCGCAATGCCCATGGGCATCTGCTCCACGATGAACGCGGGAAAAATGCGGTCCGCGCTGAGGGCTGGAGCGCCCGTGTTTCTGTAGTAGAGGAACAAGCCTGCGCCGATGAGCAGGAACAGCGTGAACTGGAAGAACACCACCACGCCGCTCACCAGCAACGCTACCCTGGACTCGCGCAGGTTCTTCGCCGCCAGCAGCCGCTGCACCATCAGCTGATCGGTTCCGTGGCTCGCCATCGTCAGGAAACATCCGCCGATCACGCCTGCCTGGAAGGTGTACGTCTCAGCGAGCGACCACGAAAAATGCAGCATCGTGAGTTTGTGCGCGGCGGAAGCGCCCGCCAGCAAAGCATTCCAGCCGCCCGGAATCCTGTGACAAACCGTCGCCAGTGCAACCAGCGATCCGCCGACGTAGAGAACCATCTGCACAACATCGGTCCAGATCACCGCGGCCATGCCGCCCTCGAACGTGTACAGCAAAGTCAGCGCCGTGAGGACCGCAATCGACGCCACGTCGCCGGTCCCGATCGCCACGCCCACCACGATGGCAATGGCAAATACGCGCACGCCTTCTGCCGCAGCACGCAGCGCCAGAAACAAGCCCGCCGTGAAGCGGTGCAGCCGCCGTCCAAAGCGCTCGCCGATGACCTGATACGCAGTAAGCAGTTCGCCACGAAAATAGCGCGGCAGGAAAATGATGCAGATCACCACGCGGCCTAGCAAATAGCCCATCGCGAGTTGCAGAAATCCAAAGTCGCCGGTAAACGCGAGCCCGGGAACGCTGATGATGGTCAGCGTGCTCGTCTCTGCCGCGACGATGGAGAGCGCAATCGCCCACCAGGGCAGGTTGCGATCAGCCAAAAAATAAGACCGCAGCGATCGCTCGCCGGATTTGCGGAAGCGCAGGCCGAAAAGCGTGATCGCAATCAGGTAGACGACAACCAGCAGCAGATCGAGGGGGCGCAGATGAACGGAATGCATCGTTGGGTCTCAGCACCTCGCCCCAGGCGGGGTGCCGGCTTTGGCGTCCGGCTGCACGACCGTCTTGCTCACCTGCCCATGGTCCAACGCAGCCGCCAAATTGTCCACTCCGCAGTAACCGCGATCGGAACCTACCGGTACTGCACCGCTGTTAAATCGATTCTGCTATGGTGATGCTGGAATCCGGCACGGTTCTGCGCCCGCTCCGGAGCGATCCCAAGTGCTTGCAAGATGGCCAATCGCAACGAAGAACCAGCGTACAAACGAATTCAGGCAGTCATCCGGCGGCGCATCGATTCGGGGCAGCTAAAGCCGGGAAATCTGGTCCCCTCGGAACGGGAACTGGCGCGCGTGCATCGCGTCAGCCTCATGACCGCGCGCCACGCGCTCACCGAGCTGGCGCGGGACGGCATTGTGGAACGTCGCCATGGCGCGGGCACTTTTGTCGCTCCACCGAAAGTCCAGTTCAACAAGCTGCTTGGCTACACCGAGCAGATGGCCAGCCTCGGCCTGACGGCGCACTCCCGAGTCGTAACGGCGGCTGTTGTCAATCACGAGCACGAAATCGCAGCACGCCTGGGCCTCGCGCCGACCAGCCGCCTGGGACGCCTGGAGCGGGTTCGCATGGCGGGCGATGAACCCGTCGCGCTTGAGGTGTGTTACTGGCCGGCAGACGAGTTCCCGGACCTGGTGCATGCACCGCTGGACCGCACCTCGCTCTTTTCTGTGCTCGAACGCGAATGCGGCGTTTCTATGGCCTATGCCGACGAGGAGATCGACGCCACCGACGCGGACCAACGCATGGCCGACCTGCTGCATATTCCGCGAGGATCTCCGCTGCTGCGCATCCGGCAGATCATCTTCTCGACCACAGGCACAGCCACCGTGTACGTCACGGGATTCTATCGCTCCGGCCGCCACACCTTGCGCATTCGACGCTTTCGCTAAACAGCCTGAGCCCGCGTTCAGCAAAAAAAGAAAGGCAGCCGACCTTCCGGCTGCCCTTTGAGTCGATATGCGGCGATCAGCCCTGCGACGGGTGCAGGACGCGGAATGTTTCGCCGCCGTTTGACCAAACCAGAACCAGTGCATCCTGCCCCTGCGGCACGCTGGAGAGCGCCTGCGCAGCTTCGGACGCGTTGTGGACCGGCTTGCGGTTCACAGACACGATCACGTCGCCCTGCTGCAGGCCGGCATCATCGGCCGGGCTGCCCGGCGTCACGTTCTCTATCGCTGCACCTTCAACGCTGCGCGGCGCCTGGATCTGGCTCCGGACGTCGGGATTCAGATCAGCCAGCCCCAAACCCCAGTGGCTCTTGCCGCTGTGATCGGACGCGAGCACCTCGTTGCCGCTGTTATTCATCGAGCCGAGGGTCACCGGCACCGTCATATCCTTACCGTTGCGCGAAACATCGAGATGAATCGTCGTTCCGGGCGCATTCTGCAGCACAAGCATCTGCAGCTGCCCCGAGTCGGTAATGGACTTGCCGTTGATGCCCGTGATCACGTCGCCCGATTTCAGCCCGGCCTTCTCGCCCGCCGAATCCGGATTCACCTGGGTAACGACCGCCCCTTCAGCCTTCTTCATGTTGAAGAACTGCGCGTTCTCAGGCGACACGTCTTCGATGGTCACGCCCATCACGCCATGCTCCACCTTTCCGCTTTTCATGATCTGGCTCACCACCGGCTCCGCGACTTCCGTGGGAATCGCAAAGCCCATGCCCGAGAACGAGCCTGTCGGCGAGATCAGGAAGGTGTTGATGCCGATTAGCTGTCCGCGCGCGTCGACCAGCGCTCCGCCGGAGTTGCCGGGATTAATGGCCGCGTCGGTCTGAATGAATTCACCTGGCTTGTGGCGGTCCGCTTCGGGATTCGGCCGGTTCAGCGCGCTGATGATGCCGCGCGTCACCGTGAAGCGGAATCCGTAAGGATTGCCGAATGCCAGAACCAACTCGCCTGGCCGCAGCTGCGCGGAGTTCCCCCACGGCAGACTGGGCAGATTCGTCGCGTTGATCTTGATGACTGCCAGATCGGTGAGCGGGTCAGTGCCGATCAGCTTCGCTTTGTAAACGTCGCGGTTGCTGAGCGTCACCGTGATGTCCATGGCGCCCTGCACCACGTGGTTGTTCGTCACGATGTAACCGTCCGGCGAGATGATCACGCCGCTGCCCTGCCCCTTTTCGATCTGCGGGCCGGGCTGCTGTCTCGGCATCCCAAAGAACTGCCCGAAAGGCGAATTGGGGCCGCCGAAGAACTGCTGCATTTGCTGCTGTTGCTGCTCCTGATCCTGCCCCTGTCCGCCCTCGTCGGACGCCAGCTGCCGCTGCGACAACTTCGAGGTCACATTCACGTTCACCACGGCAGGAGTAACCCGGGCGGCCAGGTTTTCCATCGCATCGTCGAGAGACTGCAGCGCATTGCTCTCCTGGGGAGCCGCAGGCGCGGGCGGGGCCATCGCTGCGGATGCGGGCCGGGCAAATTCCCAAACACCCATGCCAACCAGGGCTCCGGCGGCAATCACTGGAGCGGCTATCTTCTTCACCTTCAGTTTCATTTCTCCTTCTCCTTTGGCTTCAACTCACGAACTAATGAATTAGTTGTTACGCATAAAAAAATTTGGCCCACGTACCTCTCAGATCGATGAATGCATCGATCCACCGTCGATCGGCAGCAGGGTGACCAAGCGATACGTGCGCACATGCCAACCTGTTTCGTCCTGCTGGAGCACCTGGATGGTCTGCACCTGCACCGGGACTCCGCTCATCGGCGGATTCACGGCTCCGCGCTGCGCCGCGACCGGGGCGTAATCCATTACCGATGTCTCCATCACCATCACCATTTGCACTCTCGGTGCAGCTGCCCTGGTTCCCGGCTTAGCGGAGTCGTCCAGCTTTGCCATCATCACTGGCGGGGTAACTCGATGCGGACGGCGAACGTTCAGCTCGCGTTCGGCAAGCCGCGCCGGGTTCCTGTGCACCGGTCTCGCCGCATGACGGATCACAAGTGGTTTACGCTGCGATTCGGCAGGGTGGAACATCGCCGGAACCACCGCGGCTCGCGCCTCCGCAGGGAAGTCCACTGTCCTCGGCACCGCCGCGTGTGCCACGGGAGCGTCGGTGTCGGGCGCGAATGCCACCAACTGCGGCGCAAACTCCAGCAGGCCGCAGCAGGTCATGCACAGCGCCGCCGCCAGGCCAAGAGCACCTCGCGCCACGCGCGTCGATGCCGGCCCGCTTTCAAGGATCCGGGCAATCCGGACCGCCGCTTCCCTTGCCTTCTCCACCGCTGCCTGCGCCATCTTCCAGCCGCGGCGAGCGCAACCGCGTTCCAGTAACCCTATCAGCGATCCTGCATACGCCGGCGCATTTCCGGTCGCGGCAACCACGGCATCGTCGCAGGCCATCTCGCGTTCCATCGAGAGTCGTGCATCGATCCACCACACCGCGGGATGGAAAAAGAGCACAGCACGAACGGTCTTCTGCAGCAGATTGGTCCAGTCGTCGCGGCGCCGCAAATGCGCCATTTCGTGAATGAGGATCGGCTTCAGTTCAGCAGCGCTCAGTTCGCGCAGCGTCCACCCTGGCAGCACGATAGCCGGGTTGCGGAAGCCGATCGCCGCCGGAACCCGCGCGTTCTCCGAGACGAGCAGCCGCACGCGGCGCTTTCCCGGCTCGGCGAACACTTCCCGGAGCGCCGGGTCCAGCTTTTCCACCTCGAACGCCGTACAGCTTCCTGAGATCTCGCGCACCTGCCACAAGCCCGCAATCAGGCGCGCCACCGCCACCAGTGCAATCACGATCCAGAACGCCGCAAACAGAACAGCCCAGAATGCCGGAACCGTTACCTCCGGATGCGCAGCGACGCTGAGCCGCTGCCCACCCACCTCGAACGCGCTGAGCAGCGGCAGGCCGGCGACGCCCACCAGCGTCACCATCCACACCGCAAACCGCGTTCCGGCATTTTGTTTTCCCAGCACGCGGAGCAGCACCCATGCGCATCCGGCCAGCAGCAACCCCTCGGGCAGCGAATTCAGCACGCGCTCCACGGCGATCTGCGCGAAGTTCTCGACGGCCGGCGCCATTGCTGTCGGATCGATCATTGCGCGCCGCTCCTCGTCTTTGTATCCAGCATTTTCCTGAGCCGTTCCAGTTCGTCGGGTTCAATGCCCCGATCTTCCAGGATGTTCAGCACCAAATCTTCATGGGAGTTGCGGAAGAAGCGGCTGACCAGGTGGCGTATCTCGGAGCGGCTCGCCTCGCCCCGCTCCACCAGCGGCCGGTAGACGTGCGCGCGTCCGTCCTTGTCGTGGCCGACGTAGCCCTTTTTCTCGAGAATCCGGATCGTCGTCAGGACCGTGTTGTAGGCCAGCGCGGGCTGCGCCGGCAGCGCATCCAGGATCTGCTGCACCGTGCCGGGGCCGTTCTGCCACAGCATCTGCATGATGCGCAGCTCGGCTTCGGTCAGCGTCTCAGATGTCCTGCGAGGCACCGGATTCTCCTTCCCTAGCTTGTTAGACACGGCAGCAATGGGAAAGTAACTAATTTTTTAGTTGAACTCTGGATGTGCAGTCAAGCCGCCGCGAGGGCCTGCGCATCCCCTTCAGCATCTATTGTTTGCCGCAGTCCCCCAGGTTTTCGCCAAAGTCGCGGCGGCCTCTACCTGACCCCCTGCCCTGATCAGCTTCGCCGTCGTGACCGCCTGCCCGGTATGGCGCAGCGTGTGGTCGGCGCAGTGGACCAGCAGCCCGCCGACCGTGGTCGGCAGCGCCTTGCGTCCGACCTGCCGAGGCTGCTCCAGGTCGGCTCCGCTGAACGCCTGAACACGCCGCATCGCGTCCTCGATTCCCCGATAGAACTGGCCCAGCAACTCCGCCCTGGAGCCGCGGGCCTCCTGCTCGGACTTCAGGATCGCCACTTGCTCTGCACTGAGCTGGCGGCCTTCGGCATAGGTCAGCAGGCGATCCAGGCTGCCGACAATGTGCCGCAGATGGAAGGCAAGCGACGCGATCTCTGCCGGCCGAGCGTGCATCTGCTCATCGGTCAGTCCCGCACAAGCTGCATCGACATCTTCCCTGCACAGCTCCAGCGCATGCACCACGCCACGTATCACCGCGGGTATGTCAGTATGCGTACCGCGCAGCCACGGCTCCGGTTGTCCGCTCACAGTTGTCCTCCTGACTTCCAGCTTAGCTGGCGAAGCCCCGTTCGAGCGCGACGAACCGGCCCGTAAACTGGAAGCATGGCGCCGATCATCACCGCGCAGGCCATCTCCAAACGGTTCGGCGCTGTGCCGCTCTTCGAGAGCCTCTCCTTCGCCGTGCACGACGGGGACCACATTGGTCTGATCGGCCCCAATGGCGCCGGCAAATCGACCCTGCTGGCAATCCTCGGTGGCGAACTGAAGGCCGACTCCGGCGAAGTGGCTGTCCGCAAGCGCGCCCGCATCAGCTTCGTCCATCAGATCTCGGACTTCCCTTCCGCAGCTACCGTACGCAGTGTTGTCGAATCGGCGCTGGCCCGGGCTGCTGTGCCGGAGAATGAGCGCGAGCAGCGCCTCCGGGAGACGCTCGGCAGGGCGGGATTCACCGAGACTACAGATCCCGGCGCCGTGTCCATGAGCGCTGCGGCATCGACGCTGAGCGGAGGCTGGCGCAAGCGGCTGGCCATTGCCGAAGCGCTGGTCGTTCAGCCGGACCTTCTGCTGCTGGACGAACCGACGAACCATCTCGATCTGGATGGCATTGAATGGCTCGAGTCGATGCTGCAGTCGGCGAGTTTCGCCTTTGTGGTGATCACCCACGACCGCTACTTTCTGGAGAACGTCGCCACGGCCGTCGTCGAGCTGAACCGGATCTATGCGGAAGGCTCGCTCCGGGTCAGCGGCAGCTATTCAAAGTTCCTGGAAGCCCGCGAGGCCTACGTCGAATGGCAGCAGCGCGCCCAGGAAAGCCTGCGCAACCGTGTGCGCACCGAAATCGAATGGCTGCGCCGCGGACCGAAAGCGCGCACCACCAAAGCCAAAGCACGCATCGACACCGCCAACGCGCTGATCGCCGAGTTGGCAGAGTCCGAAGCTCGCACGCGCAGCGCGGCTGCGGGAATCAGCTTCGACGCGACGGGGCGCCAGACGAAACGGCTGATCGAGGTCGACGCAGTCACCGTGGAACTCGGAGGCCGCACGGTTCTCCGCGACGTCAGCTTCAGTCTCCTCAACGGAACGAAGCTGGGTCTGGTGGGCCCGAACGGCTCCGGCAAGACGACGCTGCTGCGCACCATGACCGGCGCACTTCCCACAGCTGCAGGTGAGGTCCGACGGGCATCGGGTCTGCGTGTCGTCCATTTCTCGCAGATGCGCGAACTGGATACCTCATTGACATTGCGCCGTGCTCTTGCGCCCGACTCCGATTCGGTCGTCTACCAGGATCGCGTGCTGCATGTCGCCAGCTACGCTGCGCGCTTTCTCTTCACCGGCGAACAGCTCAACCAGCCTGTATCGCGGCTCAGCGGAGGCGAGCGGGCCCGCGTGCTGATCGCGCGGCTGATGCTTCAGCCGGCTGACGTTCTCATTCTGGACGAGCCGACCAACGATCTCGATATCCCAACGCTCGAAATTCTGGAAGAAGCGCTGCTCGACTTCTCAGGCGCGCTGGTGCTGGTGACGCACGACCGCTATCTGCTCGACCGCGTGACGAATGCCGTTGTCGGCCTCAATGGCCGCGGGCGGGCTGCGGTGTTCGCGGATTATCGGCAATACGAGGCGTGGCGCGAGCAGGAGAGCGAATCACCGCGCTGGCCTGTCCGGCAGGAACCCGCTCCCGAGCGGCTGCCAGCCGCGTCGTCCGGGCCCAGGAAGAAGCTTTCCTATCTGGAGCAGCGTGAGTACGACGGCATCGAGGCCCGGATTGAGGCGGCCGACGCTCGCCTGCAGGCGGCCAGGGCTCGAATCGAAGATCCCGCTGTCGCTACGAACGCCGCTGCGCTGACTGAGGCGCTTGCCGAACTTGACGCAGCCCGTGCCGAACACGATGCCGTGTACGAGCGCTGGGCTGAGCTGACGGAGAAAACCGGCGGCTGATCAGCGCTACCCAGCCCAGCAACCACATTTGAGCGGCACGGCCCCGACCGGAAGTAACGCCAGGTCCGGCCAGGCGTGAGCGTTTGCCGGCTTCACCGCGCCACCAGTGCATTACAGTAAACATTTGACTACGCGTTCCTCGATTGCTCCCACACGATCCGGCCACCCGTTTGAGGACAGCCTTTTCGGCGACCCCACGATAGGTCGTCCCCAGTCGTGAGGACATGACGTGAGTTCCGCCGCAGCCACTTCCCCTCTCGACGCGAGCGCCTGGACGCCTTCCGCGAACCGCTGGATGATTGCGCTCGCGGTCATGATTGCCACCTTCATGGTCATCCTGGACTCCTCTGTGGCCAATGTGGCGCTGCCGCATATCGCGGGGAGTCTCTCCGCCTCAACGGATGAGTCCACGTGGGTGCTGACCAGCTACCTGGTCTCGAACGCCATCGTGCTCCCCGCGACCAGCTGGATCACGCGGCGCATCGGACGCAAGCGCCTGCTGCTGCTTTCCATCATCGTGTTCACCTCGGCTTCGCTGCTCTGTGGCATGGCCGCAAGCATGCCCATGCTGATCGTCTCGCGGGTCCTGCAGGGCATCGGAGGTGGCGGCATGCAGCCGCTCGCGCAGGCAATTCTGCTGGAAAGCTTCCCGCCGGAAGAGCACGGCACGGCAATGGCGGTTTACGGCGTCGGTATCGTTGTGGCTCCTGTGATCGGCCCCACGCTGGGCGGCTGGATCACCGACACGTATTCCTGGCGGTGGATCTTCTACATCAATCTCCCCATCGGAATCCTCGGGCTTTTCCTGGTCAACGCCTTTATTGAGGATCCGCCCTATATCCGGCGCGTGCTGCGGGGCGCCATCGACTACCTCGGATTCGCGCTGATGGCGCTCTGGCTGGGCTCGCTGCAGCTGATGCTCGACAAGGGTCAGGAAGCGGACTGGTTCGGCGCAACCTGGATTCGCTGGACCTTCGCGATCTCAACCGCCGCATTCGTCGGATTTATCGTCCGCGAGCTCAGCGTCCGTGAGCCGATCGTGCAGCTTCACGTGCTCAGAAACCGGAACTTCAGCGCGGGCACGCTCATCACCGGGATTTATGGCTTCGTCCTCTATGGCGTCACAGCGATGCTCCCGCTGTTTCTGCAGACACTGCTCGGCTACTCGGCGCTGGACAGCGGTCTCGCCGTGAGCCCTCGCGGCATTGGCTCGATGCTGTCGATGCTGGTGGCCGGGACGCTGGCCAATTTCGTGGATGGGCGGCTACTGCTGGCCTCCGGGCTCGCCATTTTTGGATTCTCGACACTCATGTTCAGCCACCTGAATCTCGGGATTTCCATGATCTCCGTGGCGGTGCCGAATATCATCAACGGCTTTGCCGGGGGCCTCGTCTTCGTGCCATTGACCACGATGACCATGGGCAGACTACGCAAGGAAGAGATAGGCAATGCGTCCGGCATTTACAACCTGATGCGCAACATCGGGGGCAGCACGGGGATCGCGGCGGTTACGACCCTTCTCGTTCGCCACTCGCAGGTTCATCAGAGCTTCCTGGTATCGCACATCAGTGCGGGGGCGCAGTCAGCATCGCCGGTGATTGCGGCTCTGCAGGCGAAGATTGCCGCCGCAGGATCTGACGCCATCACCGCCCAGCAAAAAGCCCTGGGAGCCATCTACAACATGGCCCAGCAGCAGGCAGCACTGCTCGCCTATACCGACGATTTCCGGATGCTCGGCTACCTGGCTCTGCTTTCCATTCCGGTCGCCCTGACGTTCGAGCGCGTGCGCGGGCGGGGAGCGCCTCGGTTCGAGGAGTAATAAAGGGGTAATGGGGCTGGAACAGGCAAGAACTTTGGCGGAGAGGGAGGGATTCGAACCCCCGATACCCTTACGAGTATGCCTGATTTCGAGTCAGGTGCATTCAACCGGGCTCTGCCACCTCTCCGGCGCCGGTGATTCGAGAATATCGTATCGGCCGAACCCAGTCGACTACCGCCGCGCGACGTTCTGAGCCGGCATTCCTCTAAACGGATAGCCAGGGCGGAAAACTGTGTCCTCAGCTGCACTGGTGACCAAAACTTTACACGCCGAACAAAAGCGATTTACTCCTGGCCATTGGGCCCGCTGCCCGCTAATCGTAACTGCTGCTGTGGCTTGCAGCCTAAATTGCCTCTTGACAATCCCCTCTGGGCTTCAGTACCGTCGCGCGTTGCACCAAACTGTAGTTCCTGGCCGTTGATGGCGGCACAGGAAAGACAGGAGCCTCCCTGTTGTCTCCGAGTGCCGCACGCGCGGCACTCTTTTTTTGCCGATGCGACGATCGGCAAGACACAAAAGTCATATGCCGTCGCCAATTAGTTTTGGCTGCTGACACTTCGGCGGTATGCGGCCGTCCGCCCAGGCACCTAAAATTAAAATATGAAATCGGCAGATGTGGCGATCGCCGGCGGAGGCATCATCGGCCTGGCGACCGCGCTGGAGCTGGCAGGATCAGGTGCCAGCGTTGTCGTCTTTGACCGGGCCGAGGCCATGTCTGAAGCCTCTCGAGCCGCAGCCGGAATGCTGGCAGGCACCGACCCCGAAAATCCTCAGCCGCTCGCCGGTTTGGCTCGGCTCAGTCTGTCGCTCTATCCGGAATTTCTGGAGCGCATTGAACAGCTTTCCGGCGCTAAGATTCCCATCCGCACGCGCAGCACGCTCCAGGGCACCCGCCGCCCGCCTGCAGGTGTGACTGCGCTGCCCGATTCCGAGGTGCAGCGCCTCGCGCCCGGCGCGCAGACCGCCGGCTGGAGCTTCTTCCTGGTCGATGAGCAGAGCATCGATGCGTGGGACCTGGCCGAGGCCCTTCCCACCGCCGCTCTGGCTGCTGGTATCGTGCTGCGGGAACACACCGCGGTTCTCGGAGTCTCGTCAAGAAACGGAGCCGTGGATCTGAGCACTTCGAACGGGACGGTTTCAGCGGGCTCTTTCGTGAATGCGGCCGGAGCCTGGGCACAGACGATTCATCCGGGACTCCCGGTAGGACCCCGCAAAGGCCATATGCTGACGGCCGAGCTGAACGGCAAAGTGCAGACGAACTGCGTACTGCGGACGTCGAAGGTGTACATCGTTCCTCGCGGCAACGGACGCTACACGATTGGGTCTACGGTCGAACACGCCGGTTTTGATAAGGAGCTTTACCCGGATCAGATCCAGGAGCTCTTTCACCGCGCGGTCGACCTGTGGCCGCCGCTGCGCGACGCCACCATTGCCGAAACCTGGACCGGCCTGCGTCCCGGCTCAGGCGATGGACTGCCGATCATCGACCAGG
>DASYYN010000217.1:0-3930 GCA_035933815.1 Acidobacteriaceae bacterium
ACCGCGCCGGGTCGTGGCGAGCTGCTTGAGCGTATATTTGGCATCGACGCGCTTGCCGGCATCATTCAGGGCGCGCTCAATCAAGCGGTCATAGTTGGTTGTCCAGTAGGTTGCAATCGGCAGGCGCGCGAGCAGACGGTGGTTTTCTGACGGCTCGCGTAGATCCGAAAACTCATTGACCAGCAACTGATTGAGCTCGTGCCGGTTGCTTGCGTTGGCGTTGAGATGGAACTGCGCAAGACCTACAAGATCGGTTTCTTTGCGGGCATCGAGACCGAGCCGGTCTGCGATGGGCGATAGCAGCCCCACCCAATCGACATTTCCGGATCCGCGAGATAGTCCTGCGCCGACAAACGCGGCGGCGTTGTTCGCACGGAGCTCCCTGTCAGCGGCGGTGGGGATCCGCGCATAAACGGCGGCGGGCGTCGCCTGACGGTGTGGCCGCGGGACGTGGCGGCCGAGCGTGCGTCAGGATGACGACGATTTCGGAGGCTGGCGCGTCGGGGTTGCCGCGACATGGCGGCTGACCTGGTTGGTGGACACCGCCTGCATTGACGCGCTTCAGAACGATTGGTCGTCGCTGTTCGGCTCGCCGAGCTGTGGGTCTGCGCGGGCGAAGCCCTGTTGCTGTTGCAGCAGGTGTTGGATCGGATCGCCGTGGATGGCCCATAGCGCATCGCGCAACGCGTTGAGCAGTTCAAGCACGGCAAGCGCCTGCTCCGGGGTCCATCTGGCCGGAATGAGGACGCTGACCGCCGGCATTGTGCGCGCGTTCATGATTTGCCGCCGCGACGCTGGCGGGCGCGTTGTTCGGTGCGTTCACGCGCCTCCTTGAGGCGATAGGATTCGCCCTCGATGGCGATGATCTCGGCGTTGTGCACCAGCCGATCGATCAGCGAGACGACGCAGGCGGCGTTGGGGAAGACCTCGTGCCATTCGGCGAACGGCCGGTTGGTGGTGATCAGCGTGCTGCGGGTCTGATAGCGGCGGGACACCAGCTCGAACATCAGGTCGGCGTGGCGATTGGAGTAGGAGAGGTAGCCGACTTCATCGATCACCAGCAGCGCGGGGCGGGCATAGTGGCGCAGGCGGCGGCGCAAGGCGGAATCGCTGTCGAGCGCGCTGAGGTCGCCGAGCAATTGCCCGGCGGAGGTAAACAGCACGGTGTGGCCCTCGATCAGCGCCTGGTGGGCGATGTTCTGTGCAAGGGTGGATTTGCCGACGCCGTTGGGGCCGACCAGCACGACGTTGGCGGCTTCCTTGAGGAAGTCCAAACCCATCAGCGCCTCGACCGCGGCGCGGTCGCAGCGTTTGGGCCAGCTCCAGTCGAAGTCGCAGAGCGGCTTGAAGCGGCCGATGCGTGCTTCCTTCAGCCGCCGTTCCAGGCTGCGGCGGTGGCGCTCCTGCTCCTCCCAGTTCAGCAGGGGTGCGAGCCAGTCCTGAGCAACCGCCTCGCTCCAATGCGCCAGCAGCCCGTGCAGATGCAGCGCCACAGCACGGGCGCGCAGAGGATCGGCGTTACTCATCGGCCACATCCTTGAGCCGGTCGTAGCTATCGAGCGCATGCGGCCGCACCGGTGCATCGCGTGCCTGCACCGCGGTGGGCAGTGCGATGGCGACCGGCGGCGGTTCACCACGTTGCTCGCGGCGGCGTTCCAGCGCGAGGCGGACCGCGTTCGGATGCGGCACGCCGCGATCGAGGGCCTCACGGATAGCGACCTGCAACTCGGCCGCGCCATAACGATGCAGCAGCCGCATCAGGCCGGTGGTGATGGCGCCGAGGTTGGCGCCACGTTCCGCGGCGCGCAGCAGCAGGTCCTGGCTGGCCGGCGCCACCTGGGCGAGGCGGTCGGTGGCACGGTGCTGGTGTGCGGCGCGCTTGTGCGCGACCAAGGCCTGAATGTGTTCGGCCTGCTCGATCTGCGCGCCCTTGTCGTAGCTGCGGTGATGGCAGGCCAGCACATGCCCGCCATCGACGATGCGGACCTCGTGCGTGTCGGCCAGCACCGTCAGCACCCGCCGTACGTGGGTGTGCGGCACGGTATAATCGTTCAGGTCGAAGCGGACGTAGGGTTGCTTGCCGAGCTTGACCGCGACGCGTTCGAGCAGTGGCGCCGGGTTGTCGGGCAGCGGCAACAGGCGCGGCGCTTCCTCGGCGAATACGTCGCCCACCGTGCGGTCCGGTTCGCCCGGACAGCGCCGATCGGCGGCCGGGCCGCGGCACCAGTCGTCGGCCTGGGCATTGAGATCGTCCAGATCGCGGAAGTCGCGCGCGGCGAAGAATGCCGTGCGCACATAGCCGATGGCGCGTTCGACCCGGCCCTTCTCGTTGCCGCGCGCCACCGCGACGGGGCGCGGCTCGAAGCGATACCGCCCGGCAAAGGCGAGTAGATCCGGATGGAACCGGATCGCATCGCCGCGCCGTTCCAGCACCGCACTCTTGAGATTGTCGTACAGCAGCACACGCGGCACGCCGCCCCAGGCGGTGAAGGCGCCGATATGGCCGCGCAGGAAGCTCTCCATCCGCGCATCCAGGAAGAAGCGCAGGAAGATCTGCCGCGAGTGGCTCAGCACCATCACGAACGCCATCAGCGGACGCCTTGCCCGGCCGATTTGCAGGTGGCCGAAATGACCCCAATCCACCTGCGCCTGCTCGCCCGGCAGGCTGCGCAGCCGCAGATAGGCTTCGGCCGGGCGGCGCGGCCGGTGCAGCGCAATGAGGTGGCGGAAGTGATCTGGGCTGCCGCGGTAGCCACGCTCGTATGCCATCGCGAACAGGCGGCTGGCAGTCAGGGTGGGGAACTTCTCCAGCGTCTGACGGATCAGCGGCAGGTAGGGGTCGATCTGTGAGGGCCGTGGTGTGACGCCGATGCGCGGCAGCCCGGCCTGCGCCAGCACCCGCTGCACCACGCTATGGTGCACGTGCAACTGACGCGCGATCGTACCGGCGGTCCACTTCTCGGCGTGATGGTAGCGCAGGATCTGCGCTTCGATGTCAGGCGGCGTCACCATGGCGCGCTGGCCCCGTCGGATGATGGGCAAGGCGGCCGCGATGACGCCGGCGGCGGCGCAGGAACCCCTGACGGAGCAGCGGCGGGCAGGAGCGGCCGCACCAGTGGCAGTGCGGACCGGGCTGCCTCGCTTGGTCGGCCGGGGCGACGGCGGCGCGTGTGGCCGTCATCGCGGCCGGCTGCACCAGATCACTGGCAGGCGGTACGGGTGAACCGTGATGCGTCACTTTCTCTTGCCGCGCCCGCCAACGGCTCATCCGGGCCGCGTGCATGCGGCGGCCACGATGGCTCGCCTGGTAGCGCCGCCCAGCCTGCCGGAGTGTCCGATGCCGGGCCTGCCCCGGGCAGGAGCCGGCGCAGTAGATCTGGCCGCGGTCGCAGCAACGGCAAACAATCACCTGCCGGCGGCAACCGGCGCACAGGAACAGACGGCCTGATAGCGGCTCGGCCCGCTCTGCGTCGCGGACACAGCATGGACGAACGCCATCGTTGGCAGGATAGTCGGCCTGCATGCGTGCCCGGCACGATGTGGGGCACGGCGCTGAGGCAGAACTTGCAGGTCGTGCACGGCGCCGTGCTTACCCGCCAACTCTGGCAGGCAGCCGTCGCCCCGTCCTCCCGGTTGTCGCACCCTATCCCCGCCGGAACACGCGGCGATCGGTCACCGAAAATGCCGCCATCTCCGTCACGTCCCGCGGCCACACCGTCAGGCGACGCCCGCCGCCGTTTATGCGCGGATCCTCACCGCCGCTGACAGGTGGGACTGGAGGTCCGACGAACGGGAAATCCGTGCCATGATGGAACGGCCTGTCGAAGGCCTGCTCTTTGATGTCGAACAGAGTGGTTTGTGGTGGCCAGAGTGGGGAGACCGGCCCGCTCAAGCCAATGAGCGAGCGGAAATACTGCGATCTGTTCTGAG
>DASYYN010000225.1:0-42002 GCA_035933815.1 Acidobacteriaceae bacterium
CGAACGCGTCAGCGAGGCGACGGCGGCTTTGCTGGCAGCGTACGCGGCAACTTCATTGAGGGCGACAAAGCTGTTGAGCGAGGCGATGTTGACGATGCGGCCGTAGCCGCGCTCGAGCATGTGCGCGCCGAAGACCTGGCAAGCGCGGAGGGTGCCGGTGAGGTTCGTGTCGATGATGTCGCGCCACTCTTCTTCAGGAAATGTGAGCGTTGGGGCGCGCTTGATCTTGCCCGCGGAGTTGACGAGGATATCGACCTTACCCAGCTTCGCGACCGTCTCCGCGAGCAGGCGCTCGAGGGATGCGCGGTCCTGCGTGTCGGAGACGAGACGCAGCGTCCTGCGGCCGCGCGATTCGATTTCCGCGGCGGTCTCGTCCACCTGCTGCTGGCGACGGGCCGATGCGACAACATCGGCGCCGGCTTCGGCAAAGCCGAGGCTGATGGCGCGTCCGATCCCGGAGGTGCCTCCAATAACGACGGCCGTTTTGCCGGTGAGTTCCAGGCCTTTGTAGCTCATCGCGCCTCCGCGTGCTGCAGAGCGGCCACCGGAGAGGGCTTACCGAGGAAGACGGGAGCGATATGCCGATCGAAGAGGTTTTCGGTCACGTTCCTGGCAATCACGGATTCGTTCGCCTCCAGCAGGTCGAGGTAGCGGCGGCCCATTTTTGCGGCGATTTTGAAGCCGACGTGAAGGAGCTGGCGGAAGCTCGGATTGTAGGCCGGCGAAGCGGGATTGTGGCGCAGCGCCGAGGTGTACTGGTCGGAGGTCCACCCGTCCACGGTGGAGGGTGACGGCAGCTTCGCGGGATTGATGTCGATGACGGTGGCGTAGGGCCCGCAGAGCTCGTTGCGGTGTTCGTACGCCTGCGCGTAGATTTCCTTTGCGAGCGCGAGGCCGTCGCCGCCCGCTTCGGCGAGTCCGATGATCTCCTCGAGCCATGTGGTCCCGGCGGTCTTGAGGTGCACTCCCTGCTGGCGCGTCGTGTCGTGGATCGCCGAGTAGATGGAGAATTTGTCGCTGCCGGAGTGGACGCTGAGCTTGAGGTTTTGCGGAAGTCCGAATTGCCGGACAGCTGTGGAGATGGCGGCGACGTCGAGGGCGATCTCGCGGCGGAACTGAGCGACATCGCCGACGTAATCGACCCCCTTGTTGAAGCGGCCGGTGAACTTGGGTGCGATGGTCTGGATGGGAATCCCCTCGTCGGCGATGGCGGCGAGGATGATGAGCAGTTCGGCCGGTGTTTGCGCGGAGTCGGTCTCGTCCATCGACACTTCAGGAATGAAGTTGCCCTTCCCTTTCGCCGCTTCGATTTTGCGGTAGACCTTGCCGGCTTCTTCGATGGCGAAGAGGAATTTCGCGGCGCTGGCGTGCAGCAGGCCGGGAGTGATCTCGATGGGCTGGCTGACACCTTCGAGGCGAAGCGTGCCTTTCAGGTCACTGCGGCGCTTCAGGAACTTGTCGATGGAAGCCTGCTGCGCGGGTTTGCCGATGTAGTCGGCGACGTCGATGGTGTAGAAGTCGCAGGGCGCCAGGAAGCGGTCGACGGTGGTGAGGTTAATGTGGTCGGCGTCAAGGAAATACGGCTTCGACCAGTGCAGGGCTTTGACGGCCGCATCGGCGGCGATGCGCGTGGAAGAGGGCTCGGAGCCGATGATGTTATGTTCGCGATTCGATTTATTCCAAACGGGAATGACTTCGACCCCCGCTTGCTGCGCCTGGATGCAGGCCTGCAGCTGCGCTTTGGCCTGATGCGCGAAGCGGTCGCCGACGCCGAGGGAGAATTTGCCGAGTTGGAGAGAGTTGGATGTCATGAGTCCTTATTTCCTCAGGGGCTGAAGCCCTCAATCTTTGTTCGGCCCTGTTCGGCACGGCTGAAGCCGTGCCCTGATACATGGTTCAGCTAGCTGTTATGAAAACGGCTGCGATCGGCCCAGAGGCCGAGTGCCGGGTTGGGAATAAAGAAGATTTCTTCGCCATCGACGGAATTCCATCCCTGGCGGAGCTTTTCGGGGTTGTAGCGGCGCTGCATCTCCGCCAGGTTACCCCACCCGAATCCGACGCTTTCGATTTCCTCTTTGGTGAGATGCCCGGGGCACCAGGTGATGGTGAAGCGACCCTCTGAGGATGCGTGAATGAGGTGCGCGGCGGCGCCGAGCTCGGCGGCAAGGTCGGGGTTCTTCTCTACAGCTTCGATAGTGGCCGGCGTGCCATGATAGCCGTACTTGCGAATCATCCGGTCAATGGTGTGGTCCTCACCGAATTCCTTTACGGCTGGGGCGAGAATGATGAGTTCCGCGCCGTCGGCCAGCGCCATGCGCGTACGGTAGACGGCCTTGTTGCCGATCCAGGTGCTGTGATACTCGTGCGGCTCGAGATAGACGACCGCCTTGCGCAGAGGCTTGTCGAGCATTTCGAAGTTCACCTGCAGGCTGAGCTCGGCAGCGCGGTGGAAGCACTCCGCATCGTCACCAACGAAGAGGCCGCGGGTGGCGAGTCCGCCGTCGGCGGCGCGTCCGACCACCGTTTGCACGTAGACGATGGGCAGGTGTTTCAGGAAATGGTCGGAGGCGTAATTGAGCACGCGGCGCACGGGATTGTCAGCGCGACCCATGATGCGCTCCATGCCGTAAACGGCGCCGAGATAGTGGCTGCGGTTGATGCCCTCACGTCCGCCAGTGCCGACGAGGATGTTCTTGTTGAAATTCGCCATGCCGATGACTTCGTGCGGCACGACCTGGCCGATGGAAAGGATGAGGTCGAAGCCGCCGCTCGCGACGAGACGGTTGACCTGCGCAGGCCAGGAGAAATTCAGCTTGCCTTCCGACTGCTCGCAGATGAAGGTGGACGGGACTTCGCCGACGGTCTCGATGTCGGTACGCCAGTTGTGAATCTGAATCAGGTTCTGCGGCAGGTCGCCGAACATGCGCGTGAGCTGCTCGGAGGACATTGGGGCGTGCGTGCCGAGCGCGGGCAGAACGCACTGCAGCTTATCGCCGTAGTAGTGCCACGCGAAACGGGTCAGGTCACCGGCGCGGGAGTGCAGGCGGGTGATGTCCGGCGGAACCACGAGCACACGCTTGCGCGGGCCCAGCTTGTCGAGCGTTTCGACGAGCAGATCGTTCAGCTGCTGCGCGGAGAGATCGGTATCAGCGCTTCCGACTTTGCAATAGAGACTCATGGTGTGATCTCTCCTTTCCTCACGACTCGATTTGCGCCGGCGCCAGCCTGGGCGTGATGGCATGAATGACGATAAGCGCGAATAGATACGCGACGCACGCGACGACAAAGAGCGGCACATAGCTGTTCGTAATTTTCACGACGTACCCCGTCGCCACCTGCAATAACACGCCGCCGAGGGCTCCGGCCATGCCGCCAATCCCGATCACGCTGCCGACTGCCGCTTTGGGGAACATGTCGGAAGGAAGTGTGAACAGGTTGGCCGACCATCCCTGATGCGCGGCCGTCGCCAGGCCCACGAGGCCGACGACCACCCAGAGGTGGTGAATGTACGGCGCGGCGAAGACAGGAACGACGCAGAGCGCGCAGATCAGCATTGCGGTCTTGCGCGCAGCGTTGGCGGTCTTGCCGGCGCGCAGCAGAGCGGAGGAGATCCATCCGCCGCCGATGCTGCCAACGGTGGAAACGACATACACAATGACCAGCGGCAGCCGGTTCTGAGAGAGGCTCAAACCGAAGGTCGACTGCAGATAGCGCGGCAGCCAGAAAAGATAGAACCACCAGATGGGATCGGTGAGGAATTTGCCAAGCGAGAAGGCCCAGGTTTCCTTGCGCGGAAGGACGCGGCTCCATGGGACGGTTTCAAGCTTTTCGACTGGATCGCTGAGAATGAGGTCCAGTTCGGCCTGGGATACGCTGCGGTGCTGCTCCGGACGGCGGTAGTAGATGAGCCAGCCGATCAGCCAGAAAATTCCGAAGGCGCCGGTGACGACGAACGCGCCTCGCCAGGTGACGATGGCTACGAGGGTCGGAACGATGAGGGGCACCACAATGTTGCCTATGTTCGCGCCGGAATTGAAAATGCCGGTGGCCAGCGCGCGCTCCCGTTTCGGAAACCATTCCGCGACCGTCTTGATGCAGGCGGGAAAGTTGGCTGCCTCGCCCAGGCCGATCAGAAACATTGCAATGCCTAAGGTGAGAACGGAAAACGCTGCGCCGGGCAGCATTGCCGCCACGCTCCAGAGGCCGATGGCGATGGCAAACGATTTGCGCGTGCCGAGTTTGTCGGTCAGCGCCCCGGCCACCCCCATGCCGATGGCATACGCGAAGGTCCACGTGGCCGTGATGTATCCGTAGGTGACGCTGTTCAGGCCGGGGATGATGTGCTCGAGGAATTTCTCGAGGTACCCGATGACGCCCCGGTCGACGTAGGCAATGACCGTCGCAAAGAAAAGGAAGCCGCAGACCACCCACCGCTGATGCGATATGCGGTCCGGGGAGCCAAGCGTGCGAAAGAACGAGCGCGAATCCGTGCCTCGTGTCGCCATTCAATCTCCGATTGCCGCGGTGCCTCGCTGCAACTGGCGGGACGTCACAGCCTGTAAGCCTTCCGCACCAGGTTGTAGGCCAGATCGCGGGCGACTTCCACCGCTTCGTTCTCGTCGAGGCGGTGTTCGGCGACCAGGCGCGAGAGCCAGACACAATCGATGCGGCGGGCGACGTCGTGGCGCGCCGGAATGGAGAGGAAGGCGCGCGTGTCGTCGTTAAACCCAACCGTATTGTAGAAGCCTGCCGTCTCGGTGACGTATTCCCTGAAGCGCAGCATACCTTCCGGGCTGTCGAAGAACCACCACGGCGGCCCGAGGCGCAGGCAGGGATAATGTCCGGCCAGCGGAGCGAGTTCACGGCCGTAGGTGGTCTCATCGAGCGTGAAGAGGATGATGGTGAGGTTCTTCTCGTTGCCGTAGAGGTCGAGCAGCGGCTGCAGCGAGTGCACGTAGTCGGTGGCAGTCGGAATGTCGGCACCCGTGTCCCGGCCGTACTTCTCGTACACCTTGCGATTGTGGTTGCGGAAGGAGCCGGGATGGATCTGCATGACCAGCCCGTCTTCGACGCTCATGCGCGCCATTTCGGTCAGCATGTTCGCGCGGAAGAGCTCACGCTGCGCAGCATCGGCCCGTCCGCTGAGGATGGTTTCGAAGAGGCGTGATGCTTCGGCGCGATCCAGATGAGCGGTTTGCGCGGTGGGATGACCGTGGTCCGTCGCGGTGCCGCCCAGCGCCTTGAATCGGTCGCGCGACTGTGACAATGCCGCGAGGTAGCCGCCCCAGTGCGAGGTGTTTTCGCCGGTGATCTGTCCCAGTTTGGCGAGGTTTTCGGCGAAGCCTGCGAAGTCGGGGTCGACGACAGAGTCCGGACGGAAGGTGGGCACGATGCGCGCCTTCCAGCCAGATTCGCGGACGGCCTTGTGATACTCGAGAGAGTCCAGCGGCGAGTCGGTAGTGGCCAGCACTTCCACGTTGAAGCGCTCGTAAAGGGCGCGCGGCAGAAACTCCGGGGTGCGCAGACGTTCGGAGATGACGTCGAAGTAGAGGTCGGCCGTCTGCGCGGAGAGGCGCTCGTCCAGGCCGAAGAGCTCATGGAAGGAGTAGTCCAGCCAGATGCGGGTGGGCGTGCCGCGGAAGAGATAGTAGTTCTCGGCGAAAATGCGCCAGACGCGGCGGGGATCCTTCAGCACGGAGACGCCGATCTCGAGGTCATCCATCGAGATTCCCTGGCTGTAGAGCATGCGGTAGATGTAGTGGTCCGGCTGAACGAAGAGCTTGGCGGGATCGGGAAAAGGCTCGTTCTTCGCGAACCACACGGCCTGCGTGTGTCCATGGGGACAGATCAGGGGCAGATCGCGAACCTCAGCGTAGAGCCGTCGGGCAATGCCGCGCTGAGTAGGATCGGCCGGGAAGAGACGGTCGTCGTGCAGCAGGGAGACGGTTTGTGCGGGCATGCGTGAGGTTGACCTCCTCGGCGGTGACTACCGATTGTCCCGGCAGTGGTCCGACCACTAGAATACACTGCAGGAGAGCGTCTTTTCAGTGGTACTTTCTTGGATAACAGAAACAGCGCATCGCATTCACTCGTTTTATCTCGCCAGGAGAGACGAGTGGGAGTAACGCGAACGGCCACGGGAGTGCATTATGCCCAAAAACGACACGCACATGACGATGCGAGTGGTTAACCACATTCGGACCATGATCGAATCGGGAGGCCTGCAGCCTGGAGACCGCATTCCGCCGGAGCGGGAGTTTGCGCGGAAGCTGCGCATCAGCCGCGCCAGCCTGCGGACTGGCATTGGGTATCTGGCGGCCATGGGTGTAATGGACGTGCGGCACGGAGTGGGCACCTTTGTGGCGGAAGGTCCACCGGAAATCGGCAAATCGTCACTGAGCCTGCTGGGGGCGCTGCACGGTTTCCAGTCGTGGCAGATGTTTGAAGCGCGGCGCATCCTGGAGAGTGAACTGGCAGCGCTGGCGGCGGAGCGCGGGAAGGAACAGCAGTTCACGGCAATGAGCGAGGAAGTGACCGAGATGTACGCGACCGTGGATAACCCGATGGAGTACCTGATCCACGACGTGCGCTTCCATCGCGTCATCGCGCAGGCCTCGGGCAATCCGATTCTGGCAGCGCTGATGGAGACGATCACCTCAGCACTCTACGATGAGCGGCGGAAGACGGCGGAGCGGTCGCGCGACCTGAAGCAGTCCGCCGACCTGCACCGCGAGATTTACCGGGCGATACGGTCAAGGAACCCCCACGAGGCGAGGTCCGTGATGGAGCGGCACCTGGCGATGGCGCAATCGGCACAAGACCTGGAGGCGGCGGAGGCCGGAACGAACGGGCATGTGGGCAAGCCGCAGACGGCGTCGGCTCCGAAGCGGAGCAGGGCGGCTGAAAAACAGGATTAGCGGCCGGACAAATTACGATCCGGTGCGGGCGGGCCGGGTGAGGACGCGGGCTGAGCGGACTGGCTTCTTGTGGCCGCGGACCAGCTTGGGCTCCTGCGGGACCTCTTCGACGCCGGAGCGGCGATCCATCCACTCATCGAGGCGGGACTTGCGGAAGCGCCAGCGGTTGCCGAGCCGGAATGCCGGAATGAACCCCGTGGCTGCATAACGGTAGAGGCTGTCGGCGCTAATGCCAAGATAATGGGCAGCTTGGCGGATATCCATCACTTCACGGGTTTCGGCGGTCGCGGCGAGAGAGGCTTTCACGGGTCCTCCAGTTAACCAGGGCATCGCAATGTATACCACAGGAGAGGACGGCAAAGAAACAGACATTTGCCAGGGAAACCCGAAAACAACTCCCGGCCGGCGATCCCATGTCTCCAACTTCAGGAGACATGGGACACCCGGTTGAAAAGGCGAGGTTTAGAGTTTTGGCTCGAGGGAGCCGATGATGGAAATGAAGCTGTCGTCGAGGGTACGGTTCTTGGCAATGGCCTCGGCCAAAGGAATGTCCTCGATTTTTGTGCCGCGAAGGACGACGAGCCGTCCGAACTTGCCCTGGTGGACGAGGTCGATGGCGGCGAGGCCGTAACGGGTCGCGAGCATGCGGTCGTAGGCCGTGGGCGTACCGCCCCGCTGCGTGTGGCCCAGATTCACGGAGCGCGTCTCGAAGCCGGTCTTTTTTTCGATCTCCTGGGCCAGCGCGTCGGCGATGCCGCTGAGCTGAGCGTGGCCGAAGGCGTCCACCTTTGTGCCTTTGGTGGCTTGGCCGCCGGAACCGGGCAGCTTGGCGCCTTCAGCGACCACGACGATGCCATAGTTCTTGCCGGTCTCGTAGTTCTTCTTCAGCAGCGCGCAAACGTGGTCGAGATCGATGGGCTTTTCGGGAACGAGGATGGCGTGCGCTCCGCCGGCGACTCCGGCGGTGAGGGCGATCCACCCGGCGTCCCGTCCCATCACCTCGCAGACGATGACCCGCTCGTGCGAAGCGGCGGTGGTGTGCAGGCGGTCGACGGCTTCAGTGGCGATCATGACGGCGGTGTCGAAGCCGAAGCAGACGTCGGTGCCGTTGAGATCGTTGTCGATGGTCTTCGGCACGCCGACGCCGGGAACGCCGGCCTGGGTCAGGGCGTTGGTTACGGACTGCGTGTCGTCTCCGCCGAGCGCGATGAGAGCGTCAATCCTGTTGGCCTTGAGCACCTGGATGCACTTCTCAATGCCGCCCTCGATCTTGCGGACGTTGGTGCGCGAGGTGCGGAGGATGGTGCCGCCCTCGTGGAGGATGCCATCAACGCGCTCGAGGGTCAGCGGGGTGGTTTTGTTCTCGAGAACGCCGCGCCAGCCCTCGAGGAATCCGACGAATTCGTCGCCGTAGTGGTTGATTCCCTTCTTTACCACCGCATGAATGACAGCATTCAGACCCGGACAGTCTCCGCCGCCCGTCAGCACACCAATTCTCATAGTCTTTCTCTCCCTGTTGCTGAAATTGAAGATTCGCCGGAGCGTTTGTGAGGCGTCCGGGAGACGCCGCGCTCGTGGCGCGGACTTTATGAAAGCAAACGGCCCATAACGATGATACTGGCCGTTTGGCAAGCGCTTCAAATGACGAAGATAACGAGCCGCGCTCCCGGGCCGTGCCGATCTGGATGCGCCGTCATGGTTCTGAAAACAACAGCCGTTAGAATCAGCCCATGCCCCTTCTCAAAGTGATCCTGCTTGCCATTGTGCAAGGGTTGGCGGAGCTTCTGCCTGTTTCCAGTTCGGCTCATGTTGTGGTTGCAGAAAAGCTGATGGGCATGGACCCGTCCGCACCGGCGATGACGCTGCTGCTGGTGATGCTGCACACCGGAACGATGTTCGCGGTCATCGTCTACTTCTGGCGGCAGTGGAAGGAGACGTTCTTCTCGAGCGCCGAGGAGTTCAAGCGGTTCGCATGGCAGGCGATCGTGGCGACGGCGATTACAGGCGCGCTGGGGCTGATTGTGATGAAGATCATTGAGAAGACGCTGTTCAAAGGAGCGCCGCACGCCCAGATTGAGGATCTCTTCGGGCAACTGCAGATTGTGGCCCCGGCGCTGCTGGCGGCCGGGCTGCTGATCCTGGTGGCGGGGCTGAAAGAGGGGCGTGTGCCGGACGCAAAAGAATCACCGGAGATCACGACCGGGCAGGCGGGCGTAATTGGCGCGGTGCAGGGGCTGTGTCTTCCCTTTCGCGGATTTTCGCGGTCGGGCGCGACGATCTCAGTCGGGATGCTGCAGGGCATTCGCAAGCGCCGCGTCGAGGCGTTCAGCTTCGCGCTCGCTGTGATCCTGACGCCGCCGGTAGTCGCGCGCGAGGCGATGCGGCTGCACCATGCGGACCACAGCGGCTTCGCAGCGGCGGCATTTCCGACTCTGCTGGGCGCGGTGTTCTCGTTCCTGGCCGGCTTGGTGGCGCTGCGATGGCTGAGCGCCTGGCTGGAGCGCGGTCGCTGGTATTACTTCGGCATATATTGCGTCGTGGCATCCGGTGTCGTCTTCGCACTGCACCACGCCGGATACTGACCTGCGCGTCACGCGGCGTGTTGTGGCAGGCATCCTGAGCTGAACTGCTCGCCTTCCAACGGCGCATGAGCGACCGTGCGCGCATGGCCGGACAGGTTGTGTTTCTGACGGTTGTGCTCGCAGTTTTCTGGCTGGCCTTTGTCGCCAACCTGCAGCCGCACGACATGTATGTCGGGATTCCGGCGCTCATCCTGTCGCTGGCATTCGCATTTTTCGCGATCCGGAACATCCCGATCCGCTTCCGTCCGACACTGCGTGATGTGGCCCAGGTGTGGCATCTGCTGTGGGACGTTCCGACTGACGTCCTGCGGATTTTCTGGGTGCTGGTACTCGATCTTGCCGGGCGCAGAGCGGGCAGCCACTTCCAGGCCGCCCCCTGGAAGCCGGTGGCAGCAACACCGCACGAAACGGCGCTGCGGGCTTTAGCCGTCGGATACACGACGGTGTCGCCGAATTGCGTTGTCATCGGAATCGATCGTGAGCGGAGAAAGATTTTCTTCCACCAGCTGATGGTCAGTCCCCTTTCACGCATGACGCGCAATCTGGGGGCAGGAGAGACCCAGTGAATCTCTGGATTGTGACGGCAACGGTCACCGGCGGTTGCCTCGTGCCGTGCGCGTGGACCTGCCTGCATGGCACCGCGGAGCGGCGGCTGGTCGGGCTGGAGATGACCAGCATCGTGATCACGATCGTGCTGGTGCTGCTCACCATTGGCTACGGCCGGCTGCCATTTATCGATATACCGCTCACGCTGGCGGTTTTGTCCTTCGGCGCGGGCGTCGTGTTCGCGCGTTTCCTGGAGAAGCACCTGTGACGGCGCATGCCATTACGGTGGATGTGCTGCTGGGAGTCACAGCGGTCGCGTGCTGGCTCGGAGTGCTGGGCATGATCCGCATGCGCGATGCGTTTCAGGCGCTCCATTACCTGGCGTACCCCGCGATTTTGGGGATGGGTGCGCTGACTGTAGCGATGTTCATCCAGACAGGATGGAGCCCGGCAGCGTGGAAGTCCGGGATCATCCTGCTTGTCCTGATTGCCTCGAACTCTGTCGGAACACATGCGGCGGCGCGCGCCTTCCGGCAGCGGCAGAAAGGACACTGGGAGCCGGAGCCAGGCGATCCGGAGGTTGAATTCCTTGGAGGCCGGCCGCAATCATGATGATCCTGGGCATCGGCCTTCTGGCTCTGATCGCGGTGAGCGCACTGGCTATCGTGCGCACCGACGACGTCACCAACCAGGTGATCGCGCTCAGCTTTTATGGGCTGCTGTTTGCGCTGATGTTTTTCATCTTTCAGGCGCCGGATGTGGCGCTGTCGCAGGTGACGGTAGGGGCGATCGCTCTGCCGCTGATGGTGATGCTGGCCATTACGCGCATGAAGCATCGCGAAGAACTCAGGCAGAAGAAGCAGGAGAAGGGGAAATGAATCGCCGCTTTCGCCTGATCCTTTTCTTTGTCGGCGCGCTGGGGGTTGGAGCGATCTACTGCGCGGGCGCGCGCAATATGCCGCCGTGGGGAGCTTATCGGGGACCGTATGGGGATGTGATCTCCGGACTGGCGGTCTTCGAGCGTCATGCCACCGACACGGTGAACGCGATCACGTATGACTATCGCGGGTTCGACACGCTGGGCGAGGAGTTCATCCTGTTCAGCGCCGTCACGGGCGTGATGTTGCTGCTGCGTCCCCAAAAGGGCGAGGAGAAGGCAAAAGAGAAGGAGGAAAGCGAGGAGAATCCGGCCTCCTTTCAGGATCGCGCCGCTCTCAGCGAAACCGTGCAGGTGTTTACGACTGCACTCTTCGGTTTCTCGGTGCTGTTCGGGTTCTACATTGCGACGCACGGACAACTGACGCCCGGCGGCGGATTCCAGGGAGGCGTGATCATCGCGGCGGCTCCCATGCTGCTCTACATCGCCGAGAACACCGAGGCGTTTACGCGCATCGTGTCGCATCCGATTGTGGAGTTCTTCGAGGGCTTCGGAGCGGCGCTGTACGCCATTGTCGGATTTGTGGCGCTGCTGATCGGGGCGCCATTCCTGACGAACGTGCTGCCTCTGGGGCAAACCGGTGACGTATTTTCGTCCGGCACGATCGCGGTGATCAGCACCTGCGTCGGCGTCGAGGTGACGGCGGCGTTCATCCTCGTCACGTACGAATATCTGCGCGAGATTCTGGAGCGCCACAAGAAAGAGGAGGGCTGAAAGTGCTGGCTCATTATCCCTACTACGTCGCGGCGTGGGTATTTTTGTGCGGGCTGTACGGCATCGTGCGTAGCCGTCATCTGGTGCACATGGTGATCAGCCTGACGATCCTGCAGACATCCACCTACGTGCTGCTGCTGGCCATCGGCTTCAGGAAGGGCGGATACGCGCCGATCTTCGCGGATATCTCGCCGGGAGTGGTCACCGTTGATCCGGTCGTGCAGGCGCTCATGCTGACAGATGTCGTGGTAGAAGCAACGGTGATCGCTCTGCTGCTGGCGATGGTGGTTAAGGCACACGAAAAGGGCGGCACCACCCGGCCGGAAGATCTGCGCTTTATGCAAGGCTGACTGACCTGATGCTCTCCCCTGCCCTTCTTGTCGCTGTTCCCCTCGCTGTGGCCGCCACCATCTCGGCGGTTCGCGATCTGCTTCCGCGATGGATCACGGACCTGGCCGCGATCCTGACAGCTTTTTTCAATTTTGTGGTGGCTGGATTGTGGACGCTGCACTCGCTCCATCAGACGCAGGTGTACTGGTTCGGCAATTGGTTTCCGCGCGGGCACATGGCCATCGGCATCGGCTTCGTGATGGACGGGGTTGGCTGCGGGCTGGCCGCTCTGGCGTCGATGCTAACGTTTCTCGCGCTGGTGTTCTCGTGGAAGCACGTGGAGAGCGGTGAGCGGCTGTACCACCCGCTGATGCTGGCGTTCCTGGGCGCGATGTGCGGGTTCTCGATTACCGGAGACATTTTCAACCTGTTCGTCTTCTTTGAGCTGATGAGCACCGCGGCCTTCGCGCTCTGCGGACTGAAGACACAGGAGCCGGCGCCGCTGGCGGGGGCGTTCAACTTCGCGGTCACAAATACGGTGGCGGCCTTTATGGTGCTGACGGGCATCGCGCTGCTGTATTCGACCACTGGCGCGCTGAACCTGGCACAGATCGGATTGCTGCTGACCGGACGACACGACCGGCTCGTGATGGCGGCGCTGGTGTTCATCACGACGGGATTCCTGGTGAAGGCGGCTACGGTGCCGTTTCACTTCTGGCTGCCGGATGCCCATGCGGTTTCGCCGACGCCGGTATGCGTGCTGTTTTCCGGACTGATGGTGCAGCTGGGGCTGTTCGGCGCGATGCGCGTGTACGCGACGGTGTTTCAGGGATGTCTGGACGGGAGCGCAATGCACTGGATCTTCGTCGTGTTCGGCGGCTTCTCAGCGCTTTGGGGCGGGATGATGTGCTTCGCCGAGCACCACCTGAAACGGCTGCTGGCGTTTTCAACCGTGAGCCACACGGGTCTAATGGTGATGGCGTTTGGGCTGTGGTCGAAAGACGCGCTCAGCGGGCTCTTTGTTTATTTGACCGCGCACTCCCTGGTCAAATCGGGCCTGTTCTTCGTGGCGGGAGTGATGCTGCATCGGTTGCGGACGATCAGCGAGCCGGCGATGTTCGGCCGCGGCAAGAGCATGAAGTGGACGGCGCTGCTCTGGTTTCTCGGAGGTCTGGGACTCGCGGCAGCGCCGGGCTTTGCACTCGAGACGGGTGAGACGATGGCGACGTCGCATGCTCAGTGGGCGGAGTCAATCTTCATTGTGGCCGGCGTTCTGACGGGCGCAGCGGTGATGCGCGTGGGATTTCGCGTGTTCTTTGGGATGGGCGACGAGGGACCAACGGACAAATCCGCTGAGGTGGATGAGAAGCCGGAGACCGACGGTGACCGCCGGATCAAATGGACGCTGTACACGCCGGGACTGCTGTGCATCGGGGGCGCGATTGCGCTGACGTTCTGGACGAAGTTTCGGGATACGGTGTGGTCCTCGTCAACCCGGTTTATGGATTTCCGCAGCTACGCCCTTGCGGTGTACGCCCATGCGGCGCCGCTGACGATGCTGACGGCTCCGCATGAGGACGAGAAGCTGGCGATGGCGCTCGCCAGCCTGCGTGTCGCGCTGACGGTGGGGCTGGCGCTGTGGGCGGTACTGCACCTGAAGCTTCCAAGGTCGCTGCGGTGGCCGTCACATCTGGAAGGCTCGATGCAGCCGGTGCGCAAACTGCAGAGCGGGCATCCCGGCGATTACGTCGCATGGCTGACGTTTGGGGTTGCAGCCTTTGGCGCAGCGGCGTTCTGGCTGGGACTGTGATTTGCTGATCCGTTGAAAGCCCGTTACCCTTTGCTTCGATGGATCGCCGGGCATTTCTCGCAGGTAGTTTGATCACGGCAGGAGCAGCGGCTGCACGTGGGGCGCGCGCCCGTGAGATGAGGAACATCACAGAATCGGCGGGACCTGGAGGGACTGGCCTCGACCTGACTCGCCAACGCTTCGGCGCGAACTACACGCCGTCGCACGACTGGTGGTTCTGCTGGAACGACTGGAACGCTGATCCGATCCGGCGCGACCTGGATGCGATCGTCGCGCTCGGGGTCGATCACCTGCGCCTGATGCTGATCTGGCCATTCTTCCAGCCCAATCCGCATTGGGTGAGCCCGGCGCATCTGGAGCGGCTGGATCAGCTTATTGCGCTGATGGCGGAACGCAGGCTGGACGCGGTGGTGACGGTGTTCACGGGGCAGCTGAGCGGATACTATTTTCTGCCGCAGTTCACTCCCGCGCCGGGGTCGCGGATCTCGGCAGGCCACGCCTTCTTCACGGACCCAGGGATGTGGGGTGCTCAGGAGCTGTTCGTACGCGAGCTGGCGCGCACGCTGAAGCCCCACGCGAACGTGATCGGCTTCGACCTGGGCAACGAGATCAACACCTGCTGGCAGGCTCCCACGCAGGAGGGAGACGCCTGGATGCAGCGGATGTTCGCGCTGATGAACGAGGTGCTGCCCCAGCATCTGCATGTGAACGGCGTTGATCACAAGCCGTGGTTCGCGGAGCACACTTTTTCACCCCAGGCACTGGCGGCTGCGCGATTTCCGGTGGTGCACTGCTATCCGTACTGGACCGGCGCGTTGCAGTATGGCGGCGCGATGGATCCGCCCAGCGTGAAGCTGCTGGCCGGGATGGCGACGCTGATCCGTTCCTATGCGGGAACGCAGCAGAAGCCGGTGTGGTGCGGGGAATTCAACACCTGCATCAGGGAATTGTCGGAGAAAGAACAGGCCGCGTGGCTCGAGAAGGCTGTGACGGCGGCGATCGAGCAGGGCGTGAGCTGGTTCAGTTACTGGGACACGCACGATGTCGACCGGAAGTTCCAGTTCAATCCGCTGGAATACACGCTGGGATTGCTGACGAACGATGGACGCGTGAAGGAACAGGGGCGTGTGTTTCAGCAGCTGGCCCAGACCTATGGCGGGAAGCCGGTTGCGTTTCCGAAGGGCAGCCCGCCGGCCCCGCCGACCGACCACACACAGGAGGGCACCTGGCGCTGGCTGCTCGACTGGATGGGCTGGAAGCCGCCCGCCCGCTGATGCAGATTGCTCTGCTTCGGCGCGTGCGTTAGCTTGCAGCTATGTTCGTTCGCAGGCTGCGCGTGGAGCGCTTGACGAAAGGCGGCGAGGCAATTCCTTGCCCGATTGCGTGGATCGACAACTTTGCGATGCGCAATTTCACGAACGACGCGGTCTTCGACGACACGCTGCCGGTTGAGGACGGGCTGCTCGAGGCGGGATTGCGTGTTCCGCTGGACCGGCTGCGGAGTGCAATGGAGGACTGGTTCCGGCGCAAGGGCTACCTTGCGGCAGACGAGCGGCTGCGCGTGGAGGAAATCGCGCAATGAGGATTCGACTCGCTCGCTTCCGGGGATGCAGCCGGCTGCAGATCGGGCGCCATACCGTGGCGCGGCGTGCCGCAGACCGGGCACTTCTCGGCCTTGAGGGTGATTTCTGCTCCACAGCATCCACAGAACGCAGCCATATTCTGCTCCTCCGGTGATTCCCTTTCGATGAACCGGACCAGCAGAAGGATTCGGGGGCGATCCGCCCCGATACAATTCTGGCCATGGCTACGAAGCAGGTCGCGAAGAAGCTCGCCGGAAAAGCTGCGAAAAGCAAGCTTATGACAAAGGGGCCGAAAGCTGCAGACGCGAGGGCGGTGGGCGGTCCGCATGCAGAGAGAAACGGCAGGAACGGCGGCTCGGGAGCGAAAAGCACCAAAAAAGGAGCCGGCCTGGAGCTGGAGCCCGCACGCATTCGGGAATTGCTGCAAAGGCTTGAGAAGACCTATCCCAACGCGGAGTGTGCGCTCCATCACCGGAACGCGTGGGAGCTGCTGGTGGCGACGATCCTCTCGGCGCAGTGCACCGACGCGCGCGTGAACATGGTGACGCCGGAGCTGTTTCGGAAATTTCCTAACCCGCAGGCGTTCGCGCAGGCTTCGCTGCCGGCGCTCGAGGAGGAGATCCGGTCGACGGGCTTTTACCGGAACAAGGCAAAGTCGATTTCGGGCGCTGCGAAGAAGGTGATGAGCGAGTTTGGCGGTCGGGTTCCGGAGACGATGCAGGAGTTGCTCACCCTGCCCGGCGTGGCACGCAAGACGGCCAACGTGGTGCTGGGGGTGGCGTTTAAGAAGGCCGAAGGCGTCGTAGTGGACACGCACGTGTTCCGGCTCTCGCAACGGCTGGGGCTGACGCGGGGCGAAGATCCAAAGCGCGTGGAAGAGGACCTGATGCGAGTCATTCCCCGGGAGCGGTGGATCGCGTTCTCGCACGAGATGATTCACCACGGCCGGCAGATTTGTGTGGCGCGCAAGCCGAAGTGCATCGATTGTCCGCTGGAAACGCTGTGCAACGCGGCGGATAAAACCTGGACAAGCCACTGAACGACAGCCCGTAGCGGGTAGCCGGTGGCCGGGATGCGACAAATGTTGCCATGGCAGGCCAGAATGTTGCGCGGGTTCGGCATACGTGCATCTAAATTTCCGTTGGAGGAAAACATGAAACGTGTGCTTTCAGCCGTTTGCTGTCTCGCTCTCTGTGCGCTTCCCGCCCTCGGCCAGAAGAAAGAGGCCGCCGCAAAAGGTGGAGCGGCTATGAGCGATCAGCAGTTCGTGGACTTCGCCGCACAAACCGACATGGTGGAAGCCAACCTGGGGCAGTTCGCCTCACAGAACGCCGCGTCGCAGGAAGTGAAAGACTATGGGCAAACGCTGACGACGGACCACACCAGCGATTACAACCAGCTGTATGCCGCCGCGAAGCAGGCGAATCTAAACGTGCCGAATGCGATTGACGCCGAGCACAACAAGGCGATGATCGATCCGTTCCAGAAGTTGAAGGGTGCGGCCTTCGATCACAAGTACATCCAGGAAATGGTCGCGGGGCACACGAAGGCGATCGCGATCTACAAGAAGGAAGCGGCGGACGCGCAGAACGACGGGATCAAGAACTACGCCCAGACTGCCCTGCCGGTGCTCCAGAAGCATCTGGATGGCGCGAAGGATCTGGCAAAGAGCGGCGGCAAAAAGAGCGCCGCGACGGCCCAATAAGGGCCCAGAGCACAGGGCTCAGGACACACAACAAATCTCCCGAATGAAGGTCGTGCCAGGTCCGACCGATGTAATTCTCGGTCAGACCTGGATGACGACTTTTCCGCGGGCGTGTCCCTGCTCAAGATAGCGGATCGCGTCCGCGGTTTCGCGCAGGGGCCACGTCTGATCGACGACCGGGACCACTTTGCCGCTGGCCAGGAGGTCGCGGATCGTTTCCATGTCTTCGGGCCGGTTCTTCGCCATGAAGAACTGGAATTTCTGGCTTACGAACCGGGGCAGGATGCGAATGGCGATCATGCCGATCAGCATCCGGAACAGTCCTTTGGGCGGCGCTGCACCGATATAAATTCCGTTCGGCGGCATCACGCGGCGGCAGGCGCGGAGCGGGTGGTTGGCGATCAGATCGAAGATGACGTCGTACTGAGAACGCGAGCGGGTGAAGTTCTCACGGGTGTAGTCGATGACGTGCTGAGCGCCGAGGGCGCGCACCAGTTCGACGTTGCGCGTGCTGCAGACGGCGGTGACTTCCGCGCCGAGCCAGCGGGCGACCTGGACGGCAAAGGTGCCAACTCCTCCAGCCGCGCCATTGATGAGGACCGACTGCCCCGGCTGCAGATGGCCATGGTCGCGCAATCCCTGCAGGGCGGTGAGCGCGGCGACGGTGACGGATGCCGCCTGGTCGAAGCTGATGTTCTCGGGCTTGAGCACGATTTGCGATTCGCGGGAGCAGGCGTACTCCGCGCAGGCGCCATCACAGCCGCCGAAGACGGCGTCGCCTGGACGGAAGCGGGTGACGTTGTCGCCGACGGCTTCGACGACGCCGGCGAGATCGACGCCAAGGCGCGTGATCTTCATGCCGCTGAAGCGCTGCACGATCCTGATGAGCCAACCCGGAGCGCGCATCAGACGCCAGTCGAGTGGATTCAGCCCCGCGGCGTGCACCCGTATCAGGACCTGATCGTCTGCGGGAACCGGTTGCGGCACTTCTTCCAGCTGCAAAACCTCGGGGGGACCGTGGCGATGGTACATAACGGCTTTCATCGACGGCATGATAGCTGAGCCGGAGCCAGTATCTGGTGCGGGCCGTCACACGCGTCCGGCCGGTTTGATGAGGGGAAAACAAAGTCGCACCGGACAGGCCGGTTTCGCAAACACCTTCCGGAGTGGGGCAACGCATCTTCTGAAAAGAGACCCGAGCTTTGAGGAGACAGGAATGAGTGCAGCAAACGGAAAGCATGTGATGCGCGGCGTCGTCGCCGGCGTAGGGGCAGGGCTGGCGGCATCGTGGCTGATGAACGTGTTCATGATGGGGCCGGGACAGAAGCTGAAGGAAACCGTCCAGAGCGAGGAGGAAAAGAAGCAGGAGCGCGTCGCGCAGAGGCGGCAGGCCGAGAGCGGTGAGCCTAAGGAAGACGCCACGATGAAGGCAGCGGACAAGATCGTGGCGGCCGCCACGGGCGGGCAGCACCTCTCGATGGAAGGCAGGGAAAAAGGCGGCCCGGTGGTGCACTATGCCTTTGGCGCGCTGATGGGCGGCCTCTACGGCGGGCTGGCCGAGTATTCGTGTGCTGTGCGGACGGGATTTGGGCTGGGATTTGGAGCGGCGCTGTTTGCGGGCGCGGATCTGATGGCTGTTCCGGCACTGAAGCTGTCAGCGCCGCTAAGCGAATCATCGGCGTCCTCGCTGGCGAATCCCTTTGCGGCGCACCTGGTCTACGGCACGACCACCGAGGCGCTGCGGAGGGTGTTTCGGGCGGTGCTGTGAGACAGGGAGCGTGGATAGCAGGAGCAATGCTGCAAGCTCTTCCCTGCCGCGGTTTGCTACAGTCCCCGCGGTTGTGGAGCCATGCCGCGCCACTGTGACATTGCTCACATCGCACGGGCTCGAGCCCGAGCAAACTACCTCTCATGCCGGACTATTCTGACCCCATTGCTCCCTTCGGCTCGCCTGCTTCCACCGCCGTCAACTATGCCCGTTCGGCGGCCCTGCTTGAGAGTCTCTCGGCTATTGCTGCCGAGTGCGACCTGCTGCACAGGGCAGCCTCGCACCATTCGCTGGCGAAGCATGTCTATGCGATCGAGGCCTCCATCGCGGAGATGGTGGAGGAGATCGCCACCCACCGCTGCGGCCGCGCGTGACGGCCTACTGGATGCTCTTGGGGAAGCGGGCAATCTCCTGATCGACAATCACCTGCTGCTGGGATTCCAGATCGCGCGCTTCTTCCTCGCAGATGCCGAGGTCGCGCATGAGCTGGCGCCAGTCCGTGGCCTTCATCGGCTGGCCTTCCCAAAGCAGCATCAATTTCTTGCGGACCTCGTCCGCATCGAGCCCCTGCAGCGCCGCATGCACCCTGCAGCCCGGGCAGGTTCCCGGACCGGGGCAGGAACGCAGGCTCTTCGGACATCGCATCTGCAAGATATGCAGTTCCGGCATACGCTTCTCCCGTAGCCTGTCACCTTACCGATTAGGCCCGTATTCGTAAAGATAACTTTAGACAGGGGAAAAGTTACGCCAGACGCAGTACTCAGCGCGTGCGATTGCACCCCTACGTAACCACTCCGGTGTAAGATTTCAAATCCTGCCCTGCGCAGCGGTAACACCCCTCTCCAGGCGCTCCACGCTCCATCCAGTAAGCTCGTGAATGGGCCGGGTTCCCGCGACACGAACCAGAGGGTGAGCCGATGCAATCGTCCGACATGCAGTATTTCCCCATATCGTGGCCGTTTCTGCTGGCGCTGTTTGCGCTGTTTCTCATTGTTCTCACGCTGGTGGAAATCGGCATTCTGCGGTACGCGTACGAGCGTATGGGTGTGCCTCCCCGCTACGTCCTCACCATCCTGCTGCTGTCGCTGATCGGCAGCGCGATCAACATTCCGGTGGCTCGCTTTGCTCCGGAGGCTCTCGTCACCCACAGGATCATCAACTTCTACGGCATCGAATACGTCGTGCCGGTGGTACGGAACTCGCCGGGCACCATTCTGGCGATCAACGTCGGCGGTGCACTGATCCCGGTGCTGCTCTCGCTCTACCTGATGTTCAAGAACAGGCTGTTCGTGCGCGCGCTGCTGGCCATCGCTGTGGTTGCGGTGGTCACGCACTGGCTGGCGACTCCTGTTCGCGGAGTTGGCATCAGCCTGCCTATCTTCATTCCGCCCATTGTCGCGGCGCTGGCCGGTCTTATCTTCGGCTGGGGCAAGGCGGCGCCTCTGGCCTACATTGCCGGCTGCGTGGGAACCCTGATTGGCGCCGACCTGATGAACCTGAACAAGGTTCAGGGGCTTGGAGCGCCGGTCGCCTCCATCGGCGGAGCCGGCACCTTCGACGGAGTGTTTATGGTCGGCATCGTGGCCGTTCTGCTGTCGCCGGCGGCTCGACCGCAGCGACGGTGAATCGCCGGCGAACTTCTCCGGGCTTATTGTTCCGCGCCAATGGCTACCACGAAATACTGGGCCGGCTCCGAACCGGTGTTGCGCATGCCGTGCTCCTCGTTGGAGCGGAAGAAGACGGCTGAGCCGGGGCCTACCACCGTTGATTTGCCCATGATCGTCACCGTCACCGTGCCCTTCGCCATCAGGACCAGTTCCTCGTGCTCATGGTGATGCGGCGGATGCGGCTGCGCGCCCACTGCCAGCGTCGTCTCATGCGCCTCCAGCGGACACCCGGCGTGCGTGATGCCGTTCAGGATAAAGCGCGATTCGTTCTGGCCGTTATGCTTCACGGGCAACTGGTCGAACGGCTTGGCAAATGAGGAGAGCGTCTCCTCTGCTCCCTGAGCGTTCTGGGCAAAGCCGGCCAGCAGCAGCGGCAACGCCTGGCACAAGGTCCGTCGGGATGGATTCATCGTTCCTCCTTCATTCCGAACCCACCCTCTCGCGTCGAGATCCGGCGCGAGAAGGATGGGGCACCGGGAATGTTCAGACTCCGATGTTATTGCCTGCCGTTGCTGATGGTGAAGGGAAAGGTGGTGACGCCTGGACCGGCCGGCGTGATGGTCGAATCATCGAGCCCCACAATGGCGTATTGGCTCTTCTGCTGATCATTCACGTCGAGGTGGACGTGCGCGAGATATAGTTCCAGCGGCGCCGTTGCGCTGAACCCGTTGAACTCCGAGTACGCTCCCGCCACCGACTGCGTCGCGACGACGTGGTCCACAAGGATGTTCTGGTACACCGGCGTCCCCGCGAAGCCGGAGCACGTTCCGTAATGCGTGTTGAATTCAAGCAGGTGCTTGATGCCGATCAGCGTCGTATTGCGGTACGTCACCTGGTTCACCGGGCCGCCGCAGGTTGGGTCAGACTTGATGCGGATACCGTTATCGTCGGTGGCCAGGTTGCCCCACTCATCGGTGCCGAACATCACGTTGTTCTCCCACAGCACGTTCGTGACGCCGTACATCGTCTGGCTGCCGATCGACATGCCGTGCGTGCCGTAGAACTGGTTGTTGCGGATAGTGATGTTTGAAGCCGGGGCGGAATTCGTCTTCACCACCACGCCGTCGTCGCCGTCCTCGATCACGGAGCCAATGACGGTGGCGTTCGTCAGGCTGTCGATATCGACGCCGTCGGTGTTCTTCGTGTTGGCGGGCGTTCGCACGTGTATGTACCAGGCGGTGAAGCCGTCGCCACCCTCGACGTAGAGGTGCATTTTCGCAGCATGCGTGAGGGTGATCCAGGCGGCGACGAAGTTCGTAAATGTTTTGACATTGACGAGGCGTGGCGTGCCGGAGATGAGGTCGCCGCGGCCATCAATCGTGCCGGGGCCGTAGATGCCCGCGTTCGTGCCGGTAACGCTGAGCAACTGGCCGGAGTAGCCGTTCGCTCCGTAGAGCGTCACGCCGGAGTCGACCACGAGAGCTTCGCGGTTCACTTTCAGTGTGCCGGAATAGAAGGCATCGTTGCTGCCGGAAGCAGCCAACTCGACACTCTGGCCGGTCCCCTTGCACGCGGTAAGCGCGGCCTGCAGGCGGCTGGTATCGTCGCTCGACGGCGGTGTTGAGCGCAGCGAGTCGTCGAACTGCGCCGTCACGACCTGACAGACAGCGGGATATTGAGGTGCCTGCTGGGCGCGTGTGTCGCCGGTAGCAACGATCTGAGCAGTGAGGGGGAGGGTGAGGGTGAGGGCGAGAGCTGTGGCGGAGGGCAGCGCGAGGCGAAGCAGGTTCATAAATGGCTCCCTGGGGCAAGGAGTGGTCTGACCACATTGCGGGCCAGTATAGGAAACGCGCCCCAGAGGATGCAAGTGATGCACCCAGCCGGTCCAGTGGCCAGACCACTTGCCGGCTGGTCATTTTCGAGGAATTGCCGGCGCCGCAGCACCCCGAGGCAAGGTAATTCCTGGATACGCTCTATTTCGCCACCCCGCTGTGAAGCCCCGCGGCCACGGTGTGGGCCCAGCTCCGAATAGCATCCCAGTCCCGCGCGTCAAGGGCCGGTACGGACCGCAGTGTCCATCTGAATGGAATGCCGAGCTTCGCCGGGTTCCACGCTCCCCCAAAGATCTCCAACGCTTGCGGGTGAAGCCACGGAAAGCGTGCCAGCCCTTTGTCGACGTGCCGACGTGCCTGCGCAAACTCTCCTTCCTCTTTGTGGACGGGACCGAGAACGAAGATGGCAACGGGCATGCGGCCGAGCGCATGGCGATGCGTGGAGAGGAAGCGGCGCACGTCCCGGTGCATGCGGCCCATGTAGAGCGCGCAGCCGAGTACGACGGCATCGATGCGGTCCAGCGTCTCTATCTCGTGCAGGGGACGGCGAGCGTCTACAGCGATGCCCTCGTCGCGCAGCACGGCCGCAACTGTCTGCGCGACCTCTTCAGTAGAGCCGTACTTTGTTGCCCAGGTGACCAGAACGGAACCAGACATAGGTGCCTCCGGAACGGACAGGGAGGAAGGAGAATTTCGACTACCGAGTCTGGCACCTTTGACGGAGGTCTTCTGTGCCGTGGGTCACCGGAGCGCATCCCATCGAGTGACCGCCATTTTGCGGATATGTCCGGCGCAGTCCGGCAACCACAGGAGAGTGTCGTTATGGCAACGGAGCCGATTTCCAGAGAGAACGTGGTCCCGATGGACGAAATCGCACCCGGAATTGCCGGCCTGCGCATCGCGTTTGTGAATGTCTTTGGTGTGCAGCACGAGGAGGGCCGGTGGACTCTGGTCGATGCGGGACTTCCCTTCTCCGCAACGTACATCCGGCACTGGGCCGAGAGTTCCTGCGGCGGGCCGCCGATGGCCATTGTGCTGACGCATGGGCATTTCGATCACGTCAGCGCGGCGCGCGAACTGGCGGACGAATGGGGCATCCCGATCTACGCGCACCCGGCGGAGTTCAAATACCTCACCGGCAGGGAGTCCTACCCGAAGCCCAATGTCGGCGCGGGCGGCGGGATGATGAGCTGGCTGTCTCCGCTGTATCCGCGGGGGCCGGTGGATCTCGGCAAGCGCCTGGAAGCATTGCCAGAAGGAGAGATGAGCGAGGCGATGCCAGGCTGGCGAGTCATTCCGACACCAGGACACACACCGGGTCACGTGTCGTTCTTCCGCACCTCGGACCGGCTGCTGCTGGCGGGCGACGCCTTTTGCACGACGAAGCCCGAATCGTTCTTCGAGGCAGCCATCGCGCAGAAGCCCGAGTTGCACGGGCCGCCAGCCTACTTCACGTGGGACGAGCGGCTGGCCGCGCAGTCAATCCGGCGACTGGCAGAACTGGCGCCGACCCTCATTGCTCCAGGACATGGACACGCGCTGGCCGGAGCTGAGGTCGCGGAGAAGATGCAGAAGTTCGCGGCGCACTTTGCGGCGGCGAAGGCGGCGTAGACGAAAGAACGATCGCGCCAGCTGTTTCGGTTACCGAATGAAGTGCAGAATGATCTGGTTCGTTGCCAGCGACGCAACGTACGCGAGGCAGCCCATATAGACGAACTGCAGCGCCGGCCAGCGCCAGCTGTTCGTCTCGCGCCGCACGATCGCCAGCGTCGAGGTGCACTGCATCGCGAAGGCGAAGAAAATCACCAGCGCCATGGCTCCGCCGAGCGTGAGGTCGTGGCGCAGTGCCGCCTGCAGGCCGAGGGACTGCGTGGCTGGATCGGCTCCGTAGAGTGTGCCCAGCGTGCCGACAATCACCTCGCGGGCGACGACTGAGGTCAGCAGCCCGATGCCGATCTTCCAGTTGAAGCCCAGGGGCCGGATCACCGGCTCGATGAGCTGCCCAAGCCGTCCGATCACGCTCGTTTGCAGCGTTGCGTGGAATGGCAGATGGCTGAGCACCCACAGCACCAGCGTGACCGCAAGGATGACGGTTCCCGCCTGGCGCATGAAGACCTTGCCGCGATCGATCAGCCGCAGGCCAAGCGACCGAACGGTTGGCAGCCGGTACTGTGGCAGTTCCAGGATGAACGGCGCCGACGAGGCTTTCAGGATCGAGGACTTCAGCAAGCGCGCCGTCCCCAAAGCGGCGAGGAAGCCCAACACGTAGAGCGACAGCATCACCGCCGCGCGCATGCCGAGAAGGTCGCCGAGCAGCGGCTTGTTCGGAATGAAGGCAGCGATCATCAGCATGTAAATCGGCAGCCGAGCCGAGCAGGTCATGAAGGGCGTAACCAGAATCGTAGCGAAGCGGTCGCGCTTGTTCTCGATGGTGCGCGTCGCCATGATGGCCGGCACCGCGCAGGCATAGGCGGAGAGCAGCGGGATGAATGCCTTGCCGTTCAGCCCGATGGAGCGCATCACGCGGTCGGCAATCAAGGCCGCGCGGGCGAGATAGCCGGAGTCCTCCAGGACGCCGATGAAGAGGAAGAGCAGCAGTATCTGGGGGAGGAAAACCAGAACCGAAGCCACGCCGCGCCACACGCCGTCGATGGCAAGCGACTCGAGCCATCCATGGCCGAGCAGAGGAGCGATTCGGTCGGCGCCGGCATTGAGCAGGTCGCCAAACCCATCCGACAATGGCTGGCCGATGGAAAAGACGACCTGAAAGACAGCAAAAACCACGGCCAGAAAAATCAGCGGTCCCCAGACGCGGTGCAGCAGCACGTGATCGATGGCTTTCGTCGTCTGGTTGGATATCGGAGCCTTATACTTCGTCCGCGTGCTGATGCCCGTAGCCCACTGCCGGTAGGAGCGGGCATTGCCGAGCACCGGAAGCTCAATGGTTGCGGCCGCGGGCGAAGCATCGGGTTCTGCCTTCCGATTCAGGAAGTGATTGATCGCGTCGAGTCCGGTACCGCGACTGGCGCTGATCTTTGCCACCGGCGCGCCCAGTTCCCGAGCAAGGGCCAGGCTGTCGATGTGGCCGCCGCGAGCCTCCATGAGGTCGCTCATGTTCAGCAGGATGAGCGTCGGCAGCCGAAGTGAGAGGATCGGAGCGGCGAGCATCAGCTGGCGGCGAAGGTGCAGCGAGTCGAGCACCAGCAGAATGGCGTCTGGCGCCGGAGTGCCGGGCATTTCGCCGTTCAGCACGTCCACGGCGACGCGGGCGTCCTCAGAATAGGTGTCGAGGCCATAAATCCCAGGCAGGTCGATGAGCGTAAGATCCGGGCGGCCGATGCCGTTCAGCTTGCCGACGCGCTGCTCAACAGTGACGCCGGGGTAGTTCGCAACCTTCTGCCGCAGGCCGGTCAGCCGATTGAACAGAGTCGACTTGCCGGAATTCGGCGGCCCCACCAGGGCAACGTAACGGATGCGCCCGGGAGTGCGTGGCTCAACAGGGAGATCGACGGTCTGCGTGTTGCAGCAGGCGTTCATTTCGGCTCGTACTCCCGAACCCGGATGGCGCGGGCGGTGTCGCGCCGCAGGGCGACCTCGAAGCCGTCAATCGAGTAGACGGTGGGGTCGCCGGCTGGAGCGCGGCGGACGACGGTGATTCTGGCTTCGGGTACGAACCCCATATGCATCAGGTGGTGCTGGATTTCTCCGGGCAGATCGAGCGATTCGACAACGCCGGTGGTTCCGATGGGCAATTCGCTCAGGAGACTCAACTTCCATGCTCCGGACAGGTCGAGGTCATCCTCTGTCTCGGCCCCAAAAATCGATGATAGCGCAATTGCGACCATTTTGCTCCTATATTGCGAAGAATAGAGCGTGCAGGGGTCGCTCGCCGTGATTTATGTCACACGACAGGCAGGAGTTGAGGAGTGTTGCAGGGTGGACAATTACTCTGCCCGCAGGGTGACTGAGGGATCGACTCCGGCGGCACGCCGGGCAGGCACCCAGCAGGCGAGCGTCGCAACCGCCATGAACAGCAGGACTATCCCCATCCACGCCAACGGGTCGAGCGGAGACGTCCGGAACAGCAAAGACAGGAGGGCCCGACTGGCGCCGAGTGCGCCCAGGATCCCCAGCGCGAGCCCAAAGGCGGTCAGCCGCAGGCCATCGCGAAGGACCAGCACCAGAATGTTCGCGCGCGTGGCGCCCAGAGCGGCACGGATTCCGATCTCGCGATTCCTTTCCGCAACGCTGCCGGCCAGCACACCATAGAGCCCAACTGCCGCCAGAAGAAGCGCGACTACTCCGAATGCCTCGAAGAGCGTAAGGACGAAGCGCCGCTGCGCTTCATTGCTCGCCATCAGCCGGTCCATGGTCACGACGCGGACGATCGGCTGGTTAGGGTCCACGGACCAAATGGCCGCCCGCACTGCGGGCACGAGGGCTGCCGCGCCTGCACGGGAGCGGATCACGAACGAAAGCGTGTCATCGGCAAACCAGGTTTGCTCGGTGGAGACGTAGACAGCATCTGCATCGTCCAGAGCCAGGGACGTCTGCTTCACGTCTCCGACAACGCCAACGACGGTGTACCAGGGCCGATTGCGCGGGCCGACGTGTAGGCGGGCGCCCAGCGGATTGCGGCTGCCGAAGTGACGCCGGGCGAGCGACTGGCTGATCAGGGCAGCCTGCGGGGCGCCGGCGGTGTCGCGTTCGTCAAGCAGCCGACCGCTGATCAGGGAAATGCCCATCGCCTGGCAATAGCCGGGGCTGACGGCGTAGCGGAAGACGTTCATTCCGCTTTCCGGCGGCTGGTCTTCAAACTGCGCTCCATACTGGCCTACAACCGGCGGATCGTCGCTGAGAGGCAGCAGGCTGGTGAACGCGGCCTGCTGCACGCCGGGGACATGTCGCACCGCCTCCAGCGCGTCTTCGAAGAAGCGCCGGCGGGCGCGGGCTCCGGCGTCCTGGTTCGAAGCGAGGTCGTCGAACTGGTGTCCCCACGTGACGACCTGCAGGGTGAGGAGGCGCGAAGAGTCGAATCCCGGACTGACGCCGAGCAGCCGCTGCATGCTGCGCAGAAGCAGCCCGGCGCTGACGAGCAGCACCAGAGCCAGGGCGATCTCTGCGACCACGAGCGAGCGGCGGGTCCACAAATGCGTGCCGGCTACGCGCCGCGAAGCCTGCTGCAGTCCGGACTGGAGGTCGCGGCGGGAGAAGTGCAGCGCGGGCACCACACCAGCGGCGACGCCGATGGCCGCTGTGATGGCAAACGCAAAGAGAAATGCGGCGGGATCGAAGGCGATGGCGTTCAGCCGCGGCAATTCCGCAGGGCTGAGCGCGACGATCGCTCGCACCCCGGCGACAGCGGCCGCAATCCCGAGCGCGCCACCGAGAAACGACAACAGCAGGCTCTCCGTCACAAGCTGGCGCAGCATGCGGCGCCCTGACGCGCCGAGCGCGCCGCGAACGGCGAATTCTCCTGTTCGCTGTCCGCTGCGAGCCAGCACGAGGCTGATCACGTTGACGCAGGCGATCACCAGCAGCAGGATCACGGCCCCGAAGATGGCCAGCAGCGCCGGCTTGACCGTGTGCGCAATGTCGTCCTGGAGCGAGTCAACGATCAAACCTCGATCGAGGGCCCAGCGCGGATGCGGAAACTGCGGCAACGGGTTCTGTGCGATCTGCTGTAGTTCCTGGACGGCTTGCGTGCGCGCCACGCCCGGCCGGATCCGCCCCACCATGCGCAGGTGATTGCCCCATTCCCACGTATTGAACTCCCGCGTAAGCTGGCTGGCATCGTACCGGTCCGTCGTCCACAGCGCCGCCGTTGGCGAGAGCACATCGTCGAAGCTGTGCGGCATCACGCCGATGACGGTGTAGTTGTCGCCGTCCAGCCTGATCGCGCGACCCAGGATCGCCGGATCCGCATGAAACAGCCGCCGCCACAGCCGGTCGCTCAGGATCACGACCTTCGGTGCGTTCGGGCCTTCTTCGAGGGCGCGGAAATCCCGGCCGAGCGCCGGAGCAACCCCCAGCACCTGGAAAAATCCGGGGCTGACGCTTTGCCCCTCGAGCCGCTCTGGTTCCGTGCCGCCTGTCATCGAAGGCTGCCACGGCTCAAAGAGGGCTGTGCGCTGAAGCAAATGACTCCGCTCTGTGAGTTCCCGGAACATGCCAAAGGAGAGCTCCGAGCGCGCGTCCTGCCATGTTTTCCAGATCATGAGAATGCCGCCGGGCTGCGGATACGGCAGCGGCCGGAAGAGGACCGGATCGATGGCGCTGAAAATTGCCGTACTGGCGCCGATCCCCAGAGCGAGCGTGACGGCGCAGACGATGGTGAATCCCGGATTGCGCCTCAGCTGGCGCGCCGCGAATCGCAGATCGGCCATAGCGGTGCGGAGGGCGTTTTCCCATCCGAAAGCACTCACCTGCTCGGCGGCGCGATCGGGGCTGCCCCATTCGAGGATTGCGGCTCGGCGTGCCTCTTCTTCGGAGAGGCCGCGCTCGCGACCGGCCGCAACAGCCTCCTCAAAATACTGGCGAACCTCCTCGCTGATCTCCTCGTCTCGCGCAGCACGGCGAAAGAGTCCTCGTAATCCGCGCGTCAGTTGCCGCCAGAGCGACACATCAGACCTCCTGCCGGAGCAGACGCGCTATCGCCGAGGCGCGTCGGTTCCACTCCGCTGCCTCGACCTCCAGTTGCTTTCGTCCAGCGCGGGTCAGCGAGTAGTACTTCGCGCGGCGTGCGTTTTCCGTGTTGCGCCACTCGGAATCGAGCAGACCGGCGCGTTCCAAACGCTGCAGCGCCGTGAGCAGCGAGCCGGAGTTTACCCTGAAGACGCCGCGGGAGACCTGCTCCACGCGGCGGGCGATGCCGAAGCCGTGCAGCGGCTCCAGGCTCAGCGTCTTGAGGATGAGCATGTCGAGCGTGCCCTGGACGACGTCGGTGTTCTGCTCAGGCATGGGCAGAACAGTACACTGTTCTCCTCATGACGGTCAACATGTGAGAATCAGGATGAGCTGTTCGCCCGCAGGGCCACGACTCCGCTTCACTGATGCCGCTGCAGGAATCGGATCAGGTCCGCGCGCTCCTGCGGACTGGCCACATGAAAGTCCATGTTGTTGCCGGGTACGAAGGCGTCCGGATCAGTGAGCCAGCGATCGAGGGTGGTGTCGCTCCAGACTACGTGTACGTTCCGCAATGCGCCGGAATAATCGAAGCCCTGGACACTACCGGAGGTCCGGCCGTAAACGCCCTGGAGATGCGGCCCCTCGCGATCCTGCCTGAGGGCGTGACATCCGGTGCACCGTTTCTCGAAGACAAACCTGCCGCGGTCCGGATCGCCGGGACCGGCTGCCTGGGCAGTGGGATCTGAGACGGCGGTCTGCGCCGCCCAGCGCGTGATCGTGCGGATATCAGCATCGCTGAGGCGGGCAGTCCAGTGCACTGCCAGGTATTGAGGCGGCGGCATGGACCGGTTCATTGCCTCGTGCGCGATTTTCGACCGGAAGTTCTCCCGCTCTTCCGGTGAGTAGCTCTGCCAGTGCGAGAGATCCATCGCCTGACGTGCCTGCACCATGTCGCGCTCGATCAGCCACGAAGCCGGTGCGAAGTGTCCATAAATCGGGAGTCGCTTCGGCCCTGCGTGGCAGTCGGCGCACTTGTCGCTGAGAATGGCCTGGACCTCCCGCGGTATTCCATCCTGTTGAGCCGAAGGCAACGGATGCCTGGCCGGGTTGCCGAAGGGATGGACGGCCGCGAGCAGAAACGACGCGCCCATTACCCCGGCAAGCGAGCCAATGAACCAGCGGCAGCGGCTCATGCTTTCTCCGCCAGCGACGAATCGACGACGGCGAGATGGCTGTGCCGGCTGACGTAGGAGACCTTCGTGATTCCCAGGACCGACTGCAGCTTTCCGGCCGGAACCACTATGGGTCCGGCGTGCGGCGCGCTTCCCGGAGCCGGCTGCGGGAACGCCGTCGAAGCGGCGGTGTGAAACGTCAGGTTGCCCTCAATTTTTTGACTCACCTGGTGGATATGGCCGTTGAGCACCGTTACGGAACCGAAGCGCTTCAGATAACCGAGCGCCTGCGCTCCATCTTCTGTCCCCCAGCCCCAGTCCGGATAAACCATCCAGAGCGGGATGTGCGCAAAGACGACGATCGGCGTTGACGACGCGTGAGCCGCCAGGTCGTCTTTGAGCCAGGCAAGCTGATCCAGTCCAAGTTTGCCCATCGCGTCGATTTGCAGAACATTGTTCAGTCCGACAAAATGCACGCCTTTATGCGTGAAGCTGTACCAGCCGCGCCCGGTCGTGCCCTTGCCGAAACGCTCGTGGTACGCCGCGCCGTCGTCGATTGCCGTATCGTGCTCGCCGGGAACATAGAAGATACTGCCGGCGCGAGTGCCTTTGATGATCTCGACCGCGGTATCGAACTCGCCGGGTTTTGACGACTGCGTGATGTCGCCGGTATGCAGTAACAGGTCGGGCTGCGCAGGCAGACCGTTGATTTTGTCGATGGCGAGCTTCAGCGTGCCGGTTACATCCTGGTTGGCAGCTTTGTTGAAGCCAATATGGCTGTCGCTGATCTGGACAAAGCTAAAGTCACCGTGGTCGCCAGCCTGCTTTCCGCCCGCACCGGTTGCGGCGAAGAGCTTCGAGACGGGCACTCCGCCCACCATCGTCCAGAGCAGGCCGGTTCCGGCCCAGGCCATGCAACTCAAAAAGCCGCGCCGGTCGATGCCGTCTCCAGAGGCGGCGGGCTGATTCTGTTCTTCGGGTGTGTGGTTTTCATCTGAGCCATGCTTCACGGATAATTCCTCCACAGCCGCAAACGGAGTTGGGCGGAGAATATTCCAGCGAATCAGCGGAATATTTTCGTGCGGCGGCGGTTCTCTACAGCAGAGGGGTCATGATCCTGTTGCCGTGGCGGCGAAAAGAGCAGGCGCCGGAAACGGATGCGCCGTCGTTTGCCGACCTGGCGCTGCCGCTGCTGCCTTCGCTCTACAACGTCGCGCGATGGCTCACGCGCCATGCGGCAGACGCCGAAGACCTGGTTCAGGAGAGCCTGCTGAAGGCGCTGCGCGGATTTGCGGGGTTCGAGCCGGGCACGAATTTCAAGGCGTGGATCTTTCGCATCCTGCGGAACACCTATCTGACATCGCGCAGCGGGCTCGCGGCGATGCGGACCGTGGCTCTCGAGGACGAGCTGGAGGGCGACGACGTTTATCCAGAGGGCATCGTGAATCGGCGCACGCCCGAGGCGGAGGTGATCCACATGCGCGATGCCGACGCACTGCATGCGGCGATGGAGAAGCTGCCTCCGCCGCTGCTGGAGGTGCTGCTGCTCTGCGATGTGGAGGAGATGAAGTACAGGGAGATTGCCATGGTCGTCGGGATTCCCATCGGTACGGTGATGTCGCGCGTGGCGCGGGCGCGCGCCTTCGTGCGCAGGGAGCTGGAAACAAGAGCGAGAACCGGCCGGGAGGCACGCCCATGACGGATCATCTCCCGGTTGCGACACTCAGCGCATTCGCCGACGGCGAACTCTCCGCCGAACAGACGGCCGCCGCCCGGCAGCACGTGGACGATTGCCATTCCTGCGCGGCGCACCTGATTGACACCTGGCTGCTCAGGACATCCATCGGGAAGTCGGCACATCGCTATGCCCTGCCCGCTGAAACCGAACAGCGCCTACGTTCTGCGATCGCTCAGGAGCGCATCTCGTTCACTGCGCCGCAAACCGTTTCGAGCCGCAATTGGATGGGGATCTCCGGATGGATCGCCGCGGCGGCGATGCTGGCGGTCCTGCTGACATGGAGTCTGATCCAGTTGCGGGGGCATCGAGCCGGCAACAGCGAATACGCAGCTCTGGCAGCCGAAGCCAGCGATCTCCACATCGCGGCGCTCGCGTCGGGCGCTCCTCCGGAGGTGTTGTCGTCGGACCGGCATACGGTCAAGCCGTGGTTCCAGGGCAAGCTGCCGTTCAGCTTCAACCTGCCGGATTCCCTGCCCGCGGATACGCGGCTCGAAGGCGCCAACGTGGCATACCTCGACGGCCGTCCCGCCGCGCAGCTTCTGTTCAGCATCGGCCGGCATCGCGCATCGGTGTTCGTTGCGCAAAGGAGAGATGCGAGCCGGCCGCAGACGATCACCGCGACGCACGCGGGGTTCCGGGTCGTTGCACTCGAGACCGGCGATCTGGAACTCCTCGCAGTCAGTGACGCCGAGCCCAATCGCGTGCTCGCACTGCAAACGGCGCTGCGTGATGCGCAGGTTTCGCGGTAACGCTCAGTTCACGAGGCTCTTAGCGTAATCAGGACAGGTGTTCTGCCGGAACGGATCGCGTGGCATACAGAACCGTGCGATTGCGTCCTTCGGACTTCGCCTGATAGAGGGCAACGTCTGCCTCGTGCAGCAGGGCTTGTTCGGAGCCCGGCCGTTCACACGCCACCGTGGCTCCGATGCTGACGGTTAGAAAGAATTCCGTATCTCCCGCCCTGAAAGGAGCGGAAGCAACGGCGCTGCGAATCCGCTCAGCGCTGTGCTCTGTTTCTTCGAGGCCGCAGCCAGGCAGGATCACCAGGAACTCCTCACCGCCGTAGCGTCCGGCTGTGTCATACGGGCGGGTGGCATGAACCAGGCGCCGGCCGATCTCCCGCAAGACTGCATCACCGGACAGATGCCCGTGGGTGTCATTCACCTGCTTGAAATGGTCGATATCGAGCAGCAGAATGCCAAGCGGCGCGCCGGTGCGCTGGGTGCGCGCGAGCTCGCGGTGGAGACTCTCCAGCAGTGCCGCGCGATTCCACAATCCGGTAAGCGGATCGTGCGTGGCCTGGAAGCGCAGCTTCTCCTGCGCGCCGAGCAGGTCTTTCTGCACGGCCAGCAGGTTCTCCATCGCCTTGCTCTTCTCCTGGTTCGCGGCTTCGGCCTCTGCGCGCAAACGGCTGGACTCCTGCAGTTGGGCCCGGATCTGGCGGGTCTGGGCATGCACGCGGCGGCGCAGCAGCCCGTTCCAGACCAGGATCACGATGGCGGTGGCGCAGAGAACGGCAATCAGTATCAGCGCGTGGCGGAGTGTCCACCAGGGAGGCGCCTTCAGTAAGAGCACATCGGCAGGTGAACGCAACAGCACGTTGAGTTCCCGGGGATTGTGGCTGCCATCAGCGTGGATGACGCCGATACCGCTAACCCGCAGGCGGCTGCCGGGAGCGATATCGGCCCCGATCTCACCGGGATTGTCGTGGGGCAGCACAACGAGGAACGATATAGTGCCGTCGTTGAGCAGCAGCGTCAGAATTCCCTCGGGGCCGGGCGATCGCTGCAGGAGGGTGCCTTCCACTTCGATCGGCTCGGCATCCGCCCCGCTGGCAAGCGCCTGGGCGGCCGTTAACCGCCGCGGCGGCGGCAAGGGCCCAGTGCCAATCCGGCGCAGCGTCGCATGATTGAGGAAGACCGTGTATTCCCCTCCTGAAGGAAACCCCACGACGTCAACCAGGTCGCCGATATGCACCGGCGCGGGTTGCTCAGAACTGACGAACACACCGTGTCCCGCTTCGTCGATCGAGAAGTTCTGGTCTCCCCACGTGGATGTGATGACGCCGCGAGTATGCAGCCGGTGGCCGGGATTTCCTCCGCCCGTCAAACTGATGTCACGGATTCCGGTCAGCGGCAGGGCGAAAGGATCCACGATGGATGGGCGGAGAAGCTGCAGAAAGGCCAGCGCGGGCATATGCAGGCGGGTGGCTCTCAGCAGTCCTCGCTGGTTGAACTCGTTTTCGGCAACGGCGCGAAGCCGGACCTCCGTATCGACAAGGCTGGCCGGATTTTCGCTGCGCGAATCCGGCGCGCTTACCTGCACGCTATCCTGTCCAATCGCGAGCGTCAGCCTGACTTCGCCGGGGTGCATATTGGGATCATTTGCGCGGGCGACGGACTGGATAATACCCGCAACCGTCACCCAATGGGCGTCGTAAGCGCCTGAAGAGAGCCGATCCAGACTGACCAGCGGTGCGGCCGGAAGCGCGGCGTGACCCAGCTTCCGAATGCGGGCGTCAAGAATCAATGCTCCTGCGTCGCCGGGGCCGGAGCACCCGTCGACGCTAATCAGATCCCCCGGAACGATTTCATCCAGGTTCGCACCGGTGACTTTGGCACGAATCGCGTCCGTCTCGTCCAGCAGGAACGCTGTTTGCGATGAGGGTTGCCAGAAACTGACCTGCGCGCGCGCCAGATGTACAGGCAAGGAACGCGCGGCGTCAGCATTGGAAAGAACCTGCACCTGGTGCGCTGTGCGCAGCGTGGGCAGCGGCCGGTCAGCGGCGAGCGCAGTCATGCAGAAGCCGGCCAGCCACCCAGCTGTCAGGAGCACTCGGGCAGCGCTTCCTTTCATTCTTGAGGTGATGGTTACGTCCCGTGATGGTCGCCGTGTCAGCATATTTCGAGGAGCACAACGCGAGCCGCCCTCCGCGGAGGAGGTTCGGACCCGGGACTACCAGGCTCAGCTTAACTGGCAATTGGCGCTGTGTTTTGCTGTTGATACAGATGTGGGAGTGCCTAAAGTACTGCGAGTGACGCAATCCCGGGCAGCGGCTTTGCACCGCTGCCCTTCGCTGCCGATGCGGTTACTGGTTGGCTATCGCATCGTTGGCCGGTTTATAGCCGTTCGCGTCCACGTAGTCGTAGTCGTTCCAGCCGGTGACGGCCGGATCGGCTGACGTGCCCGTGATCTCCAGGCGCAGCGCGTCGTAGGAAACTCCCTGTGTCCGGCTCACGCTGAAGGTGATGACGTTGTCCTGCCCCGGCGGGTTCAGCGCGCTGGTCGGCCACTGCAGGACCGTCCATTGATACGTCCCGGAAAACCCGCTGCGCACCGCCGCGTCGGCATTCTTGTGGTTGAAGCCGGGCCATGTGAGTGGCTGCCCGTTCAGCGAAACCACCACACTCGATTCGGTCGCGGCCAGACCCATGGACAACGCGACGTATTGCCCCTGGCCCTGCTGATCATCCGTTGTGGTGAAGTGCACCTGCCAATCCGGAACCGGCGTCGTGGCGCAGTTCCCCACATAGGTTGGGCAGAGATACTTATAGCCATCCGTAGTGTTGTTGGCCGGGTCGTACAGCCCCGGATTGAAGAGGTGCCACTGGTTGTAATTCCACTGGCTCAGGTCGTTGGTCGCCGGAGTTGATCCCACGGGCGTGGCGTAGTAAATCACCGCTCCCTGGTTCGCGGCGAAGTCTGCCCAGTAGTTCCAGTTGCCCCAAAACTCGCGGTCGTCCTGCACGGAGTTGCCGAGGCGCGCCGTGTAGTTGTCGGCGTAGCTGGTGTCGAGGTCCTCCGGATTCGTGATCTGCCCGTGCAGAAATTCGTGCGATGAGCGATCCGCTGTGCCGATGGTCCAGACGGGCGCGAAGGTGCCGAAATTCTCCGGCGCGAGGTTTACCGAAAGATGCGTTGTCTGACCGGCTTGTACGGTGACATGATCCTGCCGCAGCTCACCCCATTGGCCGAGGCTGTACAGGGTCAGGCGATAGGTGCCAGGCGCCACATTATGGAAGTTGGCGATCCCGGCGGGATTGATATTCACCCAGTACTCATTCCCGGCGTGCGAATACTGCACATTCGTGGCGCTATCGCTCAGGATCGCCCATGCCTGGTTCAGAGCTTGTCCCGATGCCCCGCCCACCTTCACGCTGACTTCGCCGCGCGCCGTCGAGGATACATAGCCGTTCTGCACCAGTACGCTGTCGGTATCGTAGGCCGGCTGCAACTGGCTCGCTGCGGTCAGCGCCTCCTGATACAGCGATGCCGGTGTTGGGGTCGCGCTGCTGAAGGCGTTCAGGTGGTAGTAGAACGGGCCGTAAAGCCGGTGCATGATCGCGCCCGCCGGCACGCTGAAGCTGATCTGGTTGTCGAGGTGGTTCGAGTACGCCTCCATGATGAGCAGGTTGCCCGTGAAGATCAGGTCCTGCTTCGACGGGCCGCCGGTGAGCGACTCAGAGCTGGGCACGACCATCCACTCCGCCATGGTCGAGCCGTAGACGCCCTCCGCTTTGTGCAGGTACTCGTAGCTCGAGTAATCGTATTTCGTGTAGAACTCGCGGCGGAATCCGGCGGGCAATGTGAGGCCGTGCAGATCCACGGTCGCGTCCTGCACGTTGCGCCCGGACTCCGTGCCGCCGAAGAGCACCGCATTCGGCATGGGCACTGAAGTGGCCCCGAGGTTCGACAGTCCGCTGTTCACCGAATATGTGTTCGTAAACTGCGCCAGATCGCCACGTACCACCCACTGGATCTGTCCAATGCTTCCCTTGATGTCGTTCGCGCCGTGATCGAGGACGAAGTAGATGTGGACGCCCGGGTCATTCGCGAACATGATGTCGTGCTGCTGCCAGGTGAACGGATTTGTCGGAGTTGTTGAACTGGATGGATATTCAACCCACCAATCGACGTAGCGGCCGTTCGGGTCGACGTAGTAGCCGTTGGTCGGCGTGCTGAATCCAGGACCCACGTTGTCCATGTAGAAGCCCTTCGGCCCGGCATGGCTGCGGTTCGTCTGATCGATCAGTTCCTGGTTAGGAAAGGCCGACCAGTGCATGCTGAAGATGCGGCCGTCACTGGGGAGCCAGTCCACAGTGAGCACGCCATTGCTGATCTTCCAGTCGGTCGGGTTGCTGGTGTCAATGGAGATGGGGCTGGTGGTCTGGGCCGGGCAGGGCGCGAGCGCTGCAAGGGCCAGCGCGGCCGCTGCAAAAAGAGACAGCTTCATGGGAGAAGCCTCCTGAACGAAATCCGAATTGGAGTAGGCGATTGCAGGAGAAATTCGCGCTCAACGGCTGGGGCGCGGGGGACCTGCAACGCAATGCAGAGGAAGCTACTCCCGGCAGAGCGCAAATGTCAAATGGGGAACTGTTTCCGTTGCGGTATACCGGTCAGTCCACTGAGATCGCTTGCACCTCTGTGCTCTGAGCCCTGTGCCCTGTGCCCTCCCCTACTCCGTGCGCAGCGCCTGCATCGGATCCAGACGTGCTGCCCGCCACGCGGGCAGCAGGCATGCGAGGGCAGCCACCAGCAACAATGTGATTGTCACCACCGCAAATACCGTAGCATCCAGCGGCTGCGTTCCGAAGAGCAGCGACCGGATCAGCCGCGTGGCGCCCGCGCTGGCGGCAAGGCCAAAGACGACGCCGAAGAGCGCAGGTCGCATGCCGTCGAGCAACAGCAGGCGCATCACGTGATCGCGTTGCGCCCCCAGCGCCATGCGCACGCCGATCTCCGTGGTGCGTTGCGTCACCAGATACGAGAGCACGCCGAAGAGTCCAACGGCCGCAAGAATGATGGAAAGGCTGCCGAATGCCAGAACCAAAGTGGCGACGAAGCTGCTGGTCTGCGCCGCCTCGCCCATCACTTGGTCCATGGTGAGCACATGCGACACCGGCAACGTTGGATCGAGCTGCGCCAGTATTTTCTGCACCGGCAGCGAAAAGGCCAGCGGATCGTTTTGCGTTCGCAGAGCAAGCGTGTAATCGCGATCGAGCGCTCCCGTGAAAGCCGGAAAATACATGACCGGTTTCGCCGGCTGATTCGGCTCCCACAGCGTGTCGCCAACGACTCCGACAATTTCATAGGTCTGCTGCTGGGGTGTCTCCCACTGCGTGACAAGATGTTTGCCGATGGGGTTCTCGTGCGGGAAATACTGCTCGGCGAGATTCCGGCTGATGATGACGTACTTCGAGCGGTCGAGACGATCCTGCGGCGTGAAGAAGCGGCCCTGAACCAGTGGAATTTCCATCGTGGTAAAGAAATTCGGGTCGGCCATGCGCTCCAGCGCATCGGGCATAGCCTTGCCCGGATCGAATGGCGGATGCTCAGGAATGGTGAACACATCGTCGCCGCCGTATCCGCCGCCCGGTACAACGTTGGTGATGCCGACCGAACGAACGCCGGGGAGCTGTTTCACGCGGTTGAGGAGCGCTTCGTTGAACGCCACCACCCTGGCGGGCGTGTCGTACTGCTTTCGTGGCAGGTCGTAATGCAGGGTAAGGATGTTCTTCGTCGTAGCGCCCACGTCGGTGGTACGCATCCGGATGAAACTCTTGAAGAGCAGGCCGGCGCCGATGAGCAGGACCACCGTAACGGCGATTTCCAGCGTGAGCAGGGCGCGCCGCATGCTCGCATGTGCCTGGCTTCCCTTCACTCCGCGGGACGAGTCCTGCAACACGGTCAGCGTATTGCGGTGCGCCGAGAACAAGGCGGGAAGCAATCCGGCGGCGACCGCGACCAGGAGCACGAGAGCAAACGAAGACGCCAGCACTACTCCATCGGCGTGGATGCCCTCTGCGCGCGGCAGATCCCGCCAGGAATGCACGAGCCACTGCGTCGCGGCAATGGAAAGCGCGTATCCAACGGCGCCGCCAACCGCGCAGATCAGCAGAGATTCCATCAGAGCCTGACCGATCAGAGTGGAACGAGCCGCACCCAGCGCTCCGCGGATTGCCGTTTCCTTCTGCCGTGCCGCTGCGCGCGCCACGAGCAGATTCGCGACGTTCAGGCAGCCGATCAGCAACATGCATGCCGCAGCGCACAAAAGAAGAAGTAGCGGCTTGCGCGCATCGTGCACCACGTCATCGAGCATCGGCCGCGAAATCGCATCCTCGGCGACCGGCTCATTTAAATGCTGGCTGTGGATGTGCTGCTGGACGGCTTCGACCTGGCTCATGGCACTAGCCAGACTGACGCCAGGCTTGAGTCGTGCGACGACACGAGCAAAGTGGAAATCGTGGTGCGCCAGAATCTCCGGCGGGATGCCCGCCCTGAACGGCACCCATACCTGGACGGTCGCCGCCGGATAGCTGAACCAGCGCGGCAATACTCCGATGACCGTGTATGGATTGCCATCGAGGCGGATCTGCGTGCCGATCACCGATGCGTTGCCGCCGTACCGGCGCTCAAAGAGGCTCCACGTCAGCATGGCCACCCGATTGGCCCCGACCTGGTCCTCAGCCTCGGTGAAGCTGCGGCCCAGAACGGGATGCACGCGGAGAAGGGAGAAGAGGTTCCAGCTGCCTGCTGCCCCAGTGACCGCCTCGGGCAGTTCCGAGGCATCGCCGCTCAGATTAAATTGCGACCAGCGCCAGGCGGCCATGTCTTCGAATCCGTGCGTTTGCGCGCGCCAGTCGGCATAATCGGCGGGGGCAACCACGTTGTAGTTACTGCCGAGGCCGTTCTCATACTGCCGGAAATGCTCGTAGACCATCACCAGCTGGTTTGAGCCGGGGAATGGAAGAGGCTTCAGCAACACAGCGCGCGTGACCGTGAACAGGGAGGTCGTCGCGCCGAGGCACAGCGCCATGACCACAATCGCCGTCACCGAAAATCCCGGAGTCCGCAGCAGTGTTCGACCGCCGATCCGCGCATCGCGCAGCAGACGCTCCATCCACGCCCAGTTCCACGACTCGCGAGCCTGCTCGCGCAGCAACGCAGGATTGCCGAAGCTGCGCAGCGCCGCGGTCCGTGCTTCGTCCGGCGACATACCTGCCGCGACGTTTTCGGCAATCTGCTGATTGAGGTGGAATTCCAGTTCGGCGTCGAGGCGCTCGCCCGCGCGGCCTCGATGCATGGCCATCTCTTTCTGCATTCGCAGCTTTTCGATCCATCTCATGGCAGCGGCCTTTCCGAGCTCAGTGCTCTAAGCTCTGTGCCTTTACGCGCCCTCGATCACCAGATCGATGGCGGAGCGAAGCCGGGTCCAGTTCGCCGTCTCCTGCTCCAGCTGTTTTCGGCCCGCGGTGGTCAACGCGTAGAACTTCGCCTGCCGGCCCGTCTCGCTTTCGGCCCACTTCGCGCGTATCCATCCCTGCTGCTCCAGCCGGTGCAACGCCGGATAGAGCGAGCCCTGCTGCACCTGCAGCACTTCACCGGAAACCATCTGAATGCGTTTCGCGATCGCCCAGCCATGCAGCGGCTCAGCGAGGAGAGTGCGCAGGATCAGAAGGTCGAGTGTTCCCTGTACCAGATCGTTCGGTTTGCCCATACTATGACGGTCTACACTACTCGATTGTAGATCGTCAAGGTATCAGGTTTCCGGGCCACTGTGCCTTCGGCTAAGCCCTGTCGTTTTAACCTGCCGCTTATCTGGCTGAAACATGCGGACTGTACCAATGTCCCTGCGGCCGGCTGCTCCTCTGCCCGGCCGCAATCCCCAAATGGAGAGCCCGATGTTATCGACGCACCATCTCCGCCAAATTGCCGGTTGCGCCCTGCTGGCCACGGTCGCATGCTACCCAGCGCACGCTCAGGACGACAATCATGATCGCAACGACAGCGCCATCCGGCATGTCTTCGTGATTGCCCTCGAGAACCACAACTGGACGCAGCCCATCACGCTTCCCGGAGGCATCCAGCAGATTTACGGGAACGCGAACGCGCCCTTCATCAACAGCCTCGTGAACGGCACCGCAGTAGCCTACATCAATGGGCGTCAGGTGAACATCAGCGAGCATGTCGCGTATGCAACGGCCTATCACAACGTGCTCGCGACGCAGAGCGGGCAAAATCACATCCATCCGTCTGAGCCGCAGTACATCTGGGCCGAAGCGGGGACGAACTACGGCATTTTGAACGACAACGATCCCTACACCGAGCCTGCCGGCACTCCCAACAACGTGCAGACCACCACGAACCACCTCAGCGGTTTGCTGCAACTCGCCGGCTACAGCTGGAAGTCCTACCAGGAAGACATCGACCTGACGACACTGCCGAACGACAAACTCACCAACCTGCCGCTGCCCGAGAGCCAGTGGACGGTTCCGATGGTCAGCAAATCCGGCGTATTCGACGCGAACAGCTACCTCAACGCATACAACGATTCCCTCCAGTACAACTACGCGCCGAAGCACAATCCGATGCTGTTCTTCACCGACACCAACGGCGGCGACAACACCACCACTTCTAATCCGCTGCGCTTCAACTACGCTCCGCTGCAGCAGCTGGCGTTCGATCTGGCTGACAACCGCGTGGCCGACTACAACTGGATCACGCCCGACCAGTACAACGACCAGCACAGCGGCCTCACCGGCGGATTTGCCGGGCTGACCGGCGACGCGGCACAGATCAAAGCGGGCGACAACGCAGTGAGCCGCTTCGTGCCGATGATCATGGCGTCGAAAGCGTACAAAGACGGCGGCGCCATCATCCTGTGGTGGGATGAAACCGAGAAGGATGGCGAGACGGGCGATAATGCCGACGATTTCACCCACACCATCGGCGAAATCGTCATCTCGAATCTGGCGCATCCGAACGTCAACGGAATGCCCTACGCCAGCTCCGTCGACATGACTCACTCCTCCGATCTGCGCACGATGCAGGAAATCTTCCACGTGCGCGCAGCGGGATCTTCGCCCTGGCTGGGCGATGCGGCCAACGTGAACGATCTGTCCGATCTCTTCGCGCCGGGAGTGATTCCGACCCATCCGTAAGACTTCCTCCACACAGCAGCGAGGCCGCGCAATTTCGCGGCCTCTTTTTTTGCTTGCGCAGTATCACCGCAGGTAACCGAAGCAAGCGCCGCGCGCACTTCCAGGGCCGCGCGCTCCTGTACTATCGAATCAGCCCCACAGAACGACTGCATCTTGCGCGAGTTGTACGGAGTTCTTGCCTGATGGTTCTCCT
>DASYYN010000228.1:0-1599 GCA_035933815.1 Acidobacteriaceae bacterium
CCTCCAAAAACACCGCCCGCATCAACGCGTCCAATCCCTGCTCGGAGTACATGTTCCTCGATAACTCCGCCTGCAACCTGGCCAGCTTCAACTTACTCAAGTTTGTAAGTCCCGCCGGCACCTTCGACATCCCCGCCTATCGCGCCGCGATCGACATCATGATCACCGCCATGGAGATCCTCGTCGATAACTCCGGCTACCCCACCGAAGCCATCGCCCGCAATTCGCACGACTACCGTCCGCTCGGCCTCGGATACGCCAACCTGGGCGCGCTGCTCATGGCCTTCGGTCTGCCGTATGACTCCGACGCCGGACGTGACTTCGCCGCCACCCTCACCGCCATCATGTGCGGCGAGGCCTACCTCCAGTCCGCTCGCGTTGCCGAAGCCTGCCCCCCGCTGGCCTCCGCCACGCCGCTCACCGCTTCCGTCGATCGCGAAGGCGGCGCCTGCCCCGGCTTCTACGTCAACCGCGAGCCCTTCCTCGACGTCATCCGCATGCATCGCGCCGAGGTCAACAACATCGGCAAATCGAAAACCGCAGGCGACAAGACCTTCGCCGTCCCGCAGCTGGACGATCTGCTCGCCGCCAGCAAAGACTGCTGGGATCAGGCCCTCGCTCATGGCGAAAAGTACGGCTATCGCAACTCCCAGGTCACCGTCCTCGCTCCTACCGGAACCATCGGGTTCATGATGGATTGCGACACCACCGGCATCGAGCCCGACCTCGCCCTCGTCAAGTACAAGAAGCTCGTCGGCGGCGGCATGATCAAGATCGTCAACAACACCGTCCCCACCGCGCTCTTCAAGCTCGGCTACAACAACGCCCAGGTCGATGCCATCGTCAGCTACATCGATGCCACCGGCACCATCGAAGGCGCGCCCTCCCTCAAGCCCGAACACCTCGCCGTCTTCGACTGCTCCTTCAAGCCGTCGAAGGGTACCCGCTCCATCCACTACATGGGCCACGTTCGTATGATGGCCGCAACCCAGCCGTTCCTCTCGGGAGCTATTTCCAAGACGGTCAATCTGCCGCACGACTGCACCCTCGACGACATCGCGGAAGCCTATCTCGAAAGCTGGCGCCTCGGCCTCAAGGCCGTCGCCGTCTATCGCGATGGCTCCAAAGGTGCCCAACCCCTCAACGTCTCCGACGGCGCCAAAGCGAAAGACGTCAAAGGCGCCGGAGCCAGCCCCTCCCCCGAACATTCCGCCGCCGCCGATCGCGTGCTCGCCGCCATGGCCTCGGGCCATAAGCCCGCCGAGTCCGACCTCAAATCCCTCGAAGCCAAAGTGGCCGAGAAGGTCGAGATCGCCTCGAAATCCATCCTTGGCGCCACCAACGCCTTTATCGCAGCGCTGGCTCGCACCGAAGCCAGTGAGGCCGAGCGCAGCGATGTCGAACAATCCGAAGCCCCGCCCCGTGCCGTCCGTCATCGCCTCCCCGACGAACGCGCCTCGCTGACCCACAAATTCGCCATCGCGGGTCACGAAGGCTACATCACCGTTGGCCTCTACCCCAACGGCCAGCCCGGCGAGATCTTCATTCGCATGGCCAAAGAAGGCTCCACCGTCTCCGGCCTGATGGACTCGTTCGCGA
>DASYYN010000258.1:0-10177 GCA_035933815.1 Acidobacteriaceae bacterium
CGCGCCAGGATGGTGACGAAGAATGATGTGCCGCAGCTGCCGCCGATGTTGCGGGCGAGGTTCATGAGGCCGGAGACGTCGTTGTTCTTATTACGGGGAACGTCGGTGTAGGAGAGGGTATTGATGGGCACGAAGAGGAACGCCAGGCCCGCGGCCTGGAAGATGCGCATCCAGGCGACGTAGGCATAGCTGGCCTGAATGTCGATGGTGTGCATGGCGGCCAGCGACACGGAGAGCATCGCAAAGCCGAAAGCGATCATGTAGCGCCCGTCGACGCGGCTGACGAGGACGCCGACCAGAGGCATAAGGAACAGGATGGCAATGCCGCCGGGGGAGATAACGAGTCCGGCCTGCTCGGCGGTGTAGCCCATGAGCTGCTGAACGAAGAGCGGGATCAGGACGGTGGTGCCGAAGAGGGTGAATCCCAGGACGAACATCAGCAGGAAAGAGACGGCGAAGTTGCGGTTGCGGAACATCGTGAGGTCGAGGATGGGCCGGTGTTTACGGCGGATCTGAACGATTTCCCAGAAGATGAGCACGACGAGCGCAGTGACGCAGAGGAGGAACAGGGTGGTGATGAGGTGCGAGCCGAACCAGTCGTCTTCCTGACCTTTGTCGAGCACGAACTGGAGGCAGCCGAAGCCGATGGCGAGCAGGCCGAATCCGAGGTAGTCGAGGTTCAGGCCGCGACGGCGGCTTTCCAGGACTTCCTGCTGCACGTGGGGCGGGTCTTCGACCATGCGCGAAGTGAGGAAGAGCGACAGGATAGCGATGGGGACGTTGATGAAGAAGATCCAGCGCCAGGTGTAGTTATCGGTGATCCAGCCGCCGAGGGTGGGGCCGATCGCCGGGGCAAGGACGACGGCCATTCCATAGACGGCGAAGGCCTGGCCGCGCTTGCGGGGCGGGAAGGTGTCGGCGAGAATGGCCTGCTCGCTGGGCTGGAGCCCACCGCCGCCGGCGCCCTGGAGGACGCGAAAGAGGACGAGGAGCGGGAGCGAGGGCGCCAGTCCGCAGAGCATAGAGCTGAGGCCGAAGAGGGCGACGCAGATCATGTAGAAGCGCTTGCGTCCGATGAAGGAGACGAGGTAGGCGCTGGCCGGGAGGATGACGGCATTGGAGACGAGGTAGGAAGTGAGGACCCAGGTGGCTTCGTCCTGCGAGGCGCCGAGGCCGCCGGCGATGTGGGGGATGGCGACGTTGGCGATGGAGGTGTCGAGGACTTCCATGAACGTGGCCAGGGTGACAGTGAGGGCCACGGCCCAGGGATTGTGCTTCGGTTTCCAGGCTGCGTCGGTGTCCGGAGGCATCGATGAGTGTTGGAGGAGGCAGTGTAGCAGGAGGATGCAGAAAGGATAGAAAGGCAGGGAATAGGCAATAGGCAGTAGGCAATAGGGGATAGGGCCCACCCTCTCGCTGGCGCGAGAAGGTGGGCCCTATTGCCGCTTCGGATCAGGCGGTGCGGGGGTGTGCGTCGTGTCGCGGACGCACTCGATATTTCCTGGTGGTGATGGCCAGGGTGCGTTCCATTTTGCGCAGGGCGGATGTCTCGTCGGGGGCGGCGAAAGTGGAGGCCACACCGCGGGCGGAGGCGCGGCCCGTACGTCCGACGCGATGCACGAAGTCTTCAGCTTCCTTTGGCATGTCGAAGTTCACCACGTGCGCCACGTCGGCGACATCGATGCCGCGTGCCGCCACATCGGTGGCAACCAGCACGCGATGCCGGCCCTCAGCAAAATTGCGAAGAGCGGTATTGCGCTGGGACTGCGAGCGGTCGCCGTGAATCTGGGTGGCCGAGTGTCCGGCGCGCGCGAGGCGGCGGGCCACGCGATCGGCTCCGTGTTTCGTGCGGACAAAGACCAGGAAGCTGCCGTCATGCGTCGTGAGCAGGTGCTCGAGCAGCTCCTGCTTTTTATCAGTGGGAACTTCAAAGCTGCGCAGCTCGACGTTGGGCGAGGGCTTGAGTACGGATCCAATCTCGACGCGCACGGGATTCCGGAGGTAGTCGCCGGCGATTTCGCGGATCTCCGGGCTGAGCGTGGCCGAGTAGCAGAGGGTCTGGCGCTCGGCGGGCAGGGCGGCGGCGATGCGCCGGATGGCGGGCCGGAAGCCCATGTCGAGCATGCGATCCACTTCGTCCAGCACGAGGATTCGGACGCTGTTCAGGCTGACGAGACGGCGCTGGAGGTAGTCTTCCAGCCGGCCGGGCGTGGCGACGATCAGGCGCGGTTTTTGGCGAAGGGCATCGAGCTGGGGACCTTCGGCGAGGCCGCCGCACACAAGCGCGGACGTGCTTTTGCTATGGGTGAGATCACGCCAGGCCTCGAGCACCTGCATGGCCAGCTCGCGCGTGGGCAGCAGAACCAGAGCCGTGGCTCCGCTGCCGGCTGCGGGCAGGCGTTCGATCACGGGGATGAGGAAGCTGAGAGTCTTGCCTGTCCCTGTCTGGGCGGTTGCGAGCACGTCGCGGCCCTGCAGCGCCGGAGGAATGGCTGCGGCCTGCACGGGGGTAGGGTGGATAAAGTTCGCGCGGGCGAGCTGCTTCTGCAGCGCCGGCGAAAGTTCAAGTTCAGAGAATTGTTTCAAGTTGTTCCTGTGCTGCGTCGCGCCGTGGATCTTCCGTCTTAACGGTCATCCTGGGATTGCACACGGCGATCGCAGTCGTGCTGTTCAGCCGCTCGCCGCAAGGCGGGACCGGCTGGAGAAAGTCTTGTATGCAGGAAACCAGGGGGGCGCTGGAAACGCGCCGATTCAGGATTTGCCACACACTCTGCGTCTTCGGCTGCGATACGCCATGGCGTGGCAGCCTGGCCCGGTCGAACACCTCGACCATCGTGGGCCATTACGCTGAGGGGTCTGGGAAACTTTACGTGGCGGGCGGTCTTGCGGGATGAAGGCGAGAACGACTCACGACCAAACTACTGAGCGTAACTTGATGGTAACACGGGGTCCGCGGGAATGGGAAATCGTGGAGCAGAAGGCGTTCCAAGCCGGCATTATTCCCTCTCGTCGTCGATGACCAGAGACTTGTCGTGCCAGCGGATAGCGCGGATGCGGTTGGAGTCGGGCTGGTATTCGATGGGATCGGCGGGCGATGCGTCGGAGGCGTGAGCGCGGAAAACGCCGCGGAGTTGGGAGAGGTTCAGGCCGCCGGAGAAGAAGTAAATCTCCGGAGCGGAATCGGAGCCGGCCACCAGCATGCGGTAGTCGCCGGAGGGCAGGACGTAGCCGCCGCAGAGGGACATCCTGGCGATGGGCAGTGGGAGCGCGTCCTGCTGGTGCTCGGCGATGAGACTTTCGACGCGGTGCTTCTGCTCGACGACGTCGATCCAGTGCGATGGGGCGAGCTGGCGCAGACGGTCGCTGATGACGGCGCGCTGGTCTTTGCCGATCTCGAACTCGATTTCCTGTTCGACGCCGCGGTCCTCCCACGTGATGGTGATGTAGTGACTCTCGCCGTGCATGGTGGAAGCGACGGCGAGGGTGGCAAGGAACATGAGGGCGGCGCCACCGCATCCGGGATCGCCGCATCCGGAGGGAGCCCAGTTGGCGGTGGGCTTGTCGCCGCGTTTATCGCTGACCAATTGCCCGGCGCGAGAGAAACGCTCGGGGGTATAGACGATTTGGCGAATCTGGGAAACGGGGATGCGGAGAGGAACGGCCTTCTTCGCGTTCAGCAGCAGGTCGTCTTCGCCGATGGTTAGGGTCATCTTCTGGCCCTCAAAGCCGAAGGGGCCGGCGATGCCGGTGACGCGCCATGTGGAGGGGGCGGAGGACGGCTGCGCGAAGAAAGCGAGCATCAGGGCTGCGGGCAGCAGGATCACTGGGCACCTCCGGCGGAGAGGAGCTGAGGACGCTCGACGAAGATGGAACCATCGCGTCCGAGGCTGCCGGGAACGACGCTGAAGCCTGCAGCCGCAGCATCGTTGAGCTCGGAGACGAGGTCGGGCAGGGCCATGGGAGCCAGATAGCGGTAGGTGACGGGGGCGGCTCCGGGATTGCGTTGCATAACGGCGCTGAAGTGGGCGATCCAGTGGACGAGGACGGCGGGTTTGATGTAGTCGATGCGAATGGGCGGAGCCGCGATGCGATATCCCTCGGCTGCGGCCTCGTTCAGCTTGCGGGTGAACTCTTCGGCGAAGTCGGCGGTGACTTGCCGTTTGGGAGAGAACTGCACTTCATGGCGGACGAGGCGCAGATCGAGACTCTGCGATTTCTGGAACCAGAAGGAATTCTGATAGCTGTTGAAGTCGACCCAGGTTGAATTCTTCAGCGGAACATATCCGTCGTCCACCTGCGCCTGGAGTCGCTTCGCAATATCCCGTGCGGTGATGGTGAGGAAGCGATTCGATGGGGATGGCTGCGCGGGGGTGCCGGGGCTGTCGGTTCGCTTCTCCATGAGGGTGGAAGGGCCGCGACCGGCGGCACCATGGAAAACAACGGAAAAGCCGTCGCTAACGCCGCGGAGCGCGTCCTGCTCAAAGCGATGGGAGGTTGCGAGTTGCGGAGAGAAGATGCGATAGGCGTAGCGCGCGGCGGGGTCGGGATCTCTTTCCATAATGATGGCTGCAGCAGCGCCGCGACTGAAGAGGATGGAGCCGGGAAAGAAACGGAATCCCTGCGCGCCGGCCTGGTTCATCTGCTCTTCGGCGGGCATTTCGTTGTGAAGGCCGCGCAGGTGTGCCCATCCACCGAAGATGACGCGGTACTCGCGGAGGGGGCTCTCAGGAGGAAGCTTCTCCATGACGGCGATGACGCTGCCGTTGGGTGCTGAGGCGATGGCCACGAGACGATAGCCGGTGACCGCATAGCGATTGAGTGCGGGCTCGAGGTCGCTCTGGTTGACTATGGAGAAGCCGCGGTAGGGCAGCTGCTGTACGGGAACCTGGGCCGGAGCCTGCAGACCGGCGGCGAGAGCCAGGGCAAGAACTGCGGACGAGAGCCTCCGCATGGCGTACCTCCGTCTGGGGAGGAACCCAGTAGCATACGGCGGGAACCGGCGAACAGAGGGATGAGATTTGGGCGGTTTGATGGGATGAAAAGCTCGGCAAGGCGGCGCCCGGCGTGGCGATCAGAACTTCGCGTTCCTGAATTGCTCCAGAGCGAGGGCCGTCAGGAAGCGAGGGTGACGACTACGACAGTTGGGGCGGTAGCCAGGATCACTTCGCTGGCCAGAAGCAAATGAAGCAGAGTATTTTTATCAGCCCGGGGGAAACACATCCGAGGGCGAACGGAGGCTAGACGGATGGGCTTCAGGATGGTGCGGGTTCTTGTGGGGCTGGCGTGGGCAGGCATGGCATTGGCGCAGGGTGCAGCCGCGCAGACTCCGTTGCCTTCGCATGGGCCAGCACATGGCTACCTGGTCATTACAGGCGATGGGCCGGATTTTCAGCGGATGATTGCGCTGGCCGGCGGCAAAGCCGCGCATATCGTAGTAATCCCGACAGCGGCTATCCGAAATCCGGGAGACATGAAGATGCTTCCGCCGTACTGCTCGGCGATTTTCGCGGGGATGAAGTGTACGGTGCTGCATACGACCGATCGCAAGGTGGCGGACTCACCGGAATTTGCGGCGCCATTGAAGGACGCAACCGGCGTGTATCTCGAAGGCGGTCGACAGTGGCGGCTGGCGGATGCGTACCTCGGCACGCTGACGCTGAAGGAGATCTTCGGCGTGCTCGATCGTGGCGGGGTGGTGATGGGTGGCTCAGCCGGTGCGACGATACAGGGCTCCTACCTGGTACGCGGTTCGTCAAACCCGGATGACAACACGATCATGATGGCGCCGGGGCACGAGGTTGGGTTTGGCCTGATTACCAACACGACCATCGATCAGCACGTGGATGCTCGGCACCGCGAGAACGACCTGGCGCCGGTAATGAAGAAGCATCCGGAACTGCTGGGGATTGGACTGGACCAGGGCACCTCCATTACCGTGCATGGCGACACGCTGACCTGCGACGGACCACGTCGCGCAGCTATTTGGGACGGCAAGGACCACGATGGCAAGGGCTACTACTATTTGCGGACCGGCGACTCGCTCAACCTGGTAACACATGTCGCAACTTTCGTGTCCCATGCGCCCGACGCTGGGACAACCCGCTGAAATTATCCCGGGAGGTGCCGGCATGGTATGCGGGCACCTACGAACTCACGGGGGAACTGAATTAATTCGCTCCGGGCTGTTCCACCTTATCGATCACCAGCACATCGGCTGGCGCCTTCACACGTTCCAATTTCAGCCGGATCTGATCCTGACACCAAACTCGCACCGCGCCGTGCCGTGGAAGAATAGGAGCATGGCAGCTAATCCAGAATCGAGTGTGGAATCGCCGGAAATTCCCGTTACACCGAATTTTCTTCGCGACATGATCGCGGAGGATGTGCGCACGAAGAAGTATGGCGATGCGGTGGTGCAGACGCGCTTTCCACCCGAGCCGAACGGCTATCTTCATATCGGTCACGCCAAGGCGATCTGCCTGAACTTCGGGCTGGCGGACGAGGTCGGGGGCAGGACGAACCTGCGCTTCGACGACACCAATCCAGAGAAGGAAGAGCAGGAGTACGTCGATTCGATCCAGAAGGACGTGCGCTGGCTGGGGTTTGAGTGGGAGCGGCTGTGCTATGCGTCGGATTACTTCGGCCAGCTTTATGCGTGGGCGATTGAGCTGATCAAAGCGGGGAAGGCGTATGTGGACGACTTGTCGGCGGACGAGATCCGGCAGTATCGCGGGACGCTGACGGAACCGGGCAGGGACAGCCCGTATCGCAACCGCACCGTCGAGGAGAACCTGGACCTGTTCACGCGGATGAAGGCCGGCGAGTTTGCGGACGGGAGCCGAGTACTGCGGGCGAAGATCGACATGGCGTCCCCGAACATCAACATGCGGGACCCGATCATGTACCGCATCGTGCATGCGGAGCATCACCGGACCGGCAATGAGTGGTGCATCTATCCGATGTACGACTACGCACACGGACAGTCGGACTCGATTGAGAAGGTGACGCACTCGATGTGCACGCTGGAGTTTGCGGATCATCAGCCGCTGTACCGGTGGTTCATCGAGCAGCTGGGGATTTTTCCCTCCCAGCAGATCGAGTTCGACCGGCTGAATTTGACGTTTACGCTGCTGTCGAAACGCAGGCTGCTGCAGCTCGTGCAGGAAGGGCGAGTGAAGGGATGGGACGATCCGCGAATGCCGACCCTGTCAGGCATGCGGAGACGCGGGTTTACGCCGGAGGGAATTCGGGCGTTTGTGGGCAGCCTGGGGGCGACGCGGACGAACGGCGTTATCGATTTCGAGATGCTGGAGCACGTGCAGCGCGATGATCTGAACAAGCGGGCGACGCGCGGCATGGCGGTGCTGCGGCCGCTGAAGCTGGTTATCGACAACTATCCGGAAGGACAGACGGAGTACGTGGAGGTAGCGAATAATCCGGAGGATGCGACGGCCGGGACGCGGCAGGTGCCGTTTTCGCGCGAGCTGTACATTGAGCGGGAGGATTTTCGCGAGGTCCCGCCGCCGAAGTATTACCGGCTGTCGCCAGGCAAGGAAGTGCGGCTGCGCAATGCGTATTTTGTAGTCGCGCAGAGCGTGGTGAAGGACGCGGACGGGAACGTGGTGGAAGTGCATTGCACGTACGATCCGGCCAGCCGCGGCGGGAATTCGCCGGATGGGCGGAAGGTTAAGTCAACGATGCACTGGGTGTCGGCGGCGCATGCGATTTCCGCCGAGGTGCGGCTCTACGACAAGCTGTTCTCGAACCCCAATCCGCAGGACGTGCCGGAAGGCGGGAACTTTCTGGACAATCTGAACCCCAACTCGCTGGAGGTGGTGGCGGATGCGAAGCTGGAGCCTTCGCTGGCCGAGGCGAAGGCGGGCATACCGTATCAGTTCGAACGCGTGGGGTATTTCTGCCTCGATCCGGATTCGACGGCGGAGAAGCTGGTGTTCAACCGGACGCTGGCGCTGAAGGACACGTGGGCGAAAATCGAGAAGAAGGCGGGGGCGTAGGGCGGGCAGGTGATCCGGGCTATGGTCTGTTTTGCGGCTCGGCCGGCGAACGCTTCCATCGCGTGCGGTATGCGTAGACGACGGCGAGCAGGGGCGGTGCGACGAGGACTCCCCAGAACGGCCAGATGATTCCGAGCACAATGGGGGCGAGGATCGAGGCCCAGATGGGCACCCGGACCGTTCTTCGCATGATGTAGGGCTGGAGCAGCAGGCCGTCGAGGATCACGATCACGCCATAGAGGGCGAGCACACCGAGAGGGTGCTCCCAGTCCGTCCATTTGATGGTTGCGGCGAGGATCGGGCCGATCAGGCCGAGGATCGGTCCAAAGTGGGGAATGATTTGCAGCACGGCCGCGAGCGCCGCCCACAGGGGCGCAAAGGGCACGTGGAGAATGTAGAGTCCGACGAGCCAGAGCACGCCGACAGCAAGAGAATCCTGGAACTGAGCCACCGCCCAGTTTTTGAGCGCAGTGCCGGTGGTGTGGAGATGATCTTTGAAATCCATGGGCCGCCTGTCCTTCATTGTGGACGATGCGGGGACGGGCGGGCGCACGAATCTTCGGGTCAATGCTGCAGCGGGCGTTCTCTACTTCTTCAGTCCATCGCGGTAAGCCATCGCCTCGAGTTCCACACGAATGGCGTCGGCCACGGGAACAACAGGGCGAGCTTCAAATGAAAACGCAGGCAACATCGAGCAGAACTTATGCACCTGGAGCGGGTCATCGCATTCCATCAACATATAGCCGCCCCAGTCTCCGACGCGGATGACGAACGAGTGGATCTTGAAATTGGCCGGCGCCTTCCATGGGCTGAAGACTTCCAGAATGCGCTTCTGAGCGTTCTCGTATTCGATGGGGGAACCCTGCGAGCGTTCGTTCCACGTGATCATGTATTGCATGCAGTCAAGCTCTCTTTCACCCGGGTCCAACGTGCGGGCCTCGTGGTGGGGAACGTATACGCCCGGTGACAGATGCGCGTCGAGTGATATTCAGAGGAATTCCGGCGATCAATGTTGGTGTAGCTGCAGGGCAGTTCGGTGAGGCGGTAAAGGCAGCAGCGGGTGGATTGCCGGCAGCTACTTGCGGGGGATTGGGGGGCCGGAAGGGCAGCGCGGCAATGCTGGGGCATGGCCGGGTGGTATCCTGGAAGTTCCGACCATGCGAACCGAACTCGAGGCCCTGATCCGCCTACAAACCATTGACCAGGAGACGGCGCAGCTGCGCGCCGAAATCGCGGCGCTGCCGAAACGGCTGGCCGTTCTGGAGACGCGGCTGGCTGCCGAGAAGGCGGCCGTCGAGCAGGAGCAAAAGGCGCTGAAGGACGAAGAGGCGCTGCGGCGGCGGCTGGAAAGCGACATCAAGGATCAGAACCAGAAGATTGTGAAGTATCGCGAGCAGGCGTCGAGCGTAAAGACCAACGAGCAGTATCGGGCGCTGCAGCATGAGGTGAGCTTCGCGGAAGAGGAGATCCGGAAGATCGAGGATCGCGAGCTGGAGAGCATGGAGCGCACGGAGAAGCTGACGGCGCAGCTGAAGGCAGCGCAGGCGGAGCTGGCCGACAACGCGAAGGTGGTGGAGATCGAGAAGAACGAGGCGCGGGTGGCGTCGGCGGCGCAGATGAAGCGGCTCGAGGAACTGACGCAGCGTCGGAACGCGGAGAGAGCGGGAGTTCCCGAAGAGCTGCTGCGTGTCTACGACCGCGTGAGCGGAACGCGGGGCACGGCTGTGGCCTTCGCGCAGGGACAGCGCTGCCACAGCTGCAACATGGGGCTGCGTCCGCAGCTGTGGAACGAAATTCGCGAGGGCGAGATTCACACGTGCGAGTCGTGCGGGCGGCTGCTCTATTACGATCCGTCGAAGGAGCCGCAGCCGGAGCCGGAACCGGAGAAGGTGAAGCGGGGGCGGCGGGTTCCGGAAGCGGGAGTGGAGTAGGACAAGAGAGAAGCGGTTAGAGAGAAGCTGCCAGCCAACTGAAGTTCGTGTCCTGACACACACGGCGCTTCGCGCTTTCCCATGTCTCCAACATCAGGAGACATGGGGCACCCAAATTGTCGCGAGTTCTACATCAATTCATCGATAAACGCCTGTGCGGCGGCTGCGTTGATGTGGTTGGGGCGGCCGACCAGGGGGCCGGACTGCGTGACCGGCTCGGCTTCGTGGAGC
>DASYYN010000033.1:0-14197 GCA_035933815.1 Acidobacteriaceae bacterium
CGCCGATCAGCGCTTCCGCGCCGCAGGGCAGAACGCGCACGACGCTATGCTCCACGCCGCGCGCCGCCGTTTGCGTCCCATCGTGATGACTGCGCTCGCTGCGATCAGTGGCATGCTGCCGCTGGCGTTCGCGCTGGGCGCTGGATCGCAGATGCTCCAGCCCCTGGCGATCGCCGTCATCGGCGGCCTGCTGATCTCGATGGCGCTGTCGCTGATCGTGACACCAGCCGTTTACTATTTCTTAACACGCTGAGCGTTCTTAATGCTGATCGCCTGCTGGCGCACCAGCTCGCGCCAGGACAACCCTCGCCAGTACCGCTCTCAACTAATGAAGGCGAGCCGCTCGGCGAGCGGCGCTGACAGTCGGTAAAAAGCTGCAAAAAATAGCACTCGTTCGCATTTGTCTGGCGATTCATCCCTTCTGTCGTGGTTCTCACGCTTGTTTTTCGCTGCACGTTTCTGGACTGTTTACTGCAAAGTAACTACACTCGGAATCAAATCCACTCTGAAGCTTCATCACATATGGCATCGAAATTGCTCCGGTTACGGTCTGTGCGGCCCTTTGTCTCTTCATCTCTGCCTGTTCTCCTCGGTTCCCTGCTGGCCATCGCCGGATGCGGTGCTTCCCACCACTCCGGTGTTGTGCCCGGGAAGACCGTCACCTCCGTCGCCGTCTCCCCATCGTCCGTGACTGTCAAGGTCGGCGACACCCAGCAGTTCACGGCCACCGCAACCTACAGCGACGGCTCGACTGCTGATGTGACCACCACCGCTGCCTGGGGCGTCTCCAATAACGCGATCGCCAGCACGAATGGCACTGGCCTCGTGAAGGGTGTGGCGGCGGGTTCTACTACTGTCGTCGCCCAACTGAACAACGTCACCGGATCCGCATCGCTCAACGTAACCGCCGTCGCGCCCACGATCGCGTCAATCACGATCAAGCCGGCGAATCTGAGCGTCACCGCCGGCGCGACGCAGCAGTACCAGGCCGTGGCCACGTACAGCGACGGCACCAGTGGCGACGTCACCTCGAAGACGACGTGGGCTTCCTCAAGCACCGCCGTTGCCACCATCAGCGCCTCCGGCGTGGCAACCGCCGTCGCCGCGGGCACCACTACCATCACCGGCACCGACGGCGCGGTCTCCGCAACCACCACGCTTACCATCACGACATCGACGCCGGCACCGGCGACGCTTTCGTCCATCGCCGTTACGCCCGCAACCGCCAGCGTGAACATTGGCGCCACGCAGCAGTTCACCGCCACCGGAAGCTACAGCGACGGCACGACGAAGAACATCACCGCATCGGTCAGCTGGAGCTCTTCGAACGCCACCATCGCCACCGTCAATGCTGCCGGGCTGGCTACCGGCGTTGCTGCCGGTTCCGTCAGCGTCACGGCCACGCTGAGCGGCGTCAGCGGAAAGGCATCTCTCACCGTCTCCTCAACCACGCCTCCGCCGCCGACGCTCTCGTCGATTGCCGTTACCCCCGCAAGCGCCAGCATCAAAGCGGGCGCGACCCAGCAATTCACGGCCACCGGAACCTACAGCGACGGCACGACGAAGAACATCACCGCATCGGTCACCTGGAGTTCCTCCAGCGCCGCTGTTGCCACCATCAATTCAGCTGGACTGGCGACTGGTGTCGCTGCCGGCTCCGCGACGATCAGCGCTACGCTGAGCGGCGTCAGCGGAAAAGCGTCCCTCACCGTTGGCTCGGCATCAGCGACAGTCTCATCGATCGCTGTAAGCCCGGCGACGGCAAGCTTCGCGGCGAGTTCGACACAGCAATTCAAAGCCACCGCCACCTATAGCGACGGCACGACCGCCGACGTCAGCTCCTCCGTCACGTGGAGCTCCTCGGATACCTCCGTCGCAACCATCAATGCTTCAGGGCTCGCGACGGGCGTCGCCTCCGGATCCTCCACCATCACCGCGGCTCTCAGCAGCGTCAGCGGAAAAGCCTCGGTCACGATCACGGCGAAGACCAACGTCACCACCGTCAACATCCCCACCTGGCACGTGGACAGCAATCGCTCCGGCCTCAACGCGCAGGAAACCGCGCTCACGCCTTCTACTGTGAACGCGTCCAGCTTTGGCAAGCTCTGGTCGTATCTGGTGGACGGCTACGTCTATGGCGAGCCGCTGGTCATGTCGAACCTCACCATCGGCGGCGCGAAGCATAACGTGATGTTCGTCGCCACCGAAGCGGACTCCGTCTACGCCTTCAACATCGACAGCAACAGCCAGACGCCTCTGTGGAAGACTTCCCTGCTCCAGTCAGGCGAGACGCCGCTCACCAACGGCGCCATCCAGCCATATCAGGGCGTCACATCGACACCGGTGATCGATACCGGTACAAACACGATTTATGTTGTGTCGGCGCAGAAGGGGAGCAACGGCGGTACCTTCCGCCTGAACGCGCTCGACATCACCACCGGCGCCCAGAAGCCCGGCAGTCCCGTGACGATCAACGCCTCTGTCCCTGGAACGAATCCCGGCGGCAACGGCTCGACCGTCACGCTCACGACGGGCTGTATCCAGCGCGCGGCTTTGCTGCTCGCCAACGGCAATGTCTACATCGGCGTCGGCGACTGTCCCACCGGATGGCTCCTCGCCTACAACGCTTCGACTCTGGCTCAGGTCGCCGTCTGGAACGCCAGCCCGAACCTGGCCGGCGTGGGCACTTACGCCAGTGCAGGCGGGGTGTGGATGGGCGGCGGCGGCCCCGTTGCCGACAGCTCCGGCAACATCTACATCACCACGGGCAACGGTCCGTGGAACGGCAGCGATGCCTGGGGCGACTCCGTCATCAAGTTCAGCCCGACGCTCCAGATAGTGGATTACTTCACTCCGCAGGATTACGCCTTCATGAACTGCGACGACGCCGATCTCGCGGGCGGCGGCCTGCTGCTGATCCCTGGCACGTCGCAGCTTGTCGCCGGCGGCAAAACCGGCAAGATGTACGTCGTCAACTCCTCCAGCATGGGGCACGAACAGGCCAATGATGCCGGTGCGACGCAGACCCTGTGGTTCGAGTCGGACCTCAGCGCCCCGTATTCGCAGAGCTGCCCGGCGGGCACCGGCTCGTACTCGGGCCAGGTCAACTCGTACCAGATCTTCGGCAGCAGTGCCTGGTATAACGGCTCCGTCTACCTTGGTATCTCGCCCACTGGCTCCAATGTCGTTGCCCCGGTCCGCCAGTTCCAGTGGAACGGCTCGAAGCTTACTCCCGGCGCCTACAGCGCGCCCAGCGTGGGCACCGAGCACATGGGCACAACTCCGTTCATCTCCTCGAACGGCAACAGCAGCGGGATTGTGTGGATGATCAACCAGGGTGTGCCCCTGCAAAAGGGGACTCCCACCAACGCGACGCTCTACGCTTACGACGCCACCAACTTCCCCAACCAGCTCTACAGCAGTGGCGCTAACCCCGGCGATACGCCCGGCTACGGCATCAAGTTCACCTCGCCGGTCGTCGCCAACGGCAAAGTGTTCATCTCCACGGGACACGATCCGGTGTCGGCCACCAATCCTCAGGGAGAAATCGACGTCTACGGCCTGAAGTAAGGGCCGCCATCACGGCAGCATGCGGGCGGTAGCGAAGGCTACCGCCCAAACTGTCTCAGGTGATGATCGGCGTGCAGGTATGCCCAGCACATCCAGTCGCGGCTGCTCATCTTGCCAAACAGCGGATGGATGCAGCCCCGGGGCGGCTCCCGCTCACAAAAATCGTTCAGCGAGCGCACCAGCTCTGCACGATCGTGCTCAAAGTCCACCGGCGGCGTGCCGCCCAGCCCCGCTGCGATCTCCCAGGGCGCCCGAACGCCTTTCGGCCATCGCAGAGGAAGACGCAGCGCGATCCACTTCAGCAGCGGTCGCGGAATCCAGAATTTGACTCTGTCCAGGTTTCTCCCCGCCAGAACGGCACGGTATCCGTCGGTTAGGTGGCAGATCATCTGCTCCACCGTCATCTTGCCCCAGCGCGGCTGATCGCCCCGCGAAAGCCTGCCGATGCGCACGAGAATCTCGCGCTGCGCTGCAGGGTCCCGCATGTCTTTCAAGCCGCACCTCGCCGTCGCCGGACCAGCACAAACCCCGCCAGCTGCAGCACGATCGCGCTTGCGATCACGGCCCAGAAGAATGCCACCCAGGGCACGTGCCGCTTTTCGACGACCTGAAAGGCCACTCCATGCGCCACCGTCAGCCCGAAGGCTGCATACGCCCAGCGCTGCGCAGCTTTCCACCGCCGAAGCCCCAGGCCGCGGAGCGACACGTCGTTCGAGATTGCCAGCAAAATCAGGAAAAGAATCGCTGCGACCGCGCCAACATAATTCGCAAATCCAAACGTTGTGTTCTGCACCGCCGGGGGATGTAGCCGGCGCAGGAAGTACATCCACATGCGTCCGCGCAGATGCACCGTCAATCCAACACCTGTGTGCAGCAGGGCGAGAATTCCGGTTCCGATGCCCAGATCCCGTCGAAAATCCTCACTCACTGGATTCGGCTGCCGGCGGAGCACCCTCCACGGCCCAATGGCGAGCGAAACGGCTAGGAACACCAGGGCGGCATACGCCGTCGCAAGGCTGAATCGATGGCGGAAATCGGGTGGCGGTGTCATCGCGTACGCCGCGGCCGTAACGGCCACTGCCGCCACAGTGAGAAGCCCCTGCCGCGTGAGCCGCCGCTTCCAGTAACTCCCAATGCCCGCTGTGCTCACGCTTCGATGATCGCACGCGGAGTGACGCTGTCACGCATTCTGGGCGCCGGCCATTCAGATTCTGCGCGGCAGCGAAGTTTATAGTTAAAGCGAATCCCACACCGGAGAACCGCCCTGGCCTGCGACGACCTGAGAGACTGGATCAAGCTCCTCGACAAATCCGGCGAACTTCGCCGCATCCGCGAAGAAGTGTCGCCGCACCTCGAAATGGCGGAGATCGCCGACCGCGTTGCGAAATCCGGTCGCATGACGAAGAACGCCGGCGGTCCTGCGCTCCTCTTCGAAAAGGTCAAAGGGTATCCCGGCGCGCGCGTGCTCATGAATCAGTTTGGCAGCGAACGCCGCATGAAGCTCGCGCTCGGCCTGAATCCCGATACCGATTCGCTCGACGACATCGCTCAGCGCATCCGCGCCCTCATGGATGTGAAGTCCCCGGAAGGTTTCCTCGAAAAGCTGAAGATGCTGCCGATGCTCGCGGACCTCGGCAAGTTTTTCCCGAAAACCGTTTCCGCCAAAGAGGCTCCCTGCAAGGAAGTCATCCACCGCGAGAACTTCTCGGTCCTTGACTTTCCCGTGCTGCAAACCTGGCCGTTCGACGGCGGCCCCTTTATCACGCTCCCGTGCGTCGTCACCCGCGACCCGCGCACCGGCAAGCGCAACATGGGCATGTACCGGATGCAGGTTTACGACGGCCAGACCACCGGCATGCACTGGCAACGCCAGAAGAACGCGGCCGAGCATCTCCGCGAGCGGCTCCGCGCCGCGGCGGGAGACGCATCGGCGCGGGTCCAGGCTATGGCCGAAACCGCCGGCGCGACGACAAACATTGCCCTCGGCAAAATTGCCGATGCGAACAGCCCCGACGCCCGCCTCGAAGTGGCTGTTGCCATCGGCACCGATCCCGCGACGACCTTCTCCGCCATCGTGCCTGCGCCGCCTGAAGTCGAGGAATTCCTCATAGCCGGCTTCCTCCGCCAGCAGCCCGTCGAATTGGTGAAGTGCGAAACGGTCGACCTCGAAGTTCCCGCGCACGCCGAGATCGTCCTCGAAGGCTACGTTCGCCTCGACGAGCTTCGCCCCGAAGGTCCTTTTGGCGACCACACCGGCTTCTACACGCTGCAGGAGGACTACCCCGTCTTCCACATCACCTGCATCACGCACCGTAAAGATCCCATCTGGTCCGCCACCATTGTCGGCAAGCCGCCCATGGAAGACGCATGGATGGGAAAGGCCGTGGAGCGCATTTTCCTCCCGCTCTTCCGCCTCACGCTGCCGGAGATCGTCGACATCAACCTGCCGGTCGAAGCCGTCTTCCACAACCTGATGATCGTCTCGATCCGCAAGAGCTACGCCGGCCACGCGCGCAAGGTGATGAACGGCATCTGGGCGATGGGCCAGGCGATGTTCACCAAGTGCATCATCGTCGTCGACGAAGACTGCGACGTGCAGGACCTCGCGGAAGTCACGCTCCGCGGTGCCAACAATATCGACCCCGAGCGCGATATTCAGTTCACCCTCGGTCCAGTCGATTCGCTGGACCACGCCGCGCGCCTGCCGAACTACGGCAGCAAGATGGGTATCGACGCGACGCGCAAGTGGGCCGCCGAAGGCTTCACTCGCCCCTGGCCGCAGATGATTGAAATGGACGCGGAGACGAAAGCCCGGGTGGACGCGGTCTGGAAGAAGCTGGGCATCGAGTGACCCGGCAAGGAGCACCAATGTTCACGCTTGACGGAATCCGCAAATTCCATAGCTGGACCCATGCCTCGCTGACGCTGCTCTTCGATCACCTCGCCTCGCTTCCCGACGCTGATTATGCGAAGGAGGTCCCGGGCTTCGGCTATCCCAGCATCCGCGCTCAGGTCGTCCATCTTCTGGGCTGCGAAATCCGCTGGGTCAACCGCCTGCGCAACACCCCGAATCAGTCCTGGGACGCGGGCCGCTGGCCCGCTCTCTCCGATGCGCGAGCGCTGCAGAGCGACGCGCAAGCCCGCACACTCGAATACCTGTCAGACCTCACTGACGAGCAGCTCAACGCGAAGACAACTCTGCTCTTCCCCGACGGGGACACCGCCGTGCGCACGCCCGCGCTCATCCTCCATCACGTGCTCACGCACGCATTCCATCACAAAGGGCAGATCGTCGCGATGTGCCGCATCCTCGGCCACCCAGCACCCGACACCGACCTGAATCAATTCGAATGAGCAGCGCGTCTTTCTATCTCTGATTTCTGATTCCTGATTTCTGTCCCGCTCCCTCACTGCCCCTGGAGCCAGTGCATGTAGGGATACAGCAGCAGGAAGAGGATCATCGCCACCACCAGCACGTCCGTATAGAGCAGCAGCACCACGCCGCCGTGGTAGAAACTCCATTGCCGGCGCAGGCAGCGGCTCGTCTCCCAGGTGCCGTAGGTGGCCGCCGCGGCAGGCAGCACGATCCAGAGCGTAGGATGAATATCCGGAAACCCGGCGCAGACCAGAGCCCCGATCAGGCTGGCCAGCACCACTGCCGTTCCCCGGACCAGCGACTTGCACCGTATATTGAAAACTGCGATCTGCATGAGCCCATGACTACTTTATCGGATTCCGGGAAGTCTTCGGCCGCTGGCTCCGCGGCTGCCAAAAGAGAACTTATCGTGCGCAGGGTCGCGCGCGAGCTGCGCGACGGTTTCTACGTCAACCTCGGCATTGGCCTGCCGACGCTGGTCGCCAATCATGTTCCGCCCGGCATCGAAGTCGTCCTGCAGTCGGAAAACGGCATGCTGGGGGTCGGGCCCTACCCGTTTGCCGGCCAGGAAGATCCCGACCTCATCAATGCCGGGAAGGAAACCGTGACCGCTCTGCCCGGCGCCGCTTTTTTCTCCAGCGCAGATTCTTTTGCCATGATCCGAGGCGGCCACATCGACCTGAGCGTGCTCGGTGCGATGGAAGTCGACGAGGAAGGCACGCTGGCGAACTGGATGATCCCCGGCAAAATGGTGAAAGGCATGGGCGGCGCCATGGACCTGGTCGCCGGAGCGCGCCGCGTGATCGTCGCCATGGAGCACTGCACCAAAGACGGCTCCCCCAAGATCCTGAAGAAATGTACGCTCCCCCTCACGGGGGTCCGGGTGGTCGACACCATCGCCACTGAGATGGCCTGGATCAGCGTTACGCCGCGCGGCCTCGTGCTCGACGAGATCGCTCCCGGCTTGACCGTCGACGAGGTGCAGCGCTTTACCGAACCCAGGCTCATCGTCAGCGATCAGCTGAAAGAGATGGTGTGCTGACGTCGAGAAGCTCTGTCGAAGGCCCGGCTGGCGAAAGCTGGCCCAGTGCCACCGTCGCAACGCAGTTGCGGCCGCGCCTCTTGGCCTCGTAGAGCGCTTCATCGGCCGCTCGCAGCAGATCCTCCGCAGAGTGTTCATCGGCATTCCCAACCGCGCAGCCAATACTGACCGTCACATTCGGCTGCTCCGCAAGAGCCGTAACGCTCCCCGCCGCAATGTCGCCGCGGATCCGTTCGCCGGCGATTTTCAGCTGGTGCAGATCGCAACCCGGCAGGACAAGAAGAAACTCCTCTCCCCCGTACCGCCCCACTCCGTCGCAGGCGCGAAGATTTGCCGGAAGGCGCTCGGCCACAGCCTTCAACACGCCATCTCCGGCCAGATGCCCGTACTGATCGTTGATCCGCTTGAATCGATCGATGTCCAGCATGAGCACGCCGAGAGGAGTCCGGGAGCGTGCTGCGCGCCGCACTTCCCGCTCCAGAAACTCCACAATCTCGGCCCGGTTCCACAATCCGGTCAGCGAGTCGTGCGTCGCCTGGAAGCGCATGGCTTCCCGCGCCGATTCCGCGGCTAACCGCGCCGCCTGCAGTTCCTGCGTCTGATGTTGCCGCACGGCCTGCTCGCTGAGCAGATCCCAGTACATCCGGTGCAATCGCCGCCCCTGCAGGACCAGATACCCCATGAGCACCTGCGCCCCCACCGCCAGTGTCACGGTCTGCTCGCTGTGCAGCCTGAATGCGTAAAGTGTCGACGGCCCCAGCAGCAACCCAATGTTCAGCTGCATCATGTAGCGGTTCGGGGTGAACGTGATGGTCGAGCCGCACGCGGTCCCGATCAGCCACAGCATCACGAGGCTAAAGATCCACGTACCGACGCCGTACCAGTGCAGCACGGCCACAGAGAGCCCGCCCATCGTTCCCGCTACCCCGAGCACCGTAGACAGCAGCAGACGGAACCAATATTCCCGCAGTGGCAGCCGCGCGTGCCTCGAGCACCAGAGCAGATACAGGCGTACGCAGACGCTGAGTGCAATCACTGCAGACGCGACCCAGAAAAATGTGCCGTGCTCCCGGCGAAACGGCATCATCGTTGCGAGCAGAACGAGCAGCACCGGATACACGCCGATGCCAATCAGCGCCCGGGTGATCAGATCCTGATCCGTGCGGCGCTGCACCTCCGCCCAGATCGTCGGGTCAACCGGCGAGCGGCTCTCCCCGTTCCGTGCCATAGCTGTCCTGTTCGTGAATATCGGCATCGCTGCCGCTGAGCTTGAGCCGATTGGTGAGTCCACGAACCCCCAAAACACGCCGAACTCCTCTATTCTTCGCAAATCGGAGTAGAATGCCGCCTCGCCAGGCGTATCCGGAGCGGGCCGGCGCTGAACTGGAACCACCTCGCGGGTGCGCTCAGGAGAATCATGGCGCAGGAGGTAAGGGATGCGGTTCGGGAAGGCAGCACTTTCGTCAGCGATCGTCACTTTGTGCGCTGCGATTCTTGGCGGTTGCGGCCGCCACAGCAGCGCGGAACATTTCTACCTCGTCGCGAACAATATCAAGCTGGCCTACTGGCAGACGGCATCGCAGGGCCTCGATAAGATTGCCGGCAAATACAACGTCCACACGGACCTCGCCGGTCCGCAGGATTTCGATCCGCAGGGCCAGGTGCAGGAATTTCGCTCAGTGGTTGCGAAGAAACCCACCGGCATTCTGGTATCCGTTGCCGATGCGAAGCTCATGACGCCCGAGATCAACGCGGCCATGGACGCCGGTATTCCTGTCATTACCATTGATTCGGACGCCCCAAACAGCCGCCGGCTCATGTTCATCGGCACGAATAACCGCGAGGCCGGCCGCCTCGGAGGCCACGCGCTGATCGAGCGCATGCAGGACAAGGGCAACGTCGTCTTTTTCACCATGCCCGGCCAGCCCAACCTCGACGAGCGCCTCGCGGGGTATGAGGACGTAATCTCCCAGAGTCCCGGCATTCATGTGAAAGACATCGTCGACATCCGCGGGCAGGGGACCGTTGCCTTCGATAAAACGCAGCAGGACCTGCCTCTCACCGGCAAAGACCGCGTCGATGCGTTCGTCTGCCTTGAAGCCTCAGCCGGCAAAGATGTGGCCGAGGTGCTCCGCCGCAACAACGCCAAAGATCGCGTGCTCATCGCCATGGACGTCGACAAGGACACGCTGGATGCCGTGAAGCAGGGTTGGATTGCCGCCACTGTCGCTCAGAAGCCGTTCACCATGGCATACGTCGGCGTCGCCATGCTCGACCAGATCCACTACGAGCCGGTCTCGCTGAACCAGCCGTACGGGCTTGACCTCTACAGTCCCATCCCGGCGTTCATCGACACCGGCTCGGCCCTCGTCGACTCCGGTAACGTCGACCAGTATCTGCAGGCGCAGCAGAAAAAGCAGTAGAAGTCTTCATTCGATCCGGAGCGCCACCATCGGTTCCACCCGAGCGGCGCGCTGCGCCGGCAGAACCGCTGCCAGGAATGCCGCCAGCGCCAGTGTGACCGTGGTGGCGGCCAGCACCGCGGGATCCCACGGCTGCACCTGGTACAACTGGCTCGCCATCAGGTGCCCGGCGACAATCGCCGCTGGAATCCCAATCGCCAGCCCGATCCCCGCCTGCAGGAACGCGCCCCGGAGCACCATCTGCAGAATCCCCTGCCGATCTGCGCCCAGGGCCATCCGTATGCCGATCTCGCTAGTCCGCTGCGCCACCGCATACGAGGTGACGCCATACAAGCCGATAGCCGCCAGAGCGAGGGCCACCAGTCCAAACAGCGACGTCAGCTTTGCCAGAAGCTCCTGCTGGGAAAATTGCGTGCGCACCTGATTCGCGAACGTATCGAAGTCGATGACCGTCAGGTTTGGATTCACCTGCGCCAGAGCGCGCCGGACCTCTGCTTCCAGTCCGGGAATCCCGCCCATCGTCTGAATCTCAACCGCCCGCATCTCCAGGTGCGACACGTTCTCGAAGATCGCCGCATCCGGATCGTCGTAGTGCACCCACTGGTTCGCCGGCAGGAAGAACATCGGCCTGATTTTCGAATCCGGGTCCCAATACTGCGTATCTTCTGTGACGCCGACGATCTCATAGTTGCCCGCGTATTTTTGGTCCAGATCGCCGAAATGGTGCCCGATGGCGTTGCCGTCCTTAAAGAATTTGTGCGCGAAGGTCTGATTGACCACGGCCACACGGCTGGATGAGGTATTGTCCTGTTCGGTGAAGCCTCGCCCGGAGATGATCCTGGTCCCAATGTTCGCGAAGTACCCGGGACTGCAGCGCACCCACGATGCCGTGTTAAAGTTGCTCCCCGGCGGTGGCGGCGCCTGCCCTTCGATGTACACGCCTTCGCCCCAGTTATCGCCCTCCATGGGGCTGTAGAGCGAATAGGTGACGGCGCGCACGCCGGGAATGGCGGCCAAAGTGTCCTGCAGCTGACGGAAGAATTGCTCGCTCTGCTCCGGCTTGTATCCGGCCATCTGCGCATCGATGTGCAGGATGTACCGGTTCTGCGTCTCGAATCCGAAATGCTGGTGCTGCAGGTTGGCCAGCGAGCGAATCAGAAATCCCGCCGCGCAGAGCAGCGCCAGCGAGACGGCCGCCTGCGCGATCACCAGGATCTTCTGTGTCCACAAGCCGCTGGTCCGCGTCGATCGATTCGCTCCCCGCAGCGCTTCGATGGGATCGGCATGCGCGGTCATCCACGCCGGCGCCACGCCGAACAGCACTCCCGTCAGCAGCGACACGCCCAGGGCAAACCCCAGTACCGCCAGCGACGGCACCGGACTGATCGGCAAATAGCTGTGTCCGGCGGCCAGACGCAGGAGCATGCGCGCGCCCAGATAAGCCACACCAATCCCCGCCACTCCTCCCAGCACCGCCAACACCACGCTCTCAGTCAGCGCCTGGCCAACGAGCGTCGTCCGTTGCGCGCCCAGCGCCGAGCGCACGGAGGTCTGCTGCCTGCGCACCGCCGCGCGAACCAGCATCAAGTTTGCGAGATTCGCGCAGGCGATCAGCAGCACAAACCCCGAGATCCACATGAGCAGGTGCAGGTCGGACCGGTAGCCATCCTGCATCTGCTGCACACCGCCGCCGCCGTAGCTCAGGTGGAGCGTCTGCTTGGGAATCAGTGGCGCATCGCGTTTATCGAGCTTGCTGAGCGGGCTCATCAGAAACTGCCGCAGCTCCACCCGCAGCTGCGCCTCGATCTGCTTCTGGTCGGCGCCTGGGCGCACTCGCCCAATGATGTTCAGCCAGTCCAGTTGCGGCTCGTCCAGGACATCGAATGCGCCGCCCTGCACCAGCGGCGATGTGCTCAGGGGAAGCCAGAACGACGGCGGATCGCTCGCCAGGCGCTCGCCGAAAAATCCCGGCGGTGTTACGCCGACGACGGTGAACGATTTCCCGTTGATCAGAAATGCCCCGCCGATCACCGCAGGGTCTTTGCCGAACTTCTCCTCCCACGCGCGATAACTCATCACCGCAACCGGGGCAGCCCCTTTCTGGTCGTCGGAGGGGCGCAGCAGCCTCCCGCCCCAGGCCTGGAGCCCCAGCGTGTCAAATGCATTTCCGGAAACGAACTCGGCACCATAGGATTGGGAAAGTTCATTGCTGCCAGCCCGGCGAACTCCGACCTGCGATTTTCCTGCCTGGAAAGCGGCCAGCGAGACGAATCCCGGCGTGTGGTCGCGAAATTCGCGGTACTGCTCGGTCGAGAAGAGCGACCAGTTTTCCTGCAGGCCGCCATTGACGCAGCAATTCTCCGTGTCGCCGATGCGGATCAGTTCGCTCGGCTTCGCTACAGGCAGAGATTTCAGCAGCACCGCGTGGATCAGCGTAAATATCGCCGTCGTTGCGCCAATGCCGAGCGCCAGCGTCAGAATGGCAGTGACAGTGAAGCCCGGCGTCTTGCGAAACTGCCGCAGGGCATATCGAATCTGGTCGAAAAGCATTGGGGACCTGAAGCCTCCAGATTGCCTATTTATACGGGATTTCCGATTTCTGAGTCCTGACTCCTGCTCTCACAGCCACGCGTCGACCGTCACGTATCGCGTTGCTCCCGGCGGATATTTCTCCAATATCAGTCGCGCCGCTTCGATCGACCGCGACCGATCCACGCCGATCCGCGTATGGCTGCCGTCATGCAGCAGCAGATTCGATCCGCGCCCCCGCTGCTGATTCCGCTGAATGCCGCGCACCAGGTGTTCGGCAATACCGACGGCCGCCATCCGCCGGCGCCAGTCATGCCCCACCGCGTTCCACTGCACCGGAGTCAGACCCATCTCGCGTGCCGACCGCAGCACATCCGGACGCCGCGCTCCATGCGGCGGGCGAAAGAACCGCACGCGCTGCCCGGTTGCTTCCTCGATGATCGCGTTGCAGAACGCAATCTCATTGCGCGCCTGCCGCGGGCTCTTCAGCGGCAGCCAGGGATGCGTCGTCGTGTGGTTCCCGATCAGGTGCCCGGCGGCGAGAATCTCCCGCGCAATCGCGGGCCGCTCGCGCACAAACTCGCCAATCAGAAAAAACGTGGCCCGCACGTTGTGCTTCGCCAGCATTTCCAGCAGCCGCAGCGTCCACGGATCGTTCGGCCCGTCGTCAAACGTGAGAGCGAACTCCGCCGGGTTCTTCCCCGCAACCAGAACGCGACCGAAGATCTGCGACTGGGGCGACAGGGCGGCATACGCACAGCCCCCGGCAACGAGAGCAGCGGCCGTCGAACCTGCAGCGATAGCAGCGATCATTGACTGTTAGTGTACGGATTGGCTCGCGCCGCAGTTCCTTGTGTTATCTTCGTATTTCCTTCGCTGAAAGTTCTGCACGATGGCCAAGCTCTTCGATCAGCCGCACTTTATCGCCGTCGAAGGTCCCATCCGGGCCGGCAAATCGACGCTCGCCAATGTGCTGTCGGAAACCCTCCACGCCCGCCGCCTCTCCGAGCCCGAAGACAATCCTTTCCTCGACCGCTTCTACAAGGGCGAGCCCGGCATGGCCTTCGCCACGCAGATGTGGTTCCTGATGGAGCGGCATGAGCAGATGCTCGGCCTCGGCGACTTCACCTTCCCCATCGTCTCGGACTACCTCTTCGAGAAGGACAAGATCTTCGCCTACATCAATCTCACCGACGCCGAGCTGGCGCTCTACAACCGGTACTACCAGATGTTCCGCGCCGACATCCCCACGCCCGA
>DASYYN010000078.1:0-17695 GCA_035933815.1 Acidobacteriaceae bacterium
GCCTGCCCTGAGCGACAGTCGAACGACTCTCCCGCGCTTGGAGACATGGGAGCCTCAGCCGACGAGCCGCAACCCTGGAACGTCGAGCGTCCCCTCCCGGTCATACCGCCCCCACAGTTCGCCGACGCCCCGGAAAAATTCCAGCGCACCATTGAACGCGTAAGCGACCAACGCCTGGACGCGAACCTCCGCCGCGACCGCGGCATTCGCGCCCGCGGAGGTCGCGCCACCGACTTCTACCGAAACGGCCAGGGCGTCCGCTGCGACATCCGCGACACGTACTCCACGCAGCTCACGCAGACCGACTCCACGCACACCGACTCCACGCCCCGGCCAACCTCTGAATCCTGACGTCGTGCGCAGCACGGCGGAAGGATCCGCGGTTACTTCTGCTCACGCCAGTGCGCGCACAGCAAACTCATGCGGCCCGCAGTCCACGAAAGAGGAAATGCCCGTAATGTCCGGGTTGCCGGTGAGTCGCCCCCCGTGGTGTGTCGAAGGGATTACATTCCGATGACAAGTTTGCGCTCTCGCTGGCCGCATACTCGACAGCACTTTACTTCAACGCTGGGAACCAGAGCAATCGTTGAAAGCTGCGCCAATGGAGCCGAGGTTCAATGCTCTTTACAATGATCTTCTTGTGCGGTTCCGCCGCAGAAGGATGCAGCAATTCTTCTCGATCTTGTCGCCATATCCGGGGGTGCGCGTCGCCGACATTGGAGGCGCGGTGCAGAAAGGCACGACGGACTGATTCCGTGTTTCCCAAAAAAGCTGATGGATCGAGGCGATTGCTTTCGAACCGCGATTTTGTTCCGGCGCGGACCTCGTTGAGGTTTGCAAATTGATCAAGCTGAAGCACCCATTCGAACGAAACTCCAGCCTGGCACATACAATCGCCTAATTATTTGAGGTCTTTGAAATGACAGCCCAAAGCGAAGCTTCAAAGCTTCGCACAATCGCGATGGCCATTCTCTATGCTCTGCTGATCTTCGGCTTCACGGCCAACGTTTGGCCGATTGTTCTTCTCCACTTTGGGGTTCCGCTGGCGAGCTGCGCTGAAGTTCTGTTTCTCGCCGTTCTCGTTTGGTGGGCATCCGGCGGCGGACCGCCCCGGACCTGGAAGCCCGCTCGCGCCTTCCGTTTCCGCGCCACCTCTCTCAATGCCAGTCAGTGGGCCTGGGTTTTGTTGGCCGCTGTCTTTTTTGCAGTTACTGTACACGCCTCGATCGTTCTGCTCTTCCGCTTTGTTTCCTTTCCGCTTGCCCAGTTTCGACGTGGTTATAGTTTCTCTTTTATTCCGACCGTTCCTCTTCGTTGGTTGGCCATTGTCATCTCTGCCGCTTCTGCCGGTATCTGTGAGGAAATCGGCTTTCGCGGCTATATGCAGCGCCCCATTGAACGTAGCGTCGGAAGCACAGTGGCGATTCTGATTTCTTCAACGTTATTCATGCTGGTACACCTCACCAAGAGTTGGGCTTCAATTGGTATGGTTCCCATCGTTCTTGGCGCGGGGATTCTACTCGGCCTGCTCGCGTGGTCGTCGAATTCCCTCATCCCCTGCATGATTGGGCACACCATCATGGATGTTGGCCTTTTTGCATATTGGTGGACGGGCGTTGCTGGCGACTTCACCGCGCGTCCAATCCACGAGACGGGCATCGACAGTCTCTTCATTATCGCGTGTTTTGTCTTCGTTTTTTCCCTGTTGATCGTGCTGTTGGCGATTTCCAAACTGCGGGCAATGATCCTGCCGACATCGCAGGAGAACCCAAATGTCGCCGCGATATACCCGAGTTAGCGCCACGCGCCCATCTTCACATCAGCCGCGCCGCCGGATCAGCAGGTCCGCGGCAATGAACAAAAAGAAGATGACCGAGATAACGCCGTTCATGGTGAAGAACGCCGCATTCAGGCGCGTCAGGTCGCGCGGAGAGACCAGCAGATGCTCCCAGAGAAGGAGCAGCGCCACGGCGCCGATGCCGGCGAAGGCAATCGGCCCAAGCTGAAACAGCGCCACCAGCCACACCAGCAACGCCAGCATGATAAGGTGCATGGCACGCGCGATCAGGAAGGCATTGGCAGTGCCCAGCGTCGCCGGAATGCTGAGCAGTCCGGCATTGCGGTCGTGGGCCTCGTCCTGGCACGCGTAGAGCACATCGAATCCGGCGACCCAGAAGAGCACCGCCGCCGTGAGCACCACGATGCGCGGATCGAGCGAGCCGCGAATCGCAATCCACGCGCCGCTGGGAGCAATGCCCAGCGCCAGGCCCAGAAACAGATGCGACCACCGCGTGAATCGCTTGGTGTAGGAGTACAGGAACAGCACGGCCAGCACGATCGGCGACAGCAGCAGCGTCAGCCGGTTCAGCTGCGCCGCGGCCAGCAGGAACACGACGGACATCGCCACCGTGAAAGCAGCCGTGAATTGCCGCGTCAGCAGGCCGGCGGGAATGGCCCGCATCCTGGTTCGCGGATTCGCCGCGTCCAGCTCGGCGTCAGCCCAGCGGTTGAAGGCCATCGCCGCCGACCGCGCCGCGACCATGCACACGACGATCCAGAGCAGTTTGCTCCACGCCGGCCATCCATGCGCCGCCAGCATCGCTCCGGTGAGCGCAAACGGGAGCGCGAATATCGAGTGCTCCCACTTGATCATTTCGAGAGTGGTGCCGATCGAGCGCAGGAGGGGCATGGATACAGGGTACAGGCAGTAGGCAATAGGTAATAGGCAACAGGGTGACCCGTCAGCGATCAGCAGGCAAGAAAAATCCCCGGCGAGACTGGCCCGCCGGGGACTGGTTGGTTGGAGACTGACTTAGTGAGACGGCGTTTCGTTCTGCTGATTGGCGACCTGCAGGTCGTTCGTCACGCTGAAGACGCCAGGAACGCCGTTGGCCTGGATGCCGGCGGCATTCTTATCGGCCTGATTATCCACCGTTCCGTAGAGGGTCACGTGTCCACCGGCGACCTGAATGCGGATCGGCTTCATCGGGTCGATGGCGTACTTGTTGAGCGACGGGAATCCGTAAATCGCGCGGAATTCTCGCACCCGGATCTCGTCGTCCATGTTGGAGACAGGATCGACCTGGATGTTGTCGACCACGTCCTTTACGCCTTTGGTGTTTTCGGCGACGGCAAGCGCGTCAGAAGCGGCAATCGGTCCCGCGGCATGCCCGCTCAGGGTCACTACGCCGTTCTGGGCCTGAACGCCAATCGCCTGAAACGCGATGGGAACGTTCCCCCACAGCTGGCTGTTGATGGCTTTGCCGACCTTCTCCGTGAGTTGCTGGTCGGACATCTCCTGGCCCGTCACCTGGACCTCGTCGCGAATGGCCTGAACGCCCTTCACGTGCCGAACCTTCTGGTCGGCCGCCAGTTTGTTGGCCAGCAGGTCCGTGGTGCCGGTCAGGGTGGCCACGCCGTCCTGGACCGAGACTTGGATACCCTTGAACCGCGAGCCGTTGATGGCCTTCTGAGCAGCGGCCTGGGGCTGTCCATCGTTTTGAGCAAAAGCCGCCGGCACAACAAGGGCAGCGGCGATAGCAATTGTTGCAAGTCCTTTCATTTCATACGCTCCCGGCCCGCCAGCTCTGGATTTTATGATTCCGTCCGCAGCCACGACATGCGTGAGCGGCCCGGACTGGGCTGGGGGCCTTCCACTTATTTCAGACACGCAATGGGGGTGTTTGGATGCGCGAAATTCGCTGCTTTTGCGCGGTTTGGCGGGGTTGCAGGGGTGGTCCCGTATTAGTGGTAACGCCGATGCAACCGGAAGATCAGCGAGAAGACGCCGGACTCATCTCGCACCGCCAGCACTGAGAAGTTCGGAGTCATCCGCCACTCGGCCTGGATCAGCTGCTCAGCGGTGGAGTTCACGTTGGTGGCATAGGTGAGCGTGGCCTGCCGCGAGACCGGCTCGGTCACCGTGATGCGCGCCGTGGCGTTGCCGACTCCGGAGACGAACGTCGGATCGATGCGCACCGAGCCGCCGCCGAAAAGCTTCTGGATCCGGTTCGAGATGGTCGCGTTGAGCGCTCCGCCCAGCAGCGCGTCCGCGGTGGAGTTTACGCCGGCCTGCTGTTCCTCGGTCGAGTAGATCTGCTGCTCTTCCTGGGTTCGTCCCATGGCGAGCAGCGAGAAGATGTCCTGTTCCGAGAGCGGCGGCTCGGAGCGGAAGGTCGGGTTCAGCTTGTTGGTGGTGCCCTGCAGGCCGATGGTGATGTTGTAGTCCTCCACCGTCGTCGTTGCCGTGATGTCCAGAACGGGCTGGATGCGGATCGGGTTGCTGAAGTAAATCTCCCCGTGCTGCATCTGGAATTTCTCCCCGTTGAACGTGGCGCTTCCTTCGGTGATGGTCACGCGCCCCAGCACGGTGGGCTGCTCCAGCGTGCCGCGAATGACCAGCTCCACATTGCCGGCGAGGCGCGCGAAGGAGTTCTGGAATTCCAGCGAAGGAGCCGAGGTAATCCGCACATCGAGACGCACGCGGTTCGCCGGCGAATTGGGATTGGGCGGAAGAGAGACGCCTCCGCCGCCGGAGGCCAGCGAGGCGAAGTCGAGCGTCTGGCTCACCGCGAAAGCAGTCACCGTAACGTGGCCGCTCAGCAGCATGCTCGCCCGCGTTCCCTGCAAGCGGAGATCGGCGTCGGCTGTCGACGTGACGCCCTGCGGATAGCGAATGCGCACGCCCCGGGCGGTCGCGGTCAGATCGGCATAGAGGCCGTTGTGATACGTGACGAAACCGCCGAGCCTGATCAGTCCGCCGCCGCTGTAGGCCGTGACGTTCTGGAATTGCAGCCGGTTCTGGTTGAAGGTCAGGTCGCCGTTCATGCGGCTCAGGCCATTCGTGTAGTCCTCGAGCGCGACGTTCACGTCGGTGAACTTCACGTTCCCGGTGAGGTCGGGACTCTCCGTCGTGCCTTCAGCGGCCACGGTGAAGTCGACGTGTCCCGACGAAATGATGTCAGGGTCGAGAGTCTGAGCCAGCGCCATGTTCACGGAGCCGTTCGCGTGCAGGTGGATGCTCCGGGGCTGATCGAAAATGGCGATGGTGCCCTGTCCGCTCACGTCCGTGTCCGGTCCCACAATGCGCAGCGGATCGAGGCGAAGGGTTCCGCCGGAGAGCGATGCGTGGAGCGGCCCTTGGCTGTGAATCGGCACGTCCTCCAGCGTGACGGAAAGCTCGCTCACCCGCGCGTCGCCGCTGAGCTGCTTCGGCTTTTTCAGCGGCCCGGTGACGCTGAAGGTCGCGTCAATGGAACTGCTGCCGTGAATGCCGCTGACGGAGAAGGTTCGCAGGATCGGGTCGATGTCGAATTTCGCGACGTTCAGCGTCGCGTGGGTCTGGTAATCGCCGGAGAGCTGCGTGTTTCCGGCCAGATCGATGCTGGATCCGTTCATGTGGGCCGCGACATGCAGTTGCAGCGCGCGCCCGGTGCTGTGAGCCTCGGCGTCGACGGTGCCGGTGGTCTCCTTGGCCAGGGTCAGATCGCGCACGTGCAGAGTGGCGTCCAGAGACGGCGCCCTGATCGGCCCGCTGCCGTGCGCCTCGAAGACCACCGTTCCCGAGACCGGGTACTGGTCGTTCTGAATGCGCCGAATGTGCGCCAGCTCGAATCCGCTGCCCTCGACGCTGAACTGCACGGTCTGCCTGGTGAAGTCGTAAGCGCCGCCGCCGGTGACGTGGCCGCCGTCCATAGCAAAGAGCAGATTCGAAGCGCGCACTTCTTTGCCGTGGAACTCGAGATCCGTCGTGAGCGAACGATACGCTTCGCCGTCGATGGCGCCGCCGGCCGCGCTGATCTGGCCAGTGCCGTTGAGGTTGCCGATGGTCCCGCCCGCCTCAGCGTGGAGATTCAATGTGCCGGTGACCGGGAGATTTCTGCCGGTGATCGGCGCCCACTGCGCGATATCGGCATTCTTCATCTGCACCTGCGCGTGAACAGCGGATGTCTCGGCAAACAGCTCGGTCGGCTTTTGCGGATCGCCATGGACCTCGCCGCTGATCTGGATCGTCGTCTTCCCCTGCACCAGGGTCGCGGCGGCGATATTCAGCGATCCGGCGGAGTAACTCGCATCAGCCACGAGGCTGTCGAAGTGGATGTTGCGGATCGCCTGCGCCGCCTGAGGCGAGGAGGCCCGCGGCGTGATCTCGAAGTCGGCGGCCTGCAGATGTCCGCTGAAGTCAGGAGATAGGAGCGACCCGGTGACTTTCCCCTGGAACTGCGCTTCGCCATGCAGACTGGCGGGGACCGGCGTGGGCTCACCCGCCGCGGAGAGGCCGAAGGTCGCCAGCGCCGGGTTGAATTCCGCAATGTTGCGCGTCACCACGGTGGCGGTGAGTTCGGAGGGACGCGTCGGCGGATAGACGCCCAGAGTGCCCGATGCCTGAATGTGCGACGCAGGCGTCTGAACGTCGACTCGGGCCACAGCAATCGACCCCGAATGCTGCATGTAAGTCGCCTGCACCATGCCGGTGAGCGGAACTTCGCCGCTCGGTGCCCCGGCCGCGGGCGCGAGCGTCACGTCCGCGGTTCCGGTCAGAGTATTGAGGCTGCCGGTCCAGTCCACATTGGCGGTGCCGGTCGCAACCGTATTGAAACCGAAGCGGCGATAGCCGTCGGGCGCGACCATGTCGAGGATGCGGTCCAGCGAGAAGCCGCCAATGTTGGTGCGGATCGTGCCCTTCTCCACCGGGGCTTTGGATCGCTGACCCGCGTGACCCACCGGGGTGCTCGCGCCTCTCCAGTTGGCCACGCGCATCTCGCCCACGACCGAGCCGCCCGCAACATTCGCCTGAATCCCGGTGACGGCGATCAGGTCCTGCGTCACGTGCGCGGCCGCTTTCGCCGTAACACCGGTGATGAACACCGTTCCCTGGCGATAAGCTCCGCCGGTGATGGTCGCCCTGCTGTCGATCCTGAACTGCTGCCGATCGCCGCTCCCGCGGGCATCCAGCTGCGCCGTTCCTCCTGCCAGACCCGGAGCGCCGGTGAGTGCGCGAATCTCCAGCAGATCGATCGCGCCCCGCGCCTGGAATTGCCAGTGCGGATCGGAGAAGTTCTCGAGCGTGCCTGCCGCGCGAATCACGGTCTTGCGCGGCTGTTTCCGTGGACCGCTCTGCAGCGTCAGCGAGACCAGGTTCGCCGTGTTCCGGCCCAGATCCACCGAGGCATCGAGCGAAGAATGAACGGGAGTATCGAGTCCGCGCGACGCCACGATGTCCTCTGCATGAATGGTCCCGACATAGTGGCCGCTGGATGGCACAAAGCTGACCTGCGCACCGAGATTGGTCGCGCGCAGTTCAAACGGAATCGCCTGCTGATTGAAGATGGCAAGCCCATCGCTGACAACCGTGCGCCCAATCGCCAGATTGAACACCTCATCCGTGGACGACCTGGTGGAACGATGCTTCGGCTGCGGCTGATTCGTCGTCCCATCGGGATTCACGATCAGATGGAAGACCGGATGATCGGCCTCGAGGTAATTCAGTCCAATCTTTGGCCGGAAGAACGAGAGGATCTGCAGCCGCACGAAGAGGCGGTCGAGATGCGCATAGGGAACCTGCCCGGGCGCCTCGAGTCCATGAATCGTGAGGTCATCAATTTCGAACTCCAGATGACTCAGACGCCAGCCGAAATGCTTCAGCTCCACTCGTCCGCCGGTCGATTCCTCGATGCGCGCGATCACCGCCTGCCGCAGTTGGTGTTCGAACGAGGGCGTCGCGGCATAGATCGCCAGTCCCACGATGACGATGGCGAGAATCCCGACAACCCACAGGAAAGCCGTGAGCACGATCCTGCCCGCGCGCCGAGCCGGCCGCGACTGCGGCGGCGGCGCGGATTCGGTCTCGGAGACAGGCTGGAGGCTCATTGGTTCTCACTTCCGGGATTACCGCTGCTGATGTCGAGATCCGCCGTGAACGCCTGATCGACAATGCGAACGTTGCCCTGGTCGCGCAGGCTGGCCAGCCAGTCCTGAAACAGCCCGTTCACCTGCTGCTGCAGCAGGATTTCATGGATGCGCGGCGCCACGGCGTCCAAAGACGGCGCAGCCTCGTGATTCTTCTCGAGCGCCGGCACCAGCGTCTTCTCGTAATACGCCGAAACCTGGTCGGAGGCGACCCGAATGCCGCTGCGGAAGCGAATGTCGATGAAGCGGATGATCGCGAGCCGCTGGCTCCAGCGCTCCTGCACCTGCTGCATTTTCAGCCCGTTTGCCTGCAGGAATGCGTTCCAGCCTTCGGTAGTGGCGCAGTGATACGGCCGCAGGCATGCCGGGATCATCTTGCGGAGTTCCTCGATGGCCTTCATGACCTCGGGCCCTGCCGTCGTCAGCGGTTGCTGCTGCTCCTTCATCTGCTCCATGATCAGCGTCCGGTCGATCAGCCGCCGCAGCGCCCGGTCCGGCGTATTCTGCCCGGGCAGCACCTGCAGCGGCTCGAGCGCGGAGAAGCGCATCTCCTGCCAGACATCGCTTTGCAGGATGACATCGGAGCCCACAATCGCGACGACATGATCCAGATCCACAGTGCCCGGCAGCGGAGGCGGAGGCGGCTGCGGAGGCTGCACCAGGCTGGGCATCGACACCGGCGGCGGCTGCGTTGTCCCACTCTGGCCCGGCGGTGTTGTTGCCGTCTGGCTGTTAGGCGCCGGGGCGGTCTGGGCGGTCGTCGGCGGCGCGGCGATGGCCACCGCCACAGCAAGAACCGGAATGACCGCCATGCGATGCATCAAAACGCCTGCCCGATGCTGAAGAAGATATTGAAATGGCCGGCTTGTCCATAGCACGGTGAGGTATCCCCGTGGACGCACGTTCCGGCGCTCGGCTTGCCATAGGTCACGATCACCGGATAAACAGGCGGATTCAGGTTATAGCCCATGTCCACGCGGATGGGGCCAATGGGCGTGTGATACCGCGCGCCCAGGCCCAGGGTGTGCGAAAGATCGTTGAAGTCACAGGTGCCGGTTCGGTTCGTGCTGGACGAGCGTGATACCTGCTGCTGCACGGTCGGCGAAAGGTACTGAGGCGCGGTGCAGGTATAGCTGTGCGGCTGCTTGATGCGCAGAATCGAGGGCCAGATATCCGACGAGTTGTTGAAGACATTGCCCATGTCGTGAAACAGGATGAAGCCGAGAGACTTCCCAAAGTAGGGAAGCTGCGGATTCGGCAGCCGCAGCTCCGTCTGATTCACAAAGACTCCGGCGCCGCCGATCGGGAAGCCGGTGATCGAATCGCGCGGGCCGGCGGAGTTCAGCGGGAAGCCGCGCAGCGATTCGGGGCCGCCCGCGTAGAGGCGTTCCGGCAGCGGGATCGCCTCGTACTTGCCCTCCCCAAAGACCCGCTCCATTCCGAATCGCGTGTTGCGCGCGAGCACGTACTTCTTGTGCGGACCGATCTGGTAGTAGGTGGAATTGCTCCAGTCGAAATGATTGAAGTTCGCCTCCGAGTCCAGGAAGGAGTGGTCCGTGGCGAATTCCTGGATGGTGTTGTACATTCCGCTGCGCGCATCCAGCGGCTCCGGCCGCCGCGTGTCGCGGATCCACGTCAGTTCCGGACCACCCACGCGCACCGGTTCCGACAGCAGCGGGATCAGATTGGGCGCTACCTGAATGGTGCCCGCGTTCACTTTCACGCGCCGGTAGGAAATCTGATAGATCAGCGTGTTGATCAGGTCCGGATGCTGCGTCAGCCGCACGTCCCCCTCGGCCGTGGATGAGGCGAACGTGATCACGTTCTGCGCGTTGATGTAGCCGCCGCTCAGCGAAAATGCCAGCGAAGGATGATTGAAAAACCGCGGCGCATCGTATTCGGTGGTGATCTGCTGCTCGAGCGTGCCGTACTGAGAGCGGAACGTGATCGTCTGGTTGCGGCCGAAGAGATTGATGCGCGAGACGTCGAGTTCCACCAGCGGGCTGAGGCCGAAGTGCCCGTTGGGCGAGCAGGCAAAGGTGGCTGGATTGATGCCGAGCTGGATGAGGCTGACGGCGTTGGGGCAGTTCGTCCCCGGGGTTCCGGTCTGCACCTGTATCCCTGCGCCATAGACCATGTCCCACCGGCGGGCCTCGTCGAACTGCAGCAGAACGTTTTTTCGCAGCTCATCGCCGCCCGGGTTCTGGACCGCCACATTCACCTGGTTGAAGAGCGTCAGGTTATAGAGCTGCCGCTGGCTTTCCAGCAGCTTCGACTGATCGAGCGGCTGACCGGCCCCGACCAGCACCTGGTGGTCGACGGTCTTGCGGCGCGTGTAGTGGAGTCCCGCGATGACGATGTTGCGGACAAAGATCTGATCGCCCGGAGTGACGTCCAGGTCGACGTCGATCAGGTTCGGGTCTTTGGGCGAAGGGCTCTGCTGCAGCGTCACCTTGGCGTGGTCGTATCCATTGTCGAGGAAATACCCCAGGATCGCATCGCGGTCCGATGCCAGATTGTTGCCCGAATACGGCTGCCCCGGCTGCAGGCTCAGCTTCGGTTGAATCGCCGCCATTTGCGCGCTCGTCACGCCGCTGACGCTGTAGGTCCCGACCCTCTGCTGGGTGCCTTCTTCGATTCGGTAAGTGACAGCGAGATTGTGTTCGTGATTCCTGCGATCGACGCTGACGTCTTTTACCTCCGGCGTGACTTTCACGTTGGTGAAGCCGTTGTTCTGGTAGAGCGCGGTGATCGTGTTCACGTCCGCTGTCTGCAGCGCCTGCGAATAGGTGCCGTGGCGCATCAGCAGCGACGCCGTCTGCACGCCGAGACGGTCCTTCAGGGTCCAGCTGCCGAAATAGCGGTTGCCGCTGACTTCGACCGAGACGATACGGTCCCGCGAGCCGAGAGTGACGTCATAGGTCACGCGGGTAAGCCCGTCTTTGGAATCGAGAAGGTGGCTCACCTTCGCGTCAAAGTAACCGGCGCGCTGGAAGTAGTCGCGAATGCGCTTGCCGCCGGCATTGAGCAGGTCCTCGTCGAGCGTGCCCTCGGAGTAGATGGGCACCAGCGACTTGATCCGGCCGCGGCTCAGACGTGCGCCCTCCACGATGACGCGGACAATGGGGCCGCGGTCTGCCTGGAAGTTGAGGTTCAGGTGATTCGTCGCCGGGTCGTATTGCTTCGACGTGAGGCTGACATTCGGCTCCAGCCGCTGCTCCTTCTGGTAGGTCTTGCGGATATTCGCAAGCGCATGGCTGACGGTGTCGCGGTTTACTTTGGAATTGCTCTTGAGCTTGGCCTTCTTGCGGAAGGTATGCGGGCCCATTCCGCTGTCGCCCTGAACGCCGATCTTGCCCACGCGGGCCCGGTTGCCGGCCTTCACATTGAACTGAATGTCCTCGAGGGCGTGAACCGGGTCGACTTTAGTGTGGTGAACGATGGAGGCCGCGTAGAAGCCGTTTTCCTGGAGCGTCTCCTGCAGCAGGTCCGTGGCGCGCGCAACCTTAGGCTCGGTAAAGGGCGTGCCCGGATTCAGCCGCGTTGAGTAGTTCAGCTGATTGCTCAGCTGAGCGTTGTTGACGCCGCGCACGAGCACGCGCCCAATGAACAGGGACGGCCGGCCAGTAAATGTGAGCACCACCCCGTCGGCCTGCTTCTGCCCGTCCACCGCGATGGCGTCGAACAGCCCGGTCGCATAGAGCCGGCGGAGACTGTCGCGCACCTTGACGGGATCGAGAGGCTGATTCGGCTGCTGCGGGAGCTGCTCCGGAAGCGGCTCCAGATCGGATTTCGAGACGCCGGAGAACCGGATGTCGATGACCTTCAGGCCGGTCCACCCCTGCAGAATGTCCGAAGTGGGTACCGGCGCGGGCGTAGCCGGCGGCTGCATCTGCACATCGTTGTAGGAGGGCAGAACGCTGCCCGGCGGGACCGGCGGAACGCGCTTCTGCTGCTCGGCCGGAGTTTCAGGATTGGGCGGCTGTTGTGTGGGAACGACGGGCTGCTGGGCGCGGGCGCTTTGCGGGATCACCAGCCATGCGGCCCACAAAAGAATGAACGCCAGAGCCAGGGCACGGACTCTGCGGGCGGACCGGACGTCCGCTCCTCGCTGCAAATCAGGTAAGTGTTGCGAACCCAAACCGCCCTCGTGCCGATGCGAAAAGCTGCCGTAAACCGGGAGTGCTTCTCACGGCGCCTTCATTCCCACGCTGCGTTCCACCGCGACCCCGCGCACCCTCATCCTGCTTCGCTCAGCGCAGCCTGGAGTCCGCGGGCGCCATCCTCTCCGGCTGCCCTCTCCGGCCGTCCAGTCCAGTGCGAAGCAATAAATTCTTATACTACTCAGGGATGGCGGCTTCGTCTCAGCTCGTTCGGGAACGGTATTCTCGCCAGGTACTCTTCGCTGGAATTGGACCCGCAGGCCAGGAAAAGTTGCTGCGCGCCCATGTTGCGGTCGTGGGCACCGGGGCGACCGGAGCGGCAGCCGCGAGCCTGCTGGCGCGCGCCGGCGTGGGGACCCTCACCCTGATCGATCGCGACTTTGTCGAGGAGAGCAACCTCCAGCGGCAGGTCCTGTTCGATGAGGCGGATGCGCGCGAAGCCCTGCCCAAGGCCGAAGCGGCCCGCCGCAAGATCGCGGCGTTCAACAGCGAGATCGCCGTGCGGGCCCATGTGGCGGACCTGGTGCCGGCCAACATCCACGATCTGCTCGCCGGCGCGGACATCATCCTCGACGCAACCGACAACTTCGAGACGCGCTATTTGCTGAACGACTATGCCGTGGAGCAGGGCAAGCCCTGGATCTATGCGGCGGCCGTCGGAGCCTATGCCGTCACCATGAATATCGTTCCCGGTGAGACTGCCTGCCTGGCCTGCATCTTTCCCGAGCCGCCGGGCGGAGCGGTGGAAACCTGCGATACGGCAGGGATCCTGAATTCCGCGGTGAACCTGGCGGCCTCCATTCAGGTCACCGAAGCGCTGAAGTGGCTGGTCGGCGCGCGCGAGAAGATGCGGCGGACTCTGATCTCCTGCGACCTTTGGTCAAATGAATGGTCCGAAATTGCCGCAGGCAAACCACGGCCGGATTGTGCCGTCTGCGGTTCGCGGGATTTTGCGCATCTGCGCGGAGAAGGCAGGCCGAACATCACCCTGTGCGGGCGAAACTCCGTGCAGATTCACGAGCGCGCCCGGCCGATCGACCTGGCACAGATGGAAGAGCGGCTGCGCCCGCATGGGACGGTCCGCGGCAACGACCTGCTGCTGCGCTTCGAACGCGGCGAGATGGTGATGACCCTCTTTTCAGATGGGCGCGCGATCATTCAGGGCACGTGCGACATCGCGGTTGCGCGCACCTTTTACGCGCGCTTTGTCGGCTCCTGATGCTCGCCAAAAGAAACGCCCCAGCTTATCGCCGGGGTCGCTTCAGCTTGCGGGTAGCGGCCAGCAGCCGGCAGCCAGCACTTGCTGACTGCTGACTGCTAACCGCTCACTGCTGACTGCTGCCGTTTAGAACTGATTCCACAGGAACTGGTTATAGACCTCGTGGTGGAACTGCACCTCTGCGGGCTTCACGTAGGTCCCCAGCAGCCGCGGGCAACGATCGGCCGAGGCTTCCTTCAGATCGGCGTAGCGGCCCTTCACATCTTCGCCGAGCAGCTTCGTCGTCCAGGTGGCGTTGCGGAAGTTCTCGATCGCCGTGTAGATGTTGTCGGGCAGGTAGCGCTCGGCCTGGCGCAGGTTCTCCTGCTTCGAGGTATCGCCGGCGATCCCGGTCTTGAAGACGGCCAGCATGACGAGATACGGATTCGAATCGGGCGCCACCGACCGGACTTCGACACGCATCGAGCGCTCGTTGCCAATCGGGATGCGGATCATCGAACCGCGGTCCACGGCCGACGCCTTGATCTGGTTCGGCGCTTCGAAGTGCGGGTCGAGGCGGCGGTAGGCATTGACGCTGGAGTTCAGCAACAGACAAATATCGTTGCCATGGGTCAGGATGCGGTCGAGGAATTCCCAGCCGGTCTTCGAGAGCTTCTCCTCGCCCTTCGGATCCCAGAAGAGGTTCTTGCCGTCTTTGCTGATCGAGACGTTCGTGTGCATGCCGCTGCCGTTTACGCCGACGACCGGTTTGGGCAGGAACGATGCGGTCATGCCCAGACGTGTCGCGACCTGGCGGCAGATCAGCTTGTAGAGTTGGATCTGATCGGCGGCGGCGATCACTTCGCCGTAGCTGTAGTTGATCTCGAACTGCGAAGGCGCGACTTCCGGGTGGTCCTTCTCGTTCTCGAAGCCCATGGAGCGCTGCACTTCGGCCACCGTGTCGATGAAGGTGCGCAGAGGGTCGCCGGGCAGCGAGTGATAGTAGCCGCCGGTGTTGACGTACTCGAAGCGGCCCGTCTCCGGGAAGCGGCGCTCCGCATCGACTCCGGCGAAGAGAAACCCTTCAATCTCGTTGGCGGCGTTCAGGGTGTAGCTGTGCTTGTCGTAGGCCTCTTTGGCAAAGGTCTTCAGCACGCCGCGGGTGTCGCCGGGATACGGGCTGCCGTCCTTATCGATCACGTCGCCGTAGACCAGCACTTTGCCGGCGCCGAAGATGTCCGCGGGCGCGAAGTAGAACGACGACCAGTCGATGCCCAGGCGCAGATCGCTCTCCTTCTGCGCGGTGAAGCCGCGGATCGAAGAGCCGTCGAAGGTGAGGTTCTCGAAGGCATGCAGCAGGAACTTCTTGTCGTAGTCGAGCATGTGCAGGCGGCCTTCGAGGTCGCTGAACAGCACGGTGACGGCCTTAATGCCCTTTTGATCGGTAAGGTACTTGAGGCGCTCCTCTTTGATCTTGTCCAGTGCAACGCGCTTTTTGCGCTGATCTTTAGCTTTGAGATTGAGTTCTTCCAGCTCTTCGTATGAAAGCGCCAGGAAATTCCGAAGTTCAGTCGACATGCCTCTCCTCTGAAGCGATTATTTTTTGGGGGTCCGTGCCGCGCCGGACTCAACCCAGACGGACGACTTGGGCTCGCCTGGAACGTACCGCATGCCTCGCGGGGAATAGCCCGGGAAACTGGTTTGCAGTGTCGAGAAGGTTTGGCGGTTCCCCTTCAGCGTATCGCGGTGGAGACACGAATGTCCCATAAATTTACGTGATGGCGGGAATCGCTCGTCGTTATGGGCGGAGGCGGCCTAGCGGGCTACTCTGGTGGAGTGAGCGCGCACCAGGCCGAAGCCATCGTCCTGCGAACATGGCCGATTCATGAGGCGGATCAGATCGTCTCGCTCTTTACGCGGTCGCAGGGCCGGATCAAGGGCGTCGCCAAATCCGCGGCCAGATCGCGTCGCCGGTTTGGCGGGGCGCTGGAGCCGATGACCTGGGTTTCGGCCAGCTATGTGGAAAAACCGAAGCAGGATCTGGTTCGGCTCGATGCCTGTGAGGTGATCGCCTCGCCGCTATCCGATCCGGTGGACTACACCCGAGCCGCGGCGCTGGCCTTCTATGCCGAGGTGCTCGAGGAGACCCTGCCCGACCACGATCCGCACGACGCGGTCTTCCGCCTGCTGCTGGCCGTTCTTGCGCAGACGCGCACCAGCCGCATCTGGATGCCGGTCACTTACTTCTCGCTGTGGATGACCCGGCTGCTGGGCTGGATGCCGTCCGTCACCCACTGCACGATGTGTGGCGATGCATTCGCGGGTGAGGCGGCGTGGTTTCATCCGCAATCGGATGGGTTGGTCTGCAGCCGGCACAAGCGCCCTGCCGACCGCATCCTGAGCCCCGAATCGCTCGCGCTGGCACGGAAGATTTTCGAGTCGCCCATCGCCGCGCTGGCCGGCGAGGATTGGCCTGCAGGGCGCGCCGCCGACCTGCGCCGATTCGCCACGCAGTCGCTGGAGCGGCATCTGGAGCGCAGGCTGAATACGGCGGCGGCTCTCGTCAAACTGGGTCATGAGCGGTGATGACGCGAATCGTCCCCGGCCCTCGCTCATCTACACTGAGGATTCCCAACAGCCTGGCCGGAGACAGACGATGAAGATTGCAGCCAGTGTCACAGACCTGATCGGCAAGACGCCGCTCGTGCAGTTGAACCGGGTGACCGCGGGCGCGCACGGGCGCGTGCTGGCCAAGCTCGAGAGCGCGAACCCCGCCCACAGCGTGAAGGACCGCATCGGCTTTGCGATGATCGAAGCGGCGGAGCGCGAAGGGAAGATCAAGCCGGGGCAAACGGTGCTGGTGGAGCCGACCAGCGGTAACACCGGAATCGGACTTGCCTTTGCGGCAGCCGTGAAAGGCTACAAGCTGATACTGACGATGCCGGACACGATGAGCCTGGAGCGGCGCGTGGTGCTGCTGGCCTTCGGAGCGCATATCGTGCTGACGCCGGGGCCGAACGGCATGAACGGGGCCATCGCGAAGGCGAAGCAGATCCTCACCGAAACGCCGCATTCGTACATGCTGCAGCAGTTTGAGAACCCAGCCAATCCGAAAATTCACCTCGATACCACCGGGCCGGAGATCTGGAACGACACCGAAGGTCAGGTCGACATTCTCGTTTCCGGCATCGGGACCGGCGGCACGCTAACCGGCGTTGCGGAATACATCAAGCCGAAGAAGCCGTCGTTCCGCGCCATTGCGGTCGAGCCGACGGACAGCGCCGTGCTCTCCGGAGGCAAGCCCGGGCCGCACAAGATTCAGGGAATCGGCGCTGGCTTTGTGCCCCACGTGTTGCGCACAGAGCTGATCGACGAGGTCGTGCAGGTTTCAAACGACGATGCCATCGCCATGGCGCGGCGTCTGCCCACGGAAGAAGGCCTGCTGGTCGGCATCTCCTCGGGCGCCGCGGTTCACGCGGCGGTGCAGGTGGCCAGGCGGCCGGAGAGCGCAGGCATGCTGATCGTCGCGGTGCTGCCGGACTTCGGCGAACGCTACCTCACGTCAGTGCTCTTCGAAAACCTGCGACAGGAAGCGCAGAATCTGAAGACGGTTTCGGTTTGACGCGGATCGCTCTGGCCGGAGAAATCTCTCAGGGGCTAAAGCCCGCTGAGTGCAGGAGCCAGAGCGGCACGACTGAAGTCGTGCCCTGACACAGAGCGCTCTCGCACCGAATGTACCCGGTGCGCTGAACCCTATACCCTATCCCCTGTACGCTAACCGCTATACCCTGCCCTTATGCTCGGCCACGTTCGCGAAGACATCGATTCCGTGCTGGAGCGCGATCCGGCGGCAACTTCCCGCTTCATGGTTGTGCTCTGCTATCCGGGCCTGCACGCCGTCTGGACGCACCGCATCACCTCGCGCCTGTGGCGCGCGAAGATGCGTCTTGCCGCGCGATGGCTCTCGCAGGTTGCGCGCTTCTGCACCGGCATCGAGATTCACCCCGGCGCGACGATCGGCCGCCGCGTCTTCATCGATCACGGCGCCGGGGTGGTGATTGGCGAGACCTCCATCGTCGGCGACGACGTGACGCTCTACCAGGGTGTGACCCTGGGCGGCACCGGACACGAGCGCGGCAAGCGCCATCCCACGCTGCGCGACGGCGTCTTTGTCGGCAGCAGCGCGCAGATTCTCGGCAACATCGTCATCGGGGAGAATTCCCGCGTCGGCGCCGGATCGGTCGTGCTCCGCGATGTGCCGCCGAACTCCACGGTGGTCGGCGTGCCGGCGCACATCGTTTACCAGAACGGCGAGCGCGTGCTGATCACCGATCCCAGCCAGGTGAAGGACCCGCTCTCCGGCGTGATCATCGCTCTGGCCGATGAGGTGAACCGGCTGCGCGCCCGCGTCGACAGCCTCGACGGA
>DASYYN010000102.1:0-11111 GCA_035933815.1 Acidobacteriaceae bacterium
GCCTGCCCGCGCATGTGGCTGCTCCCGTTCTTTGTGACGGTGCTGAAGCCGGCGGGCTCGCGGCCGAAAAAGCTGCCGCCCATCTGAAATTCACTCATAGACGACTGGCCGGTTGTATGACTGCCGGCCTCCGTGGCGCGCTCACGAGCACGGAATGCCAGGCGACCATTGGTGCCGTCGACAGCGATGCTGTTCATCAGCGGCGAGAGGCCGTTGAAGCTGAGGCTGCCGTCCTCGCCGGGCGTCGCGGCAGAAAAGAGCGCGGCGAGTGCGGATGCGTGCCGTGTATTGTTGGGCAAATCGCTGACGTCGGCGGCGCTCATCACCGGCGAATCCGGCGATTGGTGCTGCTGGCGCGCATCGACGAGCACGGTCCGGTGCAAAGCGAGAGGAACGAGCGCAGGATTCAGGAGTAGATTGCTGCCTGCATCGATGCTGACGTGGTCGGCCTCCCAGTCGGAGAGCCCGCGAGCGTGGACGCGCAGGCGGTAGTCGCCGGGCAAAACATCGGGAAGCAGAAACGTGCCGCGCGCATCCGACGTGACATCGGTGTGCTGGCCCGTGGCGGGATCTTCAAGCCGCACCAGCGCGCCGGGGAGGCCATCGCCGTTCGGGGCGTGCACCTGGCCGGCGATGGAGCCGCCGGTATCCGACTGACACCAGGCGGGCGAGGCCCCCAGGAGCAGCAGGCCGGAGAAAACCGGGTTAACGACCCAACGAAGGCGCACGTTCCCCTCGTCCAAACAGACCAGGAGCGCCCCGTCACGCACCCAGCCCGGGAGGATATTGGCGGAGGTTAAGTCGAGCGTAGCGGTTTGGCTAGACTAAGAGGAGCAAATGTTTATCGATGAAGCCAAAATCCGCGTGAAAGCCGGTGACGGGGGTAATGGGTGCATGGCCTTTCGCCGCGAGAAGTTTGTGCCGCGGGGCGGACCCTCGGGCGGCGACGGCGGCCACGGCGGCAACGTGGTCATGGAGTCGAGCCAGCGACACAACACCTTGGTGTACTTCCGGTTTAATCCGGAGCACAAGGCCGAGCGCGGCGAGCACGGCATGGGATCAAACTGCACCGGCCGCGACGGCGAGGACGTCGTGCTGAAGGTTCCGGTGGGCGCGATCCTCTTTGACGCCGACACCGGCGAACCGGTGCACGACTTTACCAAGCCCGACGAGCGCATCGTCATCGCGCGCGGCGGGCGCGGCGGACGCGGCAATCAGCACTTCGCCACCTCGACGCATCAGGCTCCCCGCGAGCACGAGCTGGGGCGTCCCGGCGAGGAGCGTCACTACCGGATCGAGCTGCGCGTGCTGGCCGATGTGGGGCTGGTCGGGTATCCGAACGTGGGCAAGTCCACGCTGATCTCGCGTATCTCGGCGGCGCGGCCCAAGATCGCCGATTATCCGTTCACGACGCTGGAGCCGAATCTGGGCGTGGTCACGATCGGCGAGGCTCCGTATGAGGAGAGCTATGTGGTCGCCGACATTCCGGGGCTGATCGAGGGCGCGCACCTCGGCGCAGGGCTGGGGATGCAGTTCCTGCGGCACATCGAGCGCACGCGGCTGCTGGTGCATCTGGTGGATGTGTCGGATGCGAGCGGCCGGGCCGATCCGGTTGAGGACTTTAAGGTGATACTGACCGAGCTGCACAGCTTCGGTCACGGCCTCGACGAGAAGCCGATGATCGTGGTGGCGTCGAAGGCGGACGTTGCGAATCCGCAGAAGCTCAAAAAGCTGGAGACGATGGCGAAGCGGAAGAAGCTGCCGTTCTATGCCATTTCCGCCGTGACCGGGCTGGGCGTGGACAAGCTGAAGTACGCCATCGGCGAGCGCGTGCGGGATCTGCGGAAGACGAGCGTGGATTTGAGTGACGCGCAGGGGCAGGAGCGGGTAGCGGGCTGAGCCTGTTCCCATGTCTCCAAAAATCGGGGAGACATCGGGCACCCGGGGTTCACCTTGCTCGGAGCGCGTCGATAGCAGTGACCTTCCCGTTCGACTGCTCAGGAAAATCCTTTCTGCGAATCCAGAAGCTGCAGGGCCAGACGTTGGTGCCGTCGAGCGTGGGGGCCCAGAGTCTTTGTTCCTCTGGCATGCGGGAGAAGCTGTTCTCCCAGCCGGGGAAGGCGACGCGGAGGATATCCGGGTGGAAGCGCTGCATGGCGCTCGCTGTCCACACGACCTCGAAGGCCGAGTTGAAGGACAGAAACGACTCCAGCATGTACTGCTCGCTCCAGAAGCAAAGGTTCGTTTTGACGAATTTCTCCGGGTAATCGAGCGGGGTGAAGATGTCGTGCAAATGGACGAAGACGCCCGGTGCGATCTCCGGCAGGACGTTGAGGATTTCGAAGATCACGTCGCTGTCGATGGAGACGACGTGGCTGGAATCAATGAAGAGGAAATCGTCCGGTTCGAGAGTGCGGAAGAGATCGAGGGCGACGCGTTGGACCGGCTGCTCGACGAGCTTGGTGGGGATGGCGCGGACATACGGCGCCGGATGCGGATCGATACTGATCAGCTCGCCGGGGAATCCGTCCTCGCGGTTGCGGCGCAGAGCGGCGGAGAGCAGAAGGGTGGTGTTGCCGCTGCCCACTTCGATGATGCGCGCCGGTTTGTGCTGGCGAACCAGCGAGTATGCGACTTCGGCGTCGACGCGCTCGAAGTAGCCGTTGTTGAAGTGGAACTGCAGCTTCTCGCCGGGGGAGTTCTCCGGGAAATCCCACTCGGCCGACCACGGCAGGATTTCGCGGGAGAGCCGCTCGATCTGTCGCTGCAGATCGAAGTTGATAGCGCCGCAGCGTCGGCAGGCTCTCCAGTCCTTGCCGGCAAAGGAGCTGATGGCGGGAACCGGGAAATAGAAGTGCGAAGGCGTCACGCTGACCCCCAGCCCGTCCTGCACGACCTGGAAGAGAGAAGAGAGCGTGTGGCGGATTGTGGGATTGCGCTTCAGATTACCCACAGTAAATGTCCATGGAAATGTGCCCAGGACCGGGAAGCGCTATCCCGGTACGGACTGATTTCAGCGAACCGTATATCTGGTTGGAGCGCGGGAGGGTCGAACCGGCTGCCTCCGCAATTGCGGAGGTGGGGGTGCGAAACGAATTAGCCCGGCAGCGTGGATTTGGTCGTGACGTAGAGACTCGCGATGCAGAGCGCTGCCTGCGCGACGAGAACCGTAATCGCTGCAATTGCAAACGCCTTGCGGTGGCGACTCTCCAGCGCATCGGCGAAGATGCCGCCAACGAATGCGATCAGGAAGGGAAGCGCCCAGAGCCAGGGGTCGGAGGCGACTCCCGTCGTGAGCAGAAAGAGGAGGACGAGGCCGGTGATCAGCGGCATGGTATTGCCAAAATAGCGCGAGCGGCGCGAAATGGCGTAGAGCGCGAGCGATCCGATCAGCGCAATGGAGAAGGCGGAATTGGCCGGGTTCGAGAAGAACCAGAGGGCGCCGTTCGCAGAAAACCAGATGCGTCCGGCGGCGCTGCGGAACACATAACTGAAGGCGTCCGGCTGAAAGGCGTAAGAGGCGAAGAGCAGGACGAAAGCGCCGAGCACCCAAATGATGAGCAGCGTGGGAATGACGCTGCGGCGTCCTTCCGCAACCCATGCCATAAACGCAATGGCTCCCACGAGCGCCACGATAAAGGCGGCGATGTGGGCGGCGGCGGTGAATCCGAGAGCGAGAACGAGGAGAGCGATGCGTGGGCGCCACTTGCGGCGTGGTCCCTGGAGCGCGTGGGCAACGCCGACCGCGAGGTAGATGGCCGAGAAAACGCCGAAGGCGGCGAGAATTTCGTTGTTTGGATACGTAGCCGCCTGAACGACCGACGGCATGAAGCAGTATAGGCCGAGGGAAATGTAACCACCTTCGTTACCGAAAAGCCGCCGCGCCACCCACCAGATGCAAGCGCCCAGAGCGAGCGCGGCAATCATGAAGGGCAGGCGCAACAGAAAGCGAATCGCGCCTACTTCGTGGCGCATTTCCCAGGTGGAGGTGGTGGAAGCCTGGCCGGCGGCAATGCGCTCGATCGTGAGCGGCAGTCCCGCCGCACGCCAGGCGAGCGTACCGTCATGGATATTGCCGCAGGTGGTGAAGTATCCAGGAATGGGCGTGGGGTGCTCCCAGACTTCGCGGCCGCACCGGGCAAACTCGTAATCGGTTTCGGCGAGGGGACGCCGCGCGCTGACCCAGAGACACTCTCCAAAGAACAGGAGCAGCAGCACCGCGGCGATCTGCTGGGGGCGTTCGAAGCGGAATTTGCGCAGGCGGTGGCTGCCTGGATGTGCTGTCATCGGGAACCATGTCAGTGTATCGAAGGTGGATTCGAGGGCGTGCGATGCAGGCGCTTCTCTATAATCGGCAATCATGACCAGCCTGGGAACGGCCAAGCGCTTTGTGTTTCCGCTGCTCGGGCTGTGGGTGTTGCTGTACGCCTCTTTTTCGATGGTGCGGCCGCCGCTGCTGGACGGCGATGATGCGCTGAACGCGGAGATCGCGCGCGAGATGGCGACGAGCGGCCACTGGATCACTCCGTATGCCAACGGTATCCGCTATGCGCAGCATCCGCCGCTGCTCTACTGGACGGTCGCAACCAGCTTCCGCATTTTCGGCGTGAGCGACTGGGCGGCGCGGCTGCCGGTCGCTCTGGCTACCCTGTTGATCTTTGTCGCGACTTTTTCCCTGGGGCGCCGGCTCTTCTGCTCGAAGCAGGCGGCGTTCTATTCGGCGCTGACGCTGATCACCTCGTACGGCGTCTTCCTCTTTGGGCATCTTCTGCTGCGCGACGTCTTCCTCTGCCTGTGGACCACCCTGGCGGTGAACTTCTTCTGGCGTTCGCTGACCCAGCAGCGGCACAAACTGGCGAGCGCACTCGGCTTCGGTGCCTGCTGCGCGCTGGGCGTGCTGACCGAAGGCATCGCCGGCGTTGTGTTTCCGGTGGCGACCGCACTCATTTACCTCGCGATCACGCGGGACCTGCGGCATATCGTCCGATGGAATGTAATTCCGGCGGTCGTGTTGTTCTTTGCGATCATCCTGCCCTGGCACATCGCTTCACAGGTGACGGCGGGGAACGCTCGTCTGGAAACCCTGATGCCGGCGATCTCCGGCGGGCGCGTGCCGCTTGTGGTGTTCTGGCCGCTGCTGCTGCTGTGGATTGTTCCGTGGTGCGCCTTTTCGATTCGCGCGCTGAAGCTGGGTGATACGCCCGACTGCGGTCGTGGGCAGGCGCGCACGCTCTGCGTGACCTGGATTCTGGTGGTGCTGGTGTACTTCAGCTTTGCGGCACGGCTGGAGTTCAACCTGATCACGGCTTTGCCGCCCATGGCCGTGCTCGCAGGCGGCTGGCTGGCCGAGGACGAGCAGAGGAAGGAGCACCAGGGGCGCGTCATCGAGTGGATCGTGTTCTGCATCGGTCTGGCTGCGGTGGGATTCATTGCATATTCGCTGTGGAAGGCGCCGATCCCCGCGCCGGGCGTGGACATTGCGACACTGCTGCATCCGCACGCGGGGCACCGTGCGGTGTTCTTTGCGTATCTGGCCGACCTGACTCGTCGCGCGATGGGACTCTTTAAGGTGCCGCTGTCGATGATGCTGGCGGCGCTGCTGGTGGGCGTGACGGTCGGGCTGTGGTTTCGCCTGCGCAATAACGCGCGCATGGCCAACATGTTTCTGGCGGGAATGATTGTGGTGATGCTGGCGGCGGCGCATCTGGCGCTGAATACCTTCTCGCCGATCCTGTCCTCGCAGATCCTGGCGGAAGCGATTAAGCCCGAAGTGCATCCCTCGGACGTGATTGTGGTGAATGGGCCGTTCTCGACGGCATCATCGTTCGTCTTCTATCTGGAGCGGCAGGTGCTGGTGGTCGACGGACAGCGCGCGCCCGCGCAACTGGCGGCCGAGACCTCCGGCACAGAGACGTCGGGCACGGGGCAGCCAACGAATCCTTCGCTCTTCGTCAACATGGACCAGGTGGCGCAGCGCTGGAGCGGGCCGGATCGCGTGTGGCTCTGGACTCCCGTCGAGACCGCGCCCACACTGCCCGTACCGACGTACGTGATTGGCCGCAGCGGTGGCAAGGAAGTGCTGAGCAACCAGCCCAACTTTGGCGGCGCGAGCTTCTAGAGGCGTACCTGATTTTGGTGGTCACGCGCGCTCCTGCGCTATGCTGTCCTCTTGCAGTGAAACCGCTTTCAGGAGCCGACTATGTTCTCTCCGTCGCGCCGCCAACTGCTGCAGTCCGGACTCGCCGCTTCCGCTGCTTCGCTTCTGCCTCGCCGTGTAAACGCGCTGCTCGCCGCATGGGACGAGCAGGTTCACAACGCAGTCCCGGGGCCGCGCGAGCAGTACCTGATGGACTTCAACTGGAAGTTCACCTTCGGCAACCTGTGCGATCCGGCAAAGGACCTCGGCTTCTTCGCGTTCCAGAGCGACTACATCAGCTCAAAGACCGGGTCCTTCACCTTTGCGACGGCGAAGTTTGATGATTCGAAGTGGCGGCCCGTGAACCTGCCGCATGACTGGGCCATCGAGCTGCCGTTTGTCGATGACCCGGAGCTGATGGCGCATGGATTCAAGCCGCTGGGCCGCAAGTATCCGGACACATCGGTGGGCTGGTACCGGAAGAGCTTCAATATTCCCGCTTCGGACTTTGGCCGCCGCATCTGGATCGAGTTCGACGGAGCGATGCGCACCTCGCTGGTCTTCCTGAACGGCTGTTATATCGGCCGCAACGACAGCGGCTACACGCCCTTCCGCTTCGACGCCACGGATTTCATCAACTATGGCGGCGAGAACTACATCGTCGTGCGTGTTGATGCGAGCAAGGGCGATGGCTGGTTTTATGAGGGCGCGGGCATCTACCGCCACGTATGGCTGACAAAATTCGATCCGCTGCATCTGGGCCGCTGGGAGAGTTGGGTGCGGGCGGACGTAAAAGGAAGAGACGCGGCGCTGTCGATGGGAACGGTCGTCCGCAACCAGGGCACGAAGCCGGAAACGGCGCTGGTTCGCTGGAAAATTCTCGACGCCGACGGCAAGCAGGTGGGCGCGGGCGCATCAGCACCGCAGACGATTGAACCTGACGGCGAGACGAAGTTCACCGGGTCGGCGACGATTCGCAACGCGGCACTGTGGTCGCCGGAGACGCCGCACATGTACTCGGCGATTGTGACGGTGGAAACCGGAGGGACGGTGCGCGATGGCGAGGAGGTCCCCTTCGGCGTGCGGTCGCTTCGCTTCGACGTCAACAAAGGATTCTTCCTGAACGGCGAGCCGGTGAAGATCAAGGGCACCTGCAACCATCAGGATCACGCCGGAGTGGGCGCGGCAGTGCCCGACGCCATCCAGCGGTACCGGGTCGCGGTGCTGAAGGCGATGGACAGTAACGGAGTGCGCACCTCGCACAATATGCCCACGCCGGAATGGGTGGAGGCCTGCGACCGCATGGGCATGATGATGATGTGCGAAACGCGGCCCATGAGCTCAAGCGCCGAGGGACTGGCCGAGCTCGAGGCGATGATTAAGCGCTACCGCAACTCGCCGTCGATCATCATCTGGTCGATGGGCAACGAGGAAGTGATCATCGAGGGGCAGCCGATCGGCGAGCACGTCGTGCGCACGATGGTGGAGCGCTCGCACGAGCTGGACCCGACGCGGCAATGCACGGCGGCGATCAATCAGGATGCGGGCAAGGGCGCATCGCTCGCCCTCGACGTTGAAGGCATCAACTATAGCCTGGAGATTATCGATGGCTACCACCGCGATCATCCGACGCAGCCGATAATTGGAACCGAGACGGCGAGCACCGTTTCGACGCGCGGCATTTACATCACCGACAAGCTGCGCAACTGGGTGAGCGCGTACGACGTCAATCGTCCGCCATGGGCGGAGCTGGCCGCCGTGTGGTGGCAGTTTTACGCGGCGCGCGAGTTCCTGGCGGGCGGCTTTGCCTGGACGGGCTTCGATTACCGCGGTGAGCCGACCCCGTACGGTTGGCCGTCCATCAACTCGCAGTTCGGCATCGTAGACACCTGCGGCTTTCCCAAGGACCTCTTCTATTACTACAAGGCAAGCTGGGGGAAGGAGCCGCTGCTGCACCTTTTCCCGCACTGGAACTGGGGCGAGCGCGTCGGTGAGCCGGTTACGGTGTGGGTGTTCTCCAATCTCGATGAGGTCGAGTTGTTCCACAACGGGCAGAGCCAGGGTCGGCAGAAGATGCAGCCGCTCGGGCATCTCGAGTGGAAGGTGAAATACGAGCCGGGCTCGATCGAGGCCCACGGCTACAAGGGCGGCCAGCAGGTCCTGACGGCCAAGCGCGAGACGACCGGGGCGGTGGCGAGCCTGAAGTTGACGGCAGACCGCCCGACGATCGACGCCGATGGGCGGGACTGCGCGGTGATCCGCGTGGAGGGAGTGGATAGCGAGGGTCGGACGGTGCCTGTAGCTGACGATCTGGTGGAGTTCAGGGTGACGGGTGAAGGGCGGTTTCTCGGCGTGGGCAACGGCGATCCGAACTGCCAGGAGTCGGACATCGAGCCGAAGCGGAGTTTGTTCAACGGGTTGGCGCAGCTGATCGTGCAGAGCACAGCAAATGCCGGATCGATTCAGATCGAAGCCAGGGTGCACGAAGGGAAAATCGCGCCCGCGCAGCTGACCATCACGACGAAAACGCCGGCCGCGCCGAGCAGGACGCTCTGATGGCGTGGTGCAGAAGCTTGTCGGCGATGCTGCTCGCCACCCTGGTGACGGCGGGATTGGCCATCGCGCAGCAGCCGAGCCACGCTGTGGGATACGTGCACGGCGAAAGGTGCGAAGTCCGCGACGGCGTGATTGCGGCAGACTGGAGCGTCGCCGACGGGCACATCGCCGGCCTGCGGGTGCGGGATCTGTGGAGCTTCAAGACGCTGCCCCTGCCGCATCCGTTTGCGATTCGCCTGAAGAACGGGACCGTATTCGACGCGCGGACTCTGCGTGTGGATGGTGAAGGGAAGCTCGAGAAACTCACGGCAGACCCGCAGGCGGCGCGCGCCGCGGACCATTTCGACGGGGAACAGTACACGCTGCCGCTGACCGATGCCTCCGGCAAGGTGCACGTTACCTGGACGCTGCTGCTGCGGGACGAGGCGAACTATCTGCGGCAGACGCTGACGATCACGGCGGGCAGCGCGGATTTGCCGATTGCCGAAGTTATGCTCATTGACGCGACGAGCCCCGGCGCGCACGTGGCTGGAACGGTAAAGGGATCGCCCATCGTCGCCGGGCATTGGTTTCTGGGCTTCGAAGATCCGCTGTCGGCGAGCAAAGTGGAAGGGGAGCGAGCCACGGCGGTCGTAAACCGCGACCTGCCGCTGCGCGCAGGGCAGTCGGTGACGTACAGTTCCGTGCTCGGGGTGAGCCGAGCCGGCCAGATGCGACGGGATTTTCTGGCGTACCTCGAACGCGACCGGGCGCACCCGTATCGCACCTTCCTGCACTACAACTCCTGGTACGATCTGGGCTACTTCACGCCCTACGACGAGGCCAGCGCGCTGGACCGGGTGCGCGCCTTTGGCACCGAGCTACACGACAAGCGCGGTGTGACGCTTGACTCATTTCTGTTTGACGACGGATGGGACAATCATGCCTCGCTGTGGAGCTTCAACAGCGGCTTCCCGAACGGGCTGAGCGCGGTGGCTGCCGAAGCGAAGCGTTTCGGAGCGGCGCCGGGAATGTGGCTCTCGCCATGGGGTGGATACGACGGCCCTAAGAAAGAGCGCGTCCAGTTTGGCCGCGAGCAGGGCTACGAGGTCGTCGACAACGGCTTCGCCCTTTCCGGACCGAAGTATTACCAGCACTTCCTCGAGGTTTGCCTCGAGATGATTCGCCGCTACGGCGTGAATCAGTTCAAGTTCGACGGAACCGGCAATGCGAACACGGTCTTTCCCGGCAGCGCCTTCGACAGCGACTTCGACGCCGCCATGCACCTGATTGCTACGCTGCGCAAAACGGAGCCCAACATCTTCATCAATCTAACGACGGGCACGTATCCGTCGCCGTTCTGGCTGCTGTATGCCGACTCCACCTGGCGCGGCGGCCAGGACGACAGCGAGATGGGCGTAGGCACCACCCGCGAGCGATGGATCACCTACCGCGACGCGCAGACGTATCGGCACGTCGTCCAGGCGGGACCGCTCTATCCGCTGAACTCACTGATGCTGCACGGCATCATTTACGCCCGCTATAACAAGCAGCTGAACACCGATCCCGGCAACGATTTCCGCAACGAGGTGCGCTCGTACTTCGGCACCGGCACGCAGTGCCAGGAGATGTACATCACTCCCTCGCTGCTGAGCCCGCAGAACTGGGACGATCTGGCAGAGGCGGCCAGGTGGTCGCGCGCGAACGCCGCCACCCTGCGCGATACGCACTGGGTGGGCGGCGATCCGGCCAGGCTGGAGGTCTACGGCTGGGCCGCATGGTCGTCGCGCAAGGGCATCCTGACGCTGCGCAATCCGAGCGACCAGGAGCAAACCGCCGCGATCAGGCTACAAGACGCCCTCGAACTCCCGGTGGGAGCGCCACAACGGTATTCAGCTGCGAGTCCGTGGAAGGAAGATGCGGGCCAGCCCACGACCTGTATCGCGGCCGGCCAAACGCACGAATTCCATCTGCATCCGTTTCAGGTACTTACACTGGAGCTGACGCCCGGCGGGAGCGGGTGCTCACGACCCTAAGACGCGTGCCGGTGATGCCGAAGCTCCTGCTCGGCGCGATACCAGTGCTCCTCGTGCCTGCCGTGCGGACGGCCGCTCTCGATCCAGTACTTGTGCGCGAGCTTCGCAATTTCTTCGCGTGAAACATTCACCGGTTTCGCCTGCGCCGGGTCAATCTTGTTCGTATTCCCAATCGTTGCACCATTTTGGGCCATGGTTACAGTCTTTGCCTCGGGTGCAGCCTTCTTCGCTGCCCGCGGCTTTGCCGGTGCCTTCGGGGTCTTCGTCGTCTCTGCCATTCCTACAGGTCCTCTCTCGGGGGTTGGAGCGCGACGTGCTGGCTCTCTCTCTAGAATACGAAATTTTGGCGACAATCTGATGTCAAAAGGCAACGAAAACTTGCGTTGCAGCAACATGGCGGCGAC
>DASYYN010000120.1:0-24520 GCA_035933815.1 Acidobacteriaceae bacterium
GGCCAGCAGCACGCGGGCGCGTGGACAACGGCGGATGACCAGCGTCTGCGCGCGCTGGTGCGTCATGCGCACGAGCACGGATTGTGGATCCGCTTCTACACGCTTGACGGCGCGACGGAGAAAGAAGAGAGCTGCAATGGCTGGTTCCACGGTTACAATTTCGGCTCGCTGGCTGCGGCGGAGGAACGCTGGCGCGCCGCGCAGCAGGCGGGCGTGGACTACATCGCGAGCGACCAGTACGAACTGCTCGGCGCGCTGCTGCGGCACGTCGCAAGCGAAGCTGCGGCACAGGGGAGAATGCCGGCTCGCGCTGCGGACGCAGCACGCTGCAGCGCATCGGCGACGGCGCGGTTGCCCCATAGAGCGGGGAAAAATCGGCGGCGAGCGCTTCCGCAGGCATGTCACCACCGCATCTGAATAAGGGTTGGAACATGCCGCGGGAGTTGCGGCCGGTTGTATGCCAGGACATGTCGTTCGATACCTTATCTGGATCGGCGTGCTGGTCGTAGTTGCGATAGCCGCAGCCTGGTACCTCTTCTATTCGCCCGGGCGCGAACCGATCCAGTCCAATCATCGCGGGGCCACGGTGCTGCTGCAGTTGCCGCATGCGCCCCATCCGCCGCTCGGGTGACGGCGTTCTATTGCAGAGCGAGTGCCGGCTTTCCGTCCAGCAGAGCTGTCACGTTGGCTGCGATACGATCCGTCATTCCCGGCGCTGCCATATCCTCACAGTTGTACAGTACGACGATGGCGCGGTCCCGCTGGGGATTGAAACTGACCAGCGACGTGTAGCCGCCGGTCCCGCCGTTATGCCAGTAGACGCCCTGTTCAGGCCGGATCAGCCAGGCCAGGGCGATCTTCATCCCGCCGGCATTGGCACGCGGCTGCAGCACGAGAGGAATCGCCGGCGCGAGCGTTGCACCGTCGCCGTGTTCCCCGGTCAAGCGGTCCGGGTGCATCAGAGTGGCGCAGTACGTCAGCAGATCAGCCGCCGTCGAGCGCAGCGCCCCGGCGCCTGCGAGCGCATCGAGGCGCCACGGGCCCACCGCGTCGTGTGCTCCGTTGTATCCCTGAATGAACCGGCTTTGCTGCTCGGGCGAGAGCACCACTACGGTATCCCTCATGCCCATCGGGGTGGTGATCTCTTCGCGAATCAAATCGCTGTACGACACTCCCGCGCGCTGTGCTAAAGCGAATCCGAGCAGCCCGACGCCGAGATTGCTGTACAGGAAATCCGTTTTCTCCGGCCGTGCAACGCCATGCTGCTTCAGAAACGCTTCGAGCCGCTCGGCCGAGTAGTCGGCGTAGGGGTCCGCTGGATTCGCAGGATGCAGGTTGTCGGGGAGCCGCGGCAATCCGGAGTGCTGCGTTGCCAGATCGAGCAGCGTGATCTCCGGCCCGGCCGGCTTCGCTACCCAACCGGCGGGAAGCAGTTCGCGGACAGGTTCGTCGAGCGTGACCTTCTTCTGCACGACCATCTGCGCCAGAGCCAAGGCCGTAAAGGTCTTCGTTACGGAGCCAATTTCGAAAATGCTGTTCGGCTTGGCCGTGCCGAAGGCCATCACCCTCTGCTCTCCGCGATCGAGAACGCCGACGACTACACCTCCTTGCGGCCACGCCGCCACCACAGGCGCAACGCCTTTTTGCAGAATTGGTTCGAGATCCCTGAGAGCGACTGGCGGCTGCGCCGGTGCGGTTTTTGGCGGACTGAATGGTTTTGAGGCGGACCGCGTCAGGTCGAGCGGCAGCGGCTGCCCCTGCGTCCATGTTCCCTGGATGTGGTTGCCGTCGTCGCTCAGCGTTCCCTGATACGTGCCGTGGACCGCCGGGACCTGGAGCGTCAGCTTGTGCTCCCGCAGCATCACGTCCGAGCAGGGAATGCCCATGGCTCCCTGATCGAGCGAATCAAGAGATCCAGCGATCGTGCCGCCCGGCACAGCGTGGAAATGGAAGGCCAGCCGCAGGGAAACGCCTCCGGCGCGAAGCACTCCTGTCCAGTCGCCGTCGAGCGGCGATGGCTTGAGTGCTTTCAGTTCGTTGGCAGTTGCCGTCTGATGGAGCGTCAAAGGCGCCGACTGGCCTCTCTGGTGCCACTCTCCGGTGATGGTTTTGCCGTCATCGGTGACGGTGCCGGTGTACGATCCCTGGACGACCGGCACCGTGAAGCTCAGGGTGCTGCCGACCAGATGAACGTCCGCGCCCGGCAGGCCGTTCGCATTCTGCGTTGGCGAATCAACGACCGCAGTGAGGCCGCCGCCGGCATCGGCACGCAGATGGAGCACGAGCGGAAGCTGCCCGGCAATCTTTCCTTCCCAGTCTCCCGCCAGGGTATTCGCGGCGGCCGTCTGCGCGGGAAGTCGCACACCAGGCCAGCCGGCGCAAAGGCACAGAAGGAGCAACAGGCGCAGGTTTTTCATGATCGCAGCTACGGTAGCACCAACCGAACCTGCGGAACAGACCAGGATGGAACGCGCCCATTACCACGGTTCCCCGCTTCAGCGATTCGCTGTCGCTGCTCCCGGCGTGCGCTGATAGACTCCCGGCAGAATTCCCGTCCTATGCTCTGTACCGCACGCAGCGCCGCTGTCTATGGCATTGACGCCAGCATCATCGACGTCGAGGTGGATTTCTCGAATTACAAGGCGCAGGAGGACCACTTCAGCACCGTGGGCCTGCCCGATGCTGCGGTGCGCGAGAGCCGCGACCGCGTGCGCGCCGCCATCCGCAACTCCGGGTTCGACATGCCGCCGACGCACATCACCATCAACCTGGCGCCAGCGGATATCAAGAAGGAAGGCTCAGGCTTCGATCTGCCGATGGCCATCGGCATCCTCGGCGCCTATGGCGCTCTGCAGCTCCGCGAGCTGGATGATTTTCTCCTGATCGGCGAGCTTGGCCTCGACGGCACGCTGCGGCCCGTGCCCGGCATGCTGCCGGTCGCTGTGGCGGCCCGCGAACGGGGCATCAAAAACTTGGTCATCCCCACGGCGAATGCCCGCGAGGCCGCGGTGGTGGATGGCGTCAGCGTCTACCCGGTGGAGACGCTGCTCCAGGTACGCGATCTGCTGAATCAGGCGGGCAATGGCGGCATCACGGCCCCTGCTTTCAAAGTCGAAGCCAACCAGGTACTCGGTGAACTGCAGCATTTCGCGCTGGACTTTGCCGATGTACGCGGCCAGCAGGCGGCGAAACGCGCGCTGGAGGTGGCGGCGGCGGGCGGCCACAACATCCTGATGATCGGACCGCCGGGCTCAGGCAAGACGATGCTGGCGCGGCGGCTGCCGTCCATCCTCGCGCCGCTCACCTTTGACGAGGCGCTGGAGACGACGAAGATTCATTCGGTTGCCGGAGTGCTCGACGCCGAGGCGGGGCTGGTGACGCAGCGGCCGTTTCGCGCGCCGCACCATACCATCTCCGACGCGGGGCTGATTGGCGGAGGCGTGATCCCGCGGCCGGGCGAGGTATCGCTTGCGCACAACGGCGTGCTTTTCCTCGATGAGCTGCCGGAGTTCCCGCGCAACGTGCTCGAGGTAATGCGCCAGCCGCTCGAAGACCGGCATGTGACCATCGCGCGCGCGTCCATGTCGCTGACGTTTCCCGCGGCCTTCATGCTGGCGGCGGCGATGAATCCCTGCCCCTGTGGCTATTTCAACGACCGCGCCCGCGAGTGCCACTGCACGCCGCCGATGATCCAGCGCTATGTGGCGAAGGTCTCCGGCCCGCTGCTCGACCGCATCGACATCCACATTGAAGTGCCGGCGGTCCAGTACAAGGAGCTCCGCAGCGGAGCGGCGGCCGAGTCGTCGGCGGTGATCCGCGCCCGGGTGCTCGCCGCCCGCGAGCGGCAGCGCCAGCGTTTCGCTTCGGCCAAAGAGAAGATCTTCTCCAACGCGCAGATGGGCACGCGCCAGATCCGTACCTTTTGCGAGTTGTCGCCGGATGCCGAAAAGCTGCTGGAGCGCGCCATGCTGCAGCAGGGGCTCACGGCCCGCGCGCACGACCGCATCCTGAAGGTCGCGCGCACGATTGCCGATCTCTCGGGCGACGCCAACATCTCCGTCCCGCATATAGCCGAGGCGATCCAGTACCGGACGCTGGACCGGAGCTACTGGGCAAACTGAGATTATGCACTGGAAGTGTCACCATTTGGTGATAAAATCGGTGATACTGGAGAGCAGGCCTATGCGCGCGACGGTCACACTCGATGACGATTTGGTCCGCAAAGCCCAGAAGTATTCAGGCATTCAGGAAAGGTCGGCGCTGCTGCGGGAAGCGCTCAAGGCGCTCATTCACATCGAGGCGTCCCGCAGGCTTGCGGCCATGGGCGGCACGGAACCTGAGCTGCAACACATAAAGCGCACGAAGGCCGATGACTTGTGATACTCGTCGATACTTCCGTCTGGGTGGATCACTTGCGTCGCCCGGAACCGCTCCTGACCGGGCTCTTGCAATCAGGAAAAGTGGCGACACACCCGTTCGTGATAACAGAGGTGGCGCTGGGTTCGCTGCATGAGCGGCACCGAAAGCTCGCTGCCCTCGATGCGCTTTGGCAAGTCAACGTAGCCGAATTCAACGAGATTCGCCGTCTGATCGAGTCGCATTCCCTCTATTCGAAAGGTCTGGGTCTTACCGACGTGCACCTCATCGCTTCCTGCATGATGACCGTCGGAGTGCAGTTGTGGACCCGGGACAAGGCTCTGGCCGCGGTCGCGAAATCTATCGGTATTAACTCGAACCTTCCGTGACCGTCGAGTCTGCCTATGCCGTCGCGATGAGCGTCGCATACATCATAAGCAGCCACCCACCACCACCGATGGCCATCAGGGGGCCTGCTCCGAACGACTTGCCGCACCAGACGATGGCCAGCAGCCCGGACAAGATTGCCAGAAAGCAGCCGACCGACTCATAGGTGAAGTCGGGATTCGGTCCGCGCGGGACGTGATGCAGCAGTCCCCACGTCGCCCAGAGAACCGTTGCCGCAAGCAGCAGGAGCACGAAACGGCCTAGCCCGCGGTACGGATCGACCCGCCGGCTGCGGCTGGCGGCAAACCAGGTAGCCGCGATATACGCCCACACCAGCAGGTACGTGAAGATCGACAAATGGAACACGTTGCCTCGCAGGGGCCCGCTCCAGTATGACCGAGCCGGGGCGCCGCGACGGCAAAACTCTGATTCCGCGGCTTCCCCGGTATCACGGTGCAAACGTGTTGGTTCGATCTGTGGGATATTGGAGGGGCCTCCTGATTCTTTGCATCGGCTGCGGGCGCCTGCCCATCCCACGAGCAACGGAGATTCCTTGTGGCCAGTGGACTCATTCATCGCGAGCTGCCTTTTCCATCGCAGCAGCCCTCGCCCTGCGCCGGCGGGAATCCGTACCTCAGAATCTTCAAGTCGAATGTTTACGTGCGCGACCACGACGCGAGCATCGACTTCTACGTGAATCGCCTGGGCTTTTGCGTCGTGGCCGACCAGCGCTTCGAATTCGGCCGCTGGGTCGCGATTGCTCCGCCGGACGGCAGCGCTATCCTGGCGCTGGTGGCACCGCGGCGCGGCTCAGAGAATTACCGGCTGATCGGCCGAGCGACACAGATCGCCTTTATCGCCGAAGACGTGAACGCCACCTATGATTTGTGGCTGAGCCGCGGGGTCCACTTCGAGCAGCCTCCGCAGCCGCAGCTCTGGGGCGGCGTCTTCGCGCGCTTCCGGGATATCGACGGAAACACTTTTGAGCTGCTGGGCTCGGACGAGATGAGCCGCCTCATTGAGGCACAGCGGCGCGCGGCCAGCCAGCGCATCGAATCGGAACGCCGGCTCGAGCAGGAACTGCAGATCGCCAAGCAGGTGCAGGCGAAGCTGTTTCCGCAGACCACGCCGGCGCTCAGGACGCTGGAGTACGCCGGAGTTTGCATCCAGGCGCGGCACGTCGGCGGCGACTACTACGACTTTCTTTCGTTTGGGCCGGATCGTCTGGGCCTGCTGATCGGCGACATTTCCGGCAAGGGCATCGCCGCGGCTCTGCTGATGGCCAATCTGCAGGCGAACCTGCGCAGCCAGCTGGCCATGGCGCGCGAGCAGCCGGAGCTTTTTCTGCGCAGCGTGAACGAGACATTCTTCGAAAACACCGGCGACAGCGCGTATTCAACGATCTTCTTCGCCGAATATTGCGACGAAGAGCAGCGGCTGCGCTATGCGAACGGTGGACACTTGCCGGGATTGCTGCTGCGGGCAGGCGGCGCGGTGGAAGAATTGGCTCCGACTGGAACCGTGCTGGGTCTCTTTCGCGACTGGAACGGACACACGGGCGACTGCCGGATGGAGCCCGGCGACCTGCTCGCGCTTTACACCGACGGAGTGACCGAAGCCTGCAATGCCGACGGCGAGGAGTTCGGCCAGGATCGGCTCACCCGGACCCTGCGGCGGCACGCGTCCGGTAGTGCACAGGCGCTGGTGAATGCCGTACTCAGCGACGTGCTCAAGCACTGCACGGGAGACCAGGCCGACGACATCACGCTGATTGTGGCGAAGTGTACCGGCCGGTAAGGCACCTGCTTAATGCAAATAAGTGCCGGACGCCTGGCAGCCAGATCCTATTTCACGGGAAAGACGAGAACGCGCGCTGACCGGCGATGGACGCGTGCGAGGTGCGGGCGCGCAGATTAGATGGCCGCCCAGCATCAAAATGCCCATCGGCCCGAACACGTCGAACAGACGGCGTCCGCTGACCTTCCGGGCCGGTCGACGATGGGCCGTTTCCGCAATGCGGGCGGCGGGGTTTCTGTCAGGCAGCAGCATGGGGCTGTTGCATCGGTAAGCGCCGCGAAGCGAGTTCAAGCGAATCTCGAACAGCTGCAGAAAGGCAGCCCAGCCGTCGGAGAGTGGGCGGAAGTGCGAATCGTGATAATCGTGCATGATCCGCAGGCCGACCTCCTCGACACGCAGGCCCATCGACAGGGCGGCATGGATCAGTTCCGCGTCGTAGCCCCAGCCGTCGACGCTGAGTAGCGGAAATACGCGGGCCGCTGCACTGCGGGTGAGCGCTTTCAGACCGCACTGGCTATCCCGGAAGGGCATGCCCAGCACGCAGCCGGTAAGCAGGTTGAACGCGCGGCTCGACAGGCGGCGGTGCAACGGCTGGTTGCGGATGCACTCCAGGTGATCGAGCCAGCGGGATCCAATGGCGATGTCCGCCCCGCGCCGCAGGGCCGCTTCCAGATGGACGACTTCAGCCACTGCATCGCGTAGATCCGCATCGCAGAGCACGATGATCTCTCCACGTGCACTCCCAACGCCGCGGCGAATCGCGAATCCTTTACCGCGATGAGAGAGTCGGAGAACGCGAATCCAGCACAACGGCGAGCGAAATGCTTCGGCTATATCCGCAGTGGCATCGGCAGACCCGTCGTCGGCAATGATAATTTCGCATCTTCCGAGCAGGTGGGCAGCCAGCGCGGCGATTGCCTCCAGTGTGGCCGGAAGGCGGCGTTCTTCGTTGTAGGCCGGAATGACAAAGCTGTAGCGAGGGGACATCGTGGGGGACACATCCCTATCAGGTACAAGATGAGAAGACGGAGCAATCGGTTGGACAGAGGACCGTGGATATCCCCTCAATGCGGGCAGCTTCGGGCTGCGCCCAGAGAAGAAATCTTCGTGAAGGGATCACGGATTCTAGCGAGTTCGGTAGGGCTATTGCGCTATGCCGTGCGCGAGCCTCACTCGACTCACCCAGGAGCAGGCGCTGGGTATGCCCGCTGCCTGAGGCATAGTTCCGAGCAGGTCACGCGCGGGCAGGCAGCGGTGCGGCGATGACTGTGAGGCGGCCCGGCTCGCAGCAGGTGCGCTCGAGACGTGCGCGGTCGTCCTGCATCTGTTTCTCCCGGGCGAGCGCGGCGAGTGTTTGGCGCAGGAGACGCGCAGCCCCGGGGTGCTCCGGCACGGCGATGCGGTAATGCACCCATTTGCCCTCGCGTCGTGCCGCCACGATGCCGGCCCGGCGCAGATACGCGAGGTGGCGGGAGATTTTCGGCTGCGGTTCGCCCAGGATTTCGACGAAATAGCAAACGCAAATCTCGCGCTCGCCCATGAGGTAGAGCAGGCGCAGACGCGTCGGATCGCCCATAGCCTGGAAGAATCGCGCCAGATCGAAAGACCTCTGTTTGGCCATGCGGACAGATTCGCATTGACAAATATGTGCGGTCAAGAATATATCTGCATATCAGAATATGTTTCCCTGGGGGGGATCCGATGAGCGACGAGATTCTCAGCGCGGTGCAGAGCAAGTACGCAGCGGCGGCTCGCAGCACGCTTTCCAGTGACGATGCCGGCGTGCACGCCGTGGCTGAAGCCTTCGGCTATAGCCCCGAAGAGCTGGCCTCCATTCCCGCTCCGGCGAACCTGGGGCTCTCCTGCGGAAATCCGACGGCCCTGGCCGAACTGAAGCTGGGCGAAGTTGTCGTCGATCTGGGCTGCGGCGGCGGGCTCGACGTTTTTCTCGCCGCGCAGAAAGTTGGGCCGCAGGGACGCGCTATCGGCATCGACATGACCCCGGAGATGGTCGAGCGCGCCCGCGCCAACGCGGTGGCCGGCGGTTATACGAACGCGGAGTTTTACCTCGCCACCATCGATCGCCTGCCGCTGCCGGACGCCTCCGCCGACTGCGTGATCAGCAACTGCGTTCTGAATCTCGCGCCCGACAAGAAAGCCGTCTTCCGCGAAATCTTCCGCGTGCTCAAGCCCGGTGGACGGCTCGCCGTGAGCGACATTGCTCTGAAGCGCGAGCTGCCTGTAGCCGTCGCGTCGAGTCTCGCCGCGTACGTAGGATGCATCGCGGGTGCGATCTCCATCGAGGAGTATCGCAGCGGCCTGGCGAGCGCGGGATTCGTCGCAATTAACATAGCCGACAGTGGCTCCGATCTGCACGCGTGGGAGAAGATTGAGAACCAGGCAGGTTGCTGTTCTCCGGGCATGCAGAAACCGGAGAGCGGCGGCTATTCCTGCTGCTCCGGCGGGGAACCAGACGCGAGTGTGCACGAGGATCTGAAGTCGCTCCTCAGCCAGTACGATTTGAACAGCGCAGCGGCGAGCGTGAAGGTCTCAGCGCGCAAGCCGGCGGTGACCTCGTGCTGCGGCCCACGCTGCTGCTCGTGACACGCTGAACCCTGAACGCTGCTTTCATGCGACTCTTCATCTTCGCCTGCGTACACTCGGCCGGCCGCTCGCAAATGGCGGCGGCGCTCTTCAACCGCGCTGCCGATCCGGCGCGCGTTCGTGCCGTCGCCGCCGGAACCCAGCCCGCCGAGCGCGTGCATCCGGCGGTGGTGGAAGCGATGCGCGAAATCGGCATCGATCTGTCGCAGGCGCGTCCACAGAAGCTGACTGAAGAACTCGCTGCGCAGGCGGACACGCTGATCACGATAGGCTGCGGCGAGCAGTGTCCTGTGGTGCCTGGAGTCCGGCGCGACGATTGGCCGCTGCCCGATCCCGCGGGTCAGGACCTGGCTGCGGTGCGCGCTATTCGCGACGTCATCGCCGCGCGCGTCACCGCCCTCGTGCGTGCCGAAAGCCTGAACTGAACGCTGCATTCGCGGTGCACATGTTGTCCGAAATCCGTCGAGACGAGGCCGCAAGCTCCTGATTCCGCATTTCTTCGGATCGTGTGATCTGCGTCACACGCACCCCGCTGCTTCCTGTGATGGCGGGCACATACAGGTCTGCGCACCCAGGCTAAAAATTCTCTCCGACTTGAGATTGCGGATGGCCACCGCGCCCTGTTCTCGCCGCTGACACGCAGGCCGCCAGTACCGCGACACCTTAGCTCTCGCCGTCTGGCGGCAGAACGGAGATCAGCAGTATGACCACCACGCCCACCAACCTGCAGCAGCAGGCCAAAGCGAAACAAACCACCACAAGTCAATATGTCTTCTTCTTCGGCGCGGGAGTCGCTGAAGGCAACGGCAAGATGCGCGACGTGCTCGGCGGCAAAGGCGCAGGCCTCGCCGAGATGACCAACGCCGGCCTGCCCGTGCCTCCGGGCTTCACGATTCAGACCGAGGCCTGCCGCGAATACATGCGCGGCGAGCTGTCTCCACAGGTCACTGAGCAGGCCGACCTCGCCCTCGAGCGTCTGGAGAAACTGCAGGGGCAGCGGCTCGGCGCGGGCGAGAACCCGCTGCTGGTCAGCGTCCGCTCCGGCGCGAAGTTCTCGATGCCGGGCATGATGGACACCATCCTCAATCTGGGTCTGAACGACGCCTCCGTCGAAGCGCTCGCCAGAAAGACCAGCAATCCTCGGTTTGCTTACGATTCGTACCGGCGTCTGATACAAATGTTCGGCGACGTCGTCCTCGATATCCCGAAAGCCAATTTTGAGCACATCTTCGACGAGACCAAGAAGCGCTATGGTGTCACCCAGGATACGGCTCTGACGCCCGAGGCGCTGAAAGAAATCATCGCCGGTTACAAAAAGCTGGTGCTGCGCCACACCGGCGCGGAGTTCCCGCAGGATCCGTACCGTCAGCTGGTGATGGCGAGGGATGCCGTGTTCAGAAGCTGGAACAACGAGCGCGCCCGTACTTATCGCCGCCTGAACCACATCGACGACTGGCTCGGCACCGCCGTCAACGTGCAGGCCATGGTCTTCGGCAATCTGAACGATTCGAGCGGCACGGGCGTGGGCTTTACCCGCAACCCAGCCAATGGCGAGAAGGAATTCTACGGCGAGTTCCTGATGAACGCGCAGGGCGAGGACGTGGTCGCCGGCATCCGCACGCCGGTAGAGATCAGCGGCCTGAAGAAGCTGATGCCGCACGTCTACGACCAGCTGCGTGACCTGACCTCGCGGCTCGAGAAGCACTACCGCGACATGCAGGACTTCGAATTCACCATCCAGGACGGGCGCCTCTACATGCTGCAGACGCGCAATGCGAAGCGCACCGGCCTGGCTGCGGTCCGCATCGCTATTGACATGGTGCGCGAAGGCCTGATCACCATCGATGAAGCCGTCCTCCGCGTGGAGCCGAACCAGATCTTCGATTTCCTGGTTCCGCGCCTCGACGAGAAGGGCACGATCGAAGTGCTCGCCACCGGTCTGCCGGCCTCGCCGGGAGCGGCGGTGGGCCAGATCGTCTTCACGGCAGCCGACGCTGTGAAGTATCACGAGAAGGGCACCTACAAGTCCATCATCCTCGTCCGCAGCGAAACGTCGCCGGAAGATATCGCCGGCATGAACGTTGCGGCGGGCATCCTGACCTCGCGCGGCGGCATGACCTCGCACGCGGCTCTGGTGACGCGCGGCATGGGCAAGTGCTGCGTGGCCGGCGCGGGCGACGTCTCCATCGACGAGAAGAAGAAGCAGATGCGGGTGAAGGGCAAGACCTTCGAGGAAGGCGACTGGATCTCGCTGGACGGCACCACCGGGCGCGTGATCGCGGGCAAGCTCAACACCATCCCCGTGAATCCCGACAATCCCGACCTGGTGCAGTTCATGGGCTGGGTCGACCAGCGGCGCAAGCTGCGGGTTCTGGCCAACGCCGACATCCCGCGCGATGCCAAGCAGGCGCAGTTGTTCGGCGCCCAGGGCATCGGCCTGTGCCGCACCGAGCACATGTTTTTCGCCGAGGATCGGCTGCCGCACATGCAGGCCATGATCCTGGCGAAGACTGAACCGGAGCGCCGCGCGGCACTGCAACAGCTGCTGCCGATGCAGCGCGCCGACTTCATCGGCCTGCTGAAGGTGATGGGCTCGTATCCGGTGGTGATCCGGCTGCTCGATCCGCCGCTGCACGAGTTCCTGCCCAAGCGCGAAGAGCTGCTGCTGCAGATCACGAAGCTGGAGCTGACCAAGCCGAAGTCTCCGAAGCTGAAGCAGCTGCGCGCCATGCTGGAGCGCGTCGAAGAGCTGCACGAGCTGAACCCGATGCTCGCGCTGCGCGGTTGCCGTCTCGGCATCACCTATCCGGAGATCACCGAGATGCAGGCGCACGCCATCTTCGAAGCCGCAGCCACGGTGAAGAAGAGCGGCCAGGACCCACATCTGGAAATCATGATCCCGCTGACCACCGGCCCTGACGAGTTCAAGGCGCAGGCGGCCATCATTCACCAGGTCGCCCACGACGTCTTCATCAAGAAGGGGCTCGTGGTCGAGTACAAGGTGGGGACCATGATGGAACTGCCGCGCGCCTGCCTGGTGGCCGACAAGATCGCCGCCGAAGCCGAGTTCTTCAGCTTCGGGACGAACGATCTGACGCAGACCACCTATGGCATCTCGCGCGACGACGTCAACAAGTTCCTGCCGGCGTATCTGAAGCAGGGCATCTTCAAGCAGGATCCGTTCGCCGTCCTCGACCAGGAAGGCGTGGGCACACTGGTGAAGATGGCAACCAACAAGGGCCGCAGCGCCCGCCAGCACCTTGAGGTTGGCATCTGCGGCGAACATGGCGGTGAGCCGGAGTCGGTGAAGTTCTGCCACCGCGCCGGACTCGACTACGTCTCCTGCTCTCCGTTCCGTCTGCTCACCGCGCGTCTGGCGGCAGCGCAGGCGGCCATCGAGGAGCAGAAGGTATTCAACCCGGACCTCCGCAGCGGCAATTCGAAGTAATTGTCGTCATTGTCCGCTGCCCAGCCGGCATCCCGGCGCGACGCCATCGGCGGCGCGTCGGGGCAACAAAAGGATCCCGCGACTGGAGCAATCCGGTCGCGGGACGCTGGTTCCGGATCTGCGTTTCGTTTGCTGTGCTCGGCGCCAGGTGCTCCGAGCTCCGTTCGGCAGGTTTCTGCCGCTTTGTATGCAGTCTTGACGTTTTCTTCCCGCCGCGAGCCACAGAGCCTGCGGCGGGTTTTATTGCTGATGATCTGCTGCGGCAGGTCTTGCAGTCATGACCATCCGGTCGATGATCGCCGATGGGTCGCCGACGCCGGTGAATCCGATCCAGCTGTTCTGCAGTAGCACGACCCGGTCTTCTCCTTCACCCTGCCCCACGTAACCTCCGCCCCGGCAGTAGAGCCTCCACTCCTGGTCATCCAGGTTCAGGATCGTAATCCCGGCGCGATGGGTTATTTTTGGCACGCTGCAGGCCGAATAATCCGCATGGTTGCATTCGCAGGAGCCGCCATATCGCCAGCCGGCGGAGCATTCCATCAGGCCACTGCGCGCCGGCGGTTTGCCCTCGCCTTCATCAACGGTTACGTCGCTCTCGTAGGCTATCGCCCGCGGGTCGGGACAGGTCAGGGTGATGGAATGACCGGACTGCTGCAGCCGCCAGTCTGCTGGATAAGAGAACCACACCGGCCATCGCGGACTGTCGAAGCGCTTCCAGGGTCCGCTGCCGTCGCATTTCGGTTCCGGCACCGTCGCGAGCAGGACGGGCAGGGCTGCACCACCCCCCGTGGAGATCCAGCTTCCCGCAAATCCGTCGTTCGTGAGTTTTCCCTGCACGCGCACGGTAAGCGGGTGTTCCTCGGTTGCATCGGACAGGGCGACGGAGCCGTTGTCCCATTCGCCGCCCAGCAGCACTGGAGTCCAGTCCCCGGCGGTGAAGTAGAGGGAGGCCACCACGCCCCGCCCGCCCCGGTCCAGGTACATGCGCGCGGTTCTTCTGCCGATGGACCCCTCGAACCAGTACTCCGCCTGCGGCTCGGTTTCAAGGGCATGCGTCTGCGGGCAGTAGCCGGTCTGAAATTCCGTCGTGCCGGCCGCCTGCATCTCAGGGTATTCCTGCGCCGACAGCGCCGGAATCAGCAGCAGGGCCAGGGCACAAAGCATGGAGCGCATTTCGGAATGTTAGCCCAGGACGAACCGCGACAGAGATCCGGTCAGCGCGTCTGCGGACCCGGCCGAATCCAGGACCGAAAGCTCCCGGCGTACACCGCGATGCAGAACAGGTTGGCGGGAATCAGCCCGAATTGCGACGTCTTGAGGCCGATCAGGCAGATGAGAACACTGTTGATGCCAGCGACGACCAGCCCCGCCCACATTTTGCGGGCGACCAGAACCGTGGACAGGACCGTCAAGGCACAGGAGAGGTAGTCGAGGTGGAACACGTGAAGAACAAGCCTCTGCCGTAAGCTTGCCTGCCACCCCCGTTGTCCGCTGTGACCGATCGCACAGACCTGAAACTGCCCCTGAGCCGTGTAGCCGCATCCGATTTCCTGCGGTGATCGCGCGCCTGTCATTTTCCGGATTATCGATGTTCCTGCTGGTGGTGCCTTTCTGCGCCGCACAGAAGCAGCAGATCGCACCGCATCCGCAGGACGCCGTTGGCGTGGAGATGGCCCATGTGCTCTTCCGCTACTCGGCGTCGCTCAGTGTCGATGTGGTCGCACTGCGCGGCACGCTGATCCCCACCCAGGGCCACGAGGTGCCCAGCTTCAACGATCCGTCGTCATTCGTGGTCGGGACAGATGCTGCGGAGATGCGCATGAGCGCGGTACAACTCACGGCCCTGATGAATACCTGGCTGCTGCGCTCGCCGCAGGCGCAGATCAAAGACGTCCGCATCGAGATTGAGGATGGCCGGCTGCACATTCGGGGGACGATGAAGGAAGGCGTGCACGTGCCGTTCGAGGCCACGGCTACCCCGGGCCTGGCCGGCGATCACCGCATCCGCATCACCCTCGAACAGGTGCATGCCGCGAAGATCCCGATGAAAGGTCTGATGGACGCGCTGGGTTTCAGTATGGAGAACCTGCTCAGCCAGAAGGGGCTTCAGGGCCTCTCTGTTGAGAAGGACTCGTTCCTCATCGATCCGCAGACGGCATTTCCGCCGCCACAGATCCGCGCGCGGCTCACGGGCGTCCATATCGCGGGCAGTAGTCTGATCCTCACGTTTGGGCAGGGCGCGCCGAAGCTCGCGACGAAGGGCGGGAAGAACTATATGGCTCTGCGCGGCGGCAGCATCGAGTACGGACGCGAGGAGATGTTCGACAGCGATCTGACGATGATCGATTCCACGCCCGGCGATCCCTTCGACTTCTATCTGGAGAAATACTGGTGCCAGATGGTGGCGGGAACCGTTAAGCTGCAGCCGAACAAGGCACTACGGATCTACGTGCCCGATTACGCTAAGCTGCCGCGCGGCTCATGTCACGTGCAGTGAGGTGGAAATCAGGGGCATGTGGCTGTCCAGGCTCCGCGTATCCTAAAGGCAGCCATGGGCCGCATCCGCGTTCTTTCCGACCAGGTTGCTAACCAGATCGCCGCCGGCGAGGTGGTGGACCGCCCGGCCTCAGTGGTCAAGGAACTGCTGGAGAATGCGCTTGATGCCGGTGCGACGAAGATTCGCGTGGAGGTGGAGGCGGGCGGACGCAAGCTCATCCGCATCGCCGACGACGGCTGCGGCATGGTGCGCGACGATGCGCTCCTGGCGTTCGAGCGGCACGCGACTTCGAAGATCCGCTCAAGCGATGATCTGCTGTCGATCGCGACGCTTGGTTTTCGCGGTGAGGCGCTGCCGTCGATCGCGTCCATCTCGCGGCTGGAGCTGGTAACGCGTCCGCCGGAGGAGACCACCGGCACGCGCGTTGAGATTGCCGGCGGCAAGGTGCTGGCGGTGGAAGATGCGGGAGGGCCGCACGGCACGACCATCGCTGTGCGCGACCTCTTCTTCAACACGCCCGCGCGGCGGAAATTCCTGCGCGCGGAGACGACGGAGCTGGCTCATGTGACCGCGCTGGTGACGCACTATGCGCTGGCACACCCGGAGATGCATTTTGAGCTGCACTCCGCTACGCATGCGCTGCTGAAAGCACCTCCGGTGCGCGAACCGTCGGAGCGGATCTACCAGATCTTCGGGCGCGACACGCTGGATCAGTTGCTGACGATCGCAGCCGAGCGCCGCTTCGACCACGCGGGGCTGCCGGAGCCCCCGCCCTGGCGTCAGGAGCCTGGCTACCGTCCGCCCGATCCGGGATTTTTGCGGGTCAGCGGATTCGTGTCGCGGCCGGAGCTGCAAAAGCTGAACCGCAACTCCATCTACATTTTCGTGAATCAGCGGCTCATCCGCGACCGGCTCATCCTGCACGCAATCACCGAGGCTTATCGCAACATCATTCCGCCCACGTCGTTTCCGGTGATCCTGCTGTTTCTGGAGATGCCGCCGCACGAGGTCGACGTGAACGTGCATCCGTCGAAGACGGAGGTGCGCTTCCGGCAGCAGCAGCTGGTGCATGACTTCCTGCGGGAATCGATCCGGGCCACGCTGATGAAGTCTCGCCCGGCGGCCAGCTTTCTCACGGCGCTGACCGAGAGCCCGCGGGCGAGTTCTGCGCTGGTGGCGGATCTGGATGGGGTCCCGGTATCGGAAATGGCCGAGTCGGAGCCGCAGCCGGGGAGCCAGGGAGCTGCGCCGTTCAGCCTGGCCGCACCGGAACCGCGGCCCCAGGAGGCGCCCCTGCCGTTTGCCGCGGTTCTTGCCGCTCCGGCAAGTGCGGCGAGGCAGCCGATCAACGTTGCCGCTGCGGAGACGCGGCCCTCGTCCAACGGGCATGGATGCTCGGAGCAGATCCCCGCGGACGACTGGCAGGCGGGCGGCGAACCGGTCGGCACGCTGCATGCGCTCGCTTCGCTGAAGCCGCTGGGCCAACTGCGCGAGTCATTCATTCTGGCCACCAACGACGAGGGGCTGTGGATCGTCGACCAGCATGTGGCGCACGAGCGCGTGCTGTTTGAGAAGATCCTGCGCGAGCGGCAAACGGAGCGCGTGGAGCGCCAGCGCCTGCTCATGCCGATGCTGATTGATCTGTTGCCGCAACAAATGGTGGTGTTCTCCACGATTACCGAGGAACTGGAGCGCAATGGGTGCGAGGCGGAGCCGTTCGGGCCGCACACCATCGCCATCAAGGCGGCGCCGGCGGGGCTCGCCGGGCGCGAGCTGGAGCGCATGATCCATGAAGTGCTGGAGCAGCCCGGAGCGTCGGCGCAGTCGGACAATCTGGAAGCAGCGCACACGCGCATTGCGGCATCTATCGCCTGCCACGCCGCCATCAAGGTGAACATGCCGCTCGATACGCGGCGGATGGAATGGCTGCTGGCGGAACTGGCTCGCACCGAGCATCCTATGAGCTGTCCGCATGGACGGCCTATTGCTTTACGATATTCATGGAAAGACATTCAGCGGGCCTTCCAGCGAATTTAGCCTTGTCATCCTGAGCGAAGTACCGGCGTTTGCCGCCGGTATGAAGTCGAAGGACCTCTTCGCGACCGAAATCAGAGCGGGTACAGTTTGAATCAGCAGCAGTTACAAATCGCGCGGACAGCGCTTTGGCGCCAGAATGCCACGCCGCTGGAGACGTACGACGACTCGGCTTCGTGGCTCGAGGAAACAGGCTTCTGCCTGTTTCTGCCGCGGCACGCGCAGTTCCCCGCACCCGCGCCGTCGCTGGTCGAGGCCTGCATGGGCACGGCGAGCGCCACGCCCGCGCCGGCTGCGATCTCCAAAGCGATGGAGTTGACGACGCGGCTCGTCGAGGCAGGGCAGGCGATCCCGCTGAACCTGCTGGGCACGTTTTCCGAGCAGCCCGATTTTCTCATCACGCCCGAAGTCCTGCCGTGGGTAGCGGCCGTCCGCGGCGATCGCCATTGGAAGACCGCGCCGGGCGGCCGCACCGCTCCGATTGTTCTCCGTACGTGGGAGGCGCTGGAGCAGCGCGGCGGACAGACCGCGACGGATCTGCGCCAGGCGCTGGGGCGCGAAGTGACGGAAGCCGTTGTGTTGCGCGCGCTGATCGAGCTGTGGATGACTGTCCGCGCGATGCCGGTCTATGTGGCTGGCAAGGCGACGCGCTGGCATCTGCTGAAGGAGCGTTATGCGGCGCAGCTCACCGCCGGAGCGAATACGGCACAGGCAACTGCCCTCTCGGCGCTGATCTCGCTGTATCTGCGCTCGGCTGTGGCGGCAACGGCTGAAGAGGTGGAGGTTTCGCTTTCTCCGCTCACCGCACGCTCGCGCATTCGCGAGGTGCTGCACGGCATGACGGCAGCGCGGCAACTGGGCACCATGTCGGTGGCTTCGCACACGCTGTTGTTTGTCGAGGGATCACTGCCCGAGGTCGCGGCTGTTCCTGAGCCGGAGCCGGAGCGCGTAACGGTTGCGCCGGAGCGACGCCCGGAACGCGAGCGGCGACCGCAGCAATGGCCCCAGCAACGACCAGACAGGCGTCCTGAGCGGCAGGACCGCAACAGGCGCAACAAAAGACCGCCGCGCTTCGAGCGTGAGGATCGTGGGCAGAAAGTTACCCGCCAGAAATTTGCCGGTCCGCCGCGCCGGGAGTTTCGCCCAGCCGCGCCGGAGCGGAGCGAGCGCGGGCCGGGCCAGCCGTTTGAAAGAAGAGTCGAGCAGAAGCGCGAACGCAAGCCCTGGCAGCAAGGCCGCAGCGGCGGGTTCCAGCAGCGGGAAGGCCGTCCGCCGTTTCGGAAACCGTTCCGGGAACGCGAGGAGCGCAGCGAACAGGCGCAAGAGCGGCCGCCATTCCGGAAACCCTTCGGTGAACGCAAACAGCGCAACGAACAAAGCCCTGAGCAGCGCCCCGAGCGGCCACCGTTCCGGAAGCCGTTCCGCAAAGAGGGTCAGGGGGAGCAACGACCCCGATTTGGCAAAGGCCCGCGTCCCCAGTTCGGGAAGCGCTTTGAGGGACGACCGCCGCGCCGCGAGCAGGATCGGGACGCGCGGCCGCAGGGTCCCGGCAAGAAATTTGAGGGCCAATCGCGATTTGGTCGCGGGGATCGTCCGCAGGGCTTTCGAGGCGCACGTCCCGACCGGCGCGGAACGCCGGAACGCGGCGAATCTCGGCCGCGCGGCGGCAAACCAGGGCCGGGTGGACGCGGAGCATTTCGGTCCGGCAAGAAGGGTTCCGGCAAATTCAATGCATCTTCTCGTCCGCCTTCTGGACCGGGCAAGCCCCGCCCGCGTAAGAATGGGAAGCGCAAGCCGCAGCAGGAAGAAGGCTCCGAATGAAGCGCGCACCCATTATTGCGATCGACGGCCCTGCCGGTGCAGGGAAGAGCTCGGTAGCGCGGCATCTCGCCGAGCACTTCGGGCTGCTCAACATCGAAACCGGAGCGATGTATCGCGCCTTCGCGCTCAAAGCCATTCTGTCCGACTACGACTTCGACGATCCGGAGGCGCTGGGACAACTGGCGCGCAGCACGCAGATCGAGCTGCAGCCGGAACGCACCGGCAATCGCGTGCTGCTCGATGCCGAAGATGTGACCGACCGTATCCGCGATGCCGACGTGACCCAGGGCGCATCACGCATTAGCGTGCACCCGAACATCCGCGCGTGGATGGTGGACCTGCAGCGCGAACTCGGCCGCCGCGGCGGCGTGGTCATGGAAGGCCGGGACATCGGCACGGTGGTTTTCCCTGACGCTGACGTGAAGGTGTTTCTCGATGCATCGCCGGAGGCGCGCAGCCAGCGCCGGTACGAGCAGAATGCCCAGTCTGCGCTGCGTGGCACCTCCGATGCCGACCGCGAAACGGTACTGCGCGGACTCCGCGAGCGCGATGAACGCGACCGCAACCGCGCCAATTCGCCGCTGCATCCCGCACCCGATGCTATTGTCATCGATTCAACATCGATGAGCCTCGATCAGGTGCTGGCACGCATTGAGGAGATCGTGCGGCCGCTGCTGGCGCAAAAACAGTAAGGCCACGGACTCTTGCGCCGCGGCCTCGTTCTGTCAATTAGCTACTGCTGTTCCACCGTCGGCTTCGCTCCCGCGGGCGCCTTGAAGTGCTTCGCGTCAGCGGCATCGCTGCTGTCCGTTGGCTCATTCATGCTGAGCGTCACTGCGCTGCCCTTGCGCAGCTCCAGATTGCCGTGCTCGGCATGGAGCTGGAGTTTCACCCCGCCGTTGCCGACAGCGCCATCCAGCGTTTGCCGGCCGTCATTGTTCGTCATATGCAGCGGGAAGTCGGTGCGGATATCCTCATCGCCGCTGGCTGTGCCGGCGACGCTGAAGCTGGCGTCCTCAGGCATGGTGATGACGACATCCCCAGTGTGATCGGTAACCTGGATATTGCCCAGCGGTGAAGCGGTGGCAACAGTGACGTCGCCGTTGCTGTCCTCGATCTGGGCATCCCCGGCGATTTGCGTCATGTCAATGTCCTTCGATTTCGCGATCACGCGCACCGGCCCGGCAGCGCGGCTGATGCTGAGGTCGCTTTTGTCGAGGGTCAGCGATCCGACCAGATGCGGGATCTCAAGATCAGTCATGCTCGAGTGGTAGTGGACGGAGCCATTCACCTGCTCCACATGAATGTCGCCGAAGAATTCCCCGTCGACGCGCGCATCGCCCTTTACCTGGGAGATGGTGACGTCGTCGCCAGTGCCGTCGACCAGCACTTTGCCCTGCATGTTGTGGGCAGAGAAGTCGCCGTGGTCCATGTGCGCGTGCGCGTCGGCGCCGATGTCTTCCAGCTTCACATCACCATGTTGATTCGTAACCTGAATGCCGCCGGTCAGGCCATCAGCCGTTACGTCTCCGTGCTGCGCGGTGATGGTCGCATACGCCGCGGCCGGGATTTCCATGGTCAGATCGACACGCGCCCCGTCTTTTTCGGGAACCGTAACAATTGCTCCGCTCGAAGAGGTCTCGACTTTGGGCTTCAGCTCGTCGAAGAGCTTGCGTGATTCGTCGTCGGACGAGCGGTGCACCATCTGGTGCGCGCGAATGTGCATCTGCCCATCGCTGGAGGGTGTGATGGTGACATCGCCGCGCGGATCATTGACGGTAATGGAAGGTTTGGCCGATGAGAGTGCCTGATCGATCTGGACATCGTTGTCGTGCTCGGGGCCCATCCAGCTCCAGAAATCGTCGTTGTTGTGATCGCCAAACTGCCACGCAAACGGCGCCACCAGATGGCCTTCGCGGGCGGCCGCACCCAGCGCGATCATCAGGATTACCAGCCAAACGATGCCGCCCATAGGCCGCCGCGTCATCCACGGGCTGGAGTCGATGAAGTGCTCAAGCAGCAGCAACCCGCCCAGGGCGATCAACAGCATGGGCCACCAGCGGGCGTACCAGGACCAGAACTCCACGTAATCGAGGTGGCCGGTGGTTAGCAGCAGAGCAATGATGCCGATGGTGAGAAGCACGGCCGGGCCGACGAACGACGGGCGGCGGGCGCCTCTCCACATGGCGCGGTAGTAGTCCTTCTGGGCCCGGGCCTGAGCCTTCCACGCTGCCCTTTGCGCGCGTGCTTCAGCGCGAGCCTGCCGTGCCTGCCAGCGCGCATCCTGCGAACTATATGGCGGAGGTGTGCTTGCCATAACTACCTCCTGTCCTCTCCGGTGGCCGGAACGATGGCCGTCGATTGCGTAGTGCTGTCAGCGGGCGCAGCGCCGGCGGTCGCAGTGGGCGCTCCGTACCCGGGGTAGCCGGTATACGGGAGCTGACCCGGAGGAGGCGGGGGATTTTGCGCGAGGATGGCGTTCTCGGCCAGCTTCATCACGCCCCACGCAATGATGTACAGCGGCCAGCTCATGCTGTAGCTGATCCCGGTGTACTCGTCCAGCAGCGCCGTGATGCCAAAGATCAGCAGGAAGATCGGGCCGCGCGTACGACGGAGAAACAGATACTGGTTCATTGCCCGCCTCCTGTGTGGTTTTCCGCGTTAGGAGGAGGAGGCGGCGCCTGATGGAAATGCAGCCGGGCGCCCAGGCTGGTATTGCGAGCCAGCAGCCAAATGGCGATGCCGATAATGATCAGCGGCCAGCCGTGATGCACCCATCCAAAGCTGAAGAAGCCCAGCGTATTGAACAGGAAGAGCATGCCCAGCAGGATCAGAACGATGGCGCCGATCGGCTCGCGCCGAGCGCGCTCCAGCTCCACTGGCGGGACCGGCGGCACGGGAGGCACGGCTTGCCATCCGCCCCCAGGAGGCGGCGGAGGCGGCGCAGCCCATCCGGACGGAGGTGGCGTTGGCGCGGCCCAGCCGGCCTGCGTTGCCTCAGCGACCACACGCGCGCGGATCTGCTCGCCCATTTGCCCGGCGTACTGCCCCCACTGATGCGTCTGCTGGCGTACCTGCTCGGCCCAGTCGATGTATGGCTGCGTGCCGGGCACGGCGCCCGGAGGAGGCGGAGGGGTGCCAGGACCAGGCGGAACCGGAGGCACCGTGGGCGGATGGCCGCCGATGCGGTTTCCCAGTTCGTTGAGGCCGAAAGGATCGGGCAGCGGCAGTCCATCACGACGAGCCTTGGCCGTCTGATGCGCGTCGAAAATCTGGTAGAGCACCCAGAAGCCGATCAGCAGGCCGAAGAACCAGAAGCGGCCCGACATGCCCACCAGAATGACAAACACCAGCACGTGAACGATGGCCTTGATGTACTGGCCGTTGTACATCGCGCCGACGCCGGGGATGATGCCCAACAGCGTTGCAATTCCGGGATTCGGCCCACCCGGTGGAGGCGGAGGCACATAGCCCGGCGGAACCGCGCCCGGCCCCGGAGCTGCGGCTCCGGTCGTACGCGCTGTCATGCACGGTTCGCAGTAAATGTTTCCCTGGACGTTGCGCGCACAAGCGCTGCACAGTCCCTTTCCGCAGTTCTGACAATATGCGGTCACCGCCGCATCGGGATGATTCACGCAGTAATTCATGCCAGGCTCCTTCCTTCGTACCCGGCGATGACCTGCCGTGGCCCGGCCCTGAAACTTCTCAGGGGAGTCAAATGGGGTACCTCTGTTGTTGTCTGATTGTTCGTTCCAATTAATTCCGCCTGCGTGCCGTGCGAGCCGGCCTTCGCATTACAGTTCGCGTTGACCGTTTCGCCGGGTACAGGCGGAGGATTCAGCCGGCCATCTTTATTGCTGTTCTTGCCGGTGGGCTGCTGTTGTTTCTGGTTCTGCTGCTGCGGCGCGGGCTGGATATCGCGGCGCATCTCGCGCACCCGCGACTCGAGCTGATAGACGAACCGCATATTGTCGTAGAAGCGCACCACGGAACTGCGCGCTCCATAGAATTGCCGGGAGATCGTGCTGCCGATCGTCGATGGCCGCAGGTCGCTGATCTTCAGGCCGGTCATGCGCACGCCGACCATGTCGAGCGTCAGCGCGATCGAGAAGAAAGCCATCGCAACAGTCATCAGCAGGCGCATCTCGTGGAAGCTGCGCCGCACCGGCAGCGCCACCGCAGCCGCCCCTGCTCCGGCGCCCGCCGCCGCAACCACCGGCATGGGGATCGCTCCAGCACCCACGGTCTTATCCAGGATGCGGCTGACCAGGTCCGCCGGGATCTCCGGCTCGGTGTGCAGGAACCCCAGCCATTCCTGGCCCTGCTTGGCGTGATCCAGCAGATCGGAGCAGGACAGGCAGGCGGCGCTGTGCGCCCGAAAAGCGTCAGCCTGGGCGGCAGGCAGACGGCCGTCGAGCGCGTCCGCCAGCAAGGCTTCCCAGTCCTCGCAGCGGAGACCCGCGGCATTCGGAACATTGCCGAACTGATTCTGGTCCGCCACGCTACACCACCTGCCTTTTACTACGTTCCAGCAGACGCGCGAGTTCCGCCCGCCCCCGACTAATCCTTGATTTCACAGTACCTTCGGGGATGTGGAGGACCTGGGCGATTTCCTTGTAATCCAGGTCCTGCAAATCACGCAAGATAACAGCTTCGCGAAGCTCCGGCGAAATTTTTGTCAGAGCCTCCTGCACCATTTTCTCAATTTCCTTCTGGACGGCCCGGTCGTGCTGGCTGGGGCCGGAGTCGGCCAGCCGCTGCGCCAGGGGCATCTCGTCGCCGTTTCCGTCCCAGCCGGTGTCCATCGAGTCCGTGGAACGCTGCGCCCGCGAGCGCCGGAAGTGGTCCACCAGCAGGTTGCGGGTCATCGTCGTGATCCACGTTTGGAAGCTGCCGCGCGCCAGGTCGAAGGCGGACAAATTGCCGTAAATCTTGAGGAAGACTTCCTGGGTCAGGTCTTCAGCGTCGGTGGAAGAACCGGTAAAGCGATAGCAGAGGCAGTAGACACGGCGGTGGTGCGACTTCACCAGCTCCGTCCAGGCGAACGAGTCCCCTTTCAGGCACCGCTCTACAAGGACCTGTGACTCCGCTTCCACGGGCTTCTCCGCGGCTCCTTGGCCGATGCGCTGGCCCGGCAGTTCTCTGACGGGCTTGCCTGCCCAGCCGGCGTGCTCGCCGGCGGTGCCTGGCGTACGCAACTGGCCGGGGCGCGGCACAGCCGCCGTCCGTCGGGACGGGAACCCCATCATGCCCAGATTCCACGTCATGGTGCCCGCGAAGCTCATGGGCATTCATACGCAGCCGGAGGGCCGATGGTTCCCGGAACTGCTGGTGTCAGCGACGCCAGTATAAGGGGTGAGCCGAATCCGGGCGCAAAAACGTTTTACTAATTTGGACGAGGCAACAACTGCCCACTCGCCCGCAGGCTGCGTCCCGATTGCGGGAACTTTCTCCACAGCTCGCCTCTGATACAAAGGGGGTGCGGGCCCCGGCATCCAATCCAACTCCATTCCCCGATGGTGGCCCGATGACCCTCCTCCTCGTCCAGATTGCCGTCGTCATGCTGGTAACCCTCA
>DASYYN010000243.1:0-3172 GCA_035933815.1 Acidobacteriaceae bacterium
GGCCCCGAGCGATTCCGTGTCAGCCATGATATGTGCCTGCGTCACCGGCACGAAATCGGCGGCACCGAGATAGCGGCCGACACGCAGCTGATGGCTGATCGCCCATTGCCGCACCTTGCCGGCGGCGCCCGCCAGCATCGCTTGCTCCTCGTCGTTCAGCTGCATGCGCCCTCCCACAACCCGAAACTGCGCCGGACCGGCGAGTGGGACAAGCGGGGGTGGTGCGGCGCCTCTTAGCCCATCTTTAACGGCTTCGGGGCGGTTTTCGCCGAACCGCGCCGATAAGTCTTTGGCGGGCTTGGGGTTGCTTTCTGGCCGCCGAATGTAGTGCCATAATATTTTCAGGACCTCTTGAGCCGGCGCGCCGCCGTTCGGTAGCGTCGCGCCATGTTCATCCGCCAGACCGCGACAAGGAACAAATCCACCAGCGAGACCTACGTCACCTATCGTCTGGTGGCCTCGGAACGGTCCGGCAGGCAGGTCCGCCAGGTCACCTTGCTCAATCTCGGCCGGCATTTCGACCTGCCGCAGGCCGAGTGGGCACCGCTGTGCGCGCGCATCGATGCCCTGCTGGCCGGGCAACCGGCGCTGCTGCCGCAACCGCCCGCCATCGAGAGCCTCGCCCAACGCTATGCCGCCCGGCTGATCGCCATTCGTGGCACCGCGCCCGTCGCCGGTGCGTCAGCGAACTACGCCGAGATTGCGCCGGAGTCGCTGCAACTCACCCGCCCCCGCTCGGTCGGCGTGGAGCATGTCGGCCTGGCCGCGATGCGCTGGCTGGGTCTCGATGACGTGCTGCACGACCTTGGCTTCAACGACCGCCAACGCGCGGCGGTGGCCGGCAGCGTGATCGGGCGGATGGCCGCGCCCGGCAGCGAGATGGCCACCTGGCGCTGGCTATGCCAGCGCAGCGCACTCGGCGAATTGCTCGGCGTGGATTTCGAGGCGCTGTCGCCGATGCAGTTGTACCGCATCTCCGACCGCCTGGTCCGGCATCGCGACACGATCGAGGACGCCGTGTTCCACCGCCTGCGCGACTTGTTCGCCTTGCCCACCAGGGTGACGCTGTACGACCTCACCAATACGTATTTCGAGGGCACCGCCACCGGCAATCCCAAGGCAGCACGCGGCCATTCGAAAGAGCAACGCAGCGACTGCCCGCTGGTCACGCTCGGCCTGGTGCTGGACGACAGCGGCTTTGTGCGCCGCTCCAGGATGTTCGCCGGCAACGTGGTGGAAGCCACCACGTTGCAAGCCATGCTCGAAAGTCTCGCCGCACCGCCAGGGGCCCTGGTGATCCTCGACCGCGGCATCGCCACCGAGGCTACCATCGCCTGGCTCCGCCAGCACAAATACCGCTACCTGGCGGTGAGCCGCGAGCGGGCCCGCCAGTTCGATCCGGCGCAAGCGACCGAGACGCTGACCGCATCGGGAGAGACCATCCGGTTGCAGCGGGTGCTCAGCGAGGACGGCACGGAAGTCCGGCTGTATTGCCATTCCGCCGGGCGCGAGACCAAGGAGACGGCGATCGCCGCACGCCTGGGACAGCGGTTCGAGGCAGGGCTGGCGCGGCTCGCCGCCGGTCTCGCCAAGCCGCGCGGCCAGAAAGACATCGCCCGGCTGCACGAACGGATCGGCCGCCTGAACCAGCAGAGCCGCGGCGCCAGCCAGCACTACGAGATCACCCTCACCGCCGATCCGACCGGCACCAGGGCGGTCGCGCTGACCTGGCAAAAGACGCCGGTCGAGGGATCGATGCTGACCCATCCCGGGGTCTATTGCCTGCGCAGCGGCGAGACCGGTTGGGACGCAGCGCTGCTGTGGCAGACCTACACCATGCTCACCGACCTCGAGGCAGTGTTCCGCGGCCTGAAATCCGAACTCGGGCTGCGGCCGGTGTTCCATCACAATGAACGCCGCACCGAGGGCCACCTGTTCATCACCGTGCTGGCGTATCAAATCGTGCAGGCGATCCGCTGCCGGCTGAAGCAACGCGGCCGGACAATGAGCTGGACCGGGCTGCGCGAGATCCTTTCGGTGCAGCAGCGGGTCACCGCGACCTTTCGCCGGCGTGACGGCGGCATACTGCATGTCCGCAAGGCAACCGCCGCCGAGCCGGCACTGCATGAAATCTATCGGGATCTCGCCCTCGATCCCACCCCAGGAGGTGTGCAACGCTACCCGGCCTGAACCAGATCAACCCGGTCTGTAGTGCCATACAACCGGATTCTGCGGCACAAGATATTGAAACCAGACAATTTATTCCGCAGGCTGTTAAAGATGGGTTAGGCTTCGAGGCGAAATAAGTGCTTCAGTTGGCGCGGCGGCCATGCGTACCGCGTCATGGTGCGCGAAGGCACACCATCCACGACTTTCTTGCGGTCCACTGCGAAGTCGTGGATGGTGCGCCTTCGCGCACCATGACGCGGGAGGACTGGTGCCCCGCTCGGCATCACCGCGTTCTACCCAACGGCGCTGGCCGCCGGCGGCAGCGACAACGGTGCGCCCGGCCTTCGCCCGCACTACCACGCCAACTACTACGGCGCTTTCGTCATCGATCCCGATGGCAACAACGCCGAAGCCGTCTGTCATCTTGCCGAGGGCTGAATGAGCGAATCCTTCGATGTCATCGTGATTGGTTCCGGCCCTGGCGGCTATGTCTGCGCGTTGCGCGCGGCACAGCTCGGCATGCGGGTCGGCTGTGTGGAGAAGCGCGCCACGCTCGGCGGCACCTGCCTCAATATCGGCTGCATCCCCTCCAAGGCGCTGCTGCAATCATCCGAGGAATTCGACCATACGCGTCATGCGTTGGCGGATCACGGCGTGCTGGTGGACAGCGTCAGGCTGGATCTCGCCCGCATGCAGGCCCGGCGCGGCGAAGTCGTCACCGCCAACGTCAAAGGCGTCGAATTTCTGTTCCGCAAAAACAAAGTGACCTGGCTGAAAGGCACCGGCCGCATCGTCGCAGCCAACCAGGTCGAGGTGGACGGCACGGTGCATGAGACCAAATCCATCGTCATCGCCACCGGTAGCGACAGCATGCCGCTGCCTGGGGTCGAGGTGGATGAGAAGCAGATCGTCAGCTCCACCGGTGGGTTGGAACTCGACAAGGTACCCGGGCATCTGGTGGTGATCGGTGGCGGCTATATCGGCCTCGAACTGGGCAGCGTGT
>DASYYN010000067.1:0-15930 GCA_035933815.1 Acidobacteriaceae bacterium
AGCGCGTCGGCGCCGGCCTGCTCGGCAGCCCGGGCCATCGTCGAGATCGAGGTCACGTTGGGCGACAGCTTCACGATCAAAGGCCGCCTGGACGCGCGCTTTGCGTGTGTGACCAGTTCGTACAGCACGGCCGGATCGGCACCGAACGTTATGCCACCGTGCTCCGTGTTTGGACACGAGGCGTTCAGTTCGTAAGCGGAGATCCCTTCGGCGGTGTTCAGGCGCTCGATGACTGCGATATAGTCTTCGACCTGAAACCCGAAGACGTTGACGATGACCGCGCAGGTCGGGTAATGGCGCATCGGCGGTAGCTTTTCTGCAATAAAGCGTTCGACGCCGAGGTTCTGCAGACCAATGGCGTTGATCATTCCGGCAGCCGTTTCGATGAGGCGTGGCGGCTCATTGCCGGGCATTGGTTCACGGGAGATGCCTTTGGTCACGACGCCGCCGATCCGGCGCAGGGACACGATCTCTTCAAACTCAATGCCATAGCCAAAGGTTCCACTGGCGGCAATCACCGGGTTCACCAGGTCCAGGCCGGCGACCAGAACGCGCATGTCGGGCTTCACGGGCACTCCCTTCGAGAATGCCGATGATCAGCGCTCAGCCAGCGATTGGCGCGCATGCTTATACGGCTCCTGCGTGCGGAGGAGCTGCTTGTGTCTGTGGTTGTTGCGTTGGCTTCGCGCCAGCAGGGGGCGTGGCTGGCGGCGCAGCGGTTTGCGCCGGGCCATGTTCGGCTGATGGCGGCGTACTCGGCGGTGTCTTCGAGGCTGGTGTCGCGCCGGCCGGCTGTTCTGCGGGTTTGGCGGCCGCTCCGGCCTTCGGTGCAGGCTGCGTTTCGGCCTTCGGAGTTGCAGCGGGGCGGCGCGTTGTCTCATGGTGCGGCAGCTCGCGCGGATAAGCCACCTGCGCAGCGGGTTTCAGCGCCTCCGTGAGCACGTGACCCACGGCAGCCGACGGCATATTCACGCCGAGCAGCGCTGCGAAGGTGGCAGCGATATCCACCGGCTCGACGCGATTCAGATAACGCCCGGGAGCAAACGGCACGCCGTAGAAGCCAAGCGGCACGTGGCGATCGTACATGTACGGCGTGAAGTGATTTGTTCCGTGCATCACGGCCATCTGGAAGGCGGCGGGAATGACCATGATGTACCAGCCACCATTCGGCGAATAGCTGTGCGCAAGGAGCTCGCCCCAGGAGGTTGGTGGATAAGAACCGTTGGCCAATTGCTCGCGGGTGTAACTGCGGTAGATCTTTGGGGCGGGCGGCAGCCGTGTGTCGGATGGCTGCGCGGCAGTTCGCGAGCCGCTCACCGGATTCGGCATGTCGCTGGGCACCGGCTCAGGCGGCTGGGGTGCGATCTGATCCATAGCCGCAGGCAGCGCCTGCTGGACAGCCGCCTCCGCCTCCTGCTCAACAATTCCCGCTTTCATGAATTCCGGCGCATTCAGCGAGATGTAGGGCAGGTCAGGGTGCGGCAGAATGTACTGGACCTTCTCACCCGGAGAAAACTTCATGTTGATGGCGTAGTTCAGCGCGGCAACCAACTTGTCCACGTCAATCTGCGCAGCGTTCAGGCCGTATCCGGCTGCGGTGGCGGAGAGAGGGGCAATGCCGTGATCCGCGGTGAGCGCGACCCATACGTTGCCGAGGCCGCCGGGGATGTTCTTATCCAGCCAGGTGAAAAAATAGTCGAGCTGCGTGTCGAGGGCGTCGACCATCTGCTCTTCGTCGGGCGAGTCCGGTCCCTGCGCGTGACCCATGATGTCGTTGGCGGAAAGAGAAATCGTGAGCAAGTCGGTGACGTCGCGCTGGCCAAGCTGCTCGTTCTGAATCAGCGCCTCGGCAAAGTTCAGCTCGTATTGGTTGGCGGCGGGGGTTTTGCCGACGTCAGCGAAAAAATTCTTCGTGTCGGGCGCGTTTGCGTCCTGCTCGGCCTGTGCGATGTCTCCGCCGGAGTTGAACTGATTGACCCAGTCCGGCAGTTGCGACATGTAGAAAGTGGAAGTCACCCAGTATCCCGAGGCGGGATCGATCCAATAGGCTGCGTTCGCGGCTGCTCCGGCGGGAAGGATGGAGGCGCGATCCTTGAGAGAGACGCCGAAGACCTTCGATTCCCCCTGAGTGGCGAGCCGCAGTTCATCGCCGATGGTCGAGGCCAACAGATTGCGCGGCGAAGCACCCGTTACGTATTTCGCATTCGGGGGCATGCTGGAATCGGGCACGCCGACCAGCTTGTACCGTTCATCTTCGACGGACGAGACGGGCCGCTGCTGGTTGCGCCGCAGGTCCCACCACTCGTTGCTGGAGATGCCGTGTCCATCGGTGTACGCGCCGGTGCCGATTGTGGCATGTCCGGGCGCTGTTTTGGTGTTCGCGTAGTCGTAGTAGCAGTTGGGGAAGTATGCGCCGTGGTCGAGAAACAGGTCGAAGCCGCGTCCCTTGAAATCCGTGCGCCAGCGGTCAAGGTAATCGCCCCGGAACTGATCGATGACCAGGATGATGGCCAGCTTCGGGTGGTCGTTGTACGCGCTGAAGAGGACGGATGGCGTCTCGTGGGCCCGCGCGGTCTCACGACGAGTGCGTGCCGCCTCAGCGGCCGCTGATGCGCGGTGCGATTGCGCCGGTGCTTCCGTGGGAGCAGCGGGAGTTTGGGTAGAGGCGAAGGGCGCGGCAAGAATCAAAGCCAGCAGCAGAGAAGAGAGGCGCATCCGATTCATGGCCATCACTTTCCAGGGTAACAAAAAGCGCGGCACGGCGCAGGACAACCAGCGCTCTCTCGCGGCCATCTGCAGGAGTGAGTCTTCAGTATCCCGGCATGCCAGCCGCCCCGCCCACCCTCAAAAAGAAGCGCCGTCGGATTCGCCGCATCATCATCACGGTTTTTGCTTGCCTGTTGCTCATCGGCGTGCACCTGATGTTCTTCTTCTGGCCGTTTCGCTACCGCCAGGTACATCCGATGCTGGAAAGCGTCTTCCGCAGCAAGGTGACGGTGAGCGGCTACCACCGAACATATTTTCCGCATCCAGGATTCGTGGCCGACAACGTAACGTTCTACCGCCACGGTGATACCAGCATTCCGCCGTTGGTGACGGTCCGCCGCATGACGGTCAGCGGAAACTGGCTCACGCTCCTCTTCCGTCCTCACCTGCTCCGCATGATCCAGCTCGAGGAGCTGCACATCCAGATTCCGCCGTCGGGCACGCCCGCGCACCAGAAGGATTTCGAGGAGACGGGACCGAAGTCGGAATCGAAGATGACCATTGAGACGATTGCCGTCGATCACGCTACGCTCGATTTTCTGCGCAAAGGGCAGGGGCCGCTGCGGTTCGTTTTCTCGCCAACCGAAGTGCACAACGTCAGAGGCGGACGTCCGTTCACCTACTCGGCTTCCATTGCGATTCCTAAGCCGAGCGGGTTTGTGAAGACACAGGGAACGCTGGGTCCAATTGCGACGTCACACTATCAAACCACACCAATCTCGGGAACCTTCGATCTGGTCCATGCAAATCTGAAGGGCGTCGACGGCATTTCGGGGATGGTGAAGGCCTCCGGGCGCTACAAGGGAATCCTGTCCCAACTGGAGGTGACAGGCGATGCATCTTCGGGCGACTTCCGCGTGACGGATGGCCATGCGGTCCCTGTCGATGCCCAGTACCAACTCATTGTCAATGGACCGGCTGGCGATGTGCAGGTCCAGCATGCGGTCCTGCGCAGCGGCCCGAGCGTGATTACGGCAACGGCGACAATCGCAGGTAAACCGAAGAGGACGCACGTGGATTTTGCCTCGACCGATGGCGATCTGGAGCGCTACCTGAACGTGGTGGAGCACGACGATACGACCCTGCGAGGATTTGCGACCTTCGAGGCGTCGGCGGATTTCACGAACGGACCGGAGCCGTTCCTGAAGCGGCTCAAGCTGCGAGGGCAGCTTTCGCTGCAACACGTGAGTTTCGTAACGGGGCGGCAACACACGATGGATACCTTCAGCGCGCGCGTGCGGAAAAATCCGCCGGGCGACCCGCAGGCATCGTCCCAGACCAATCCGCCGGAGATCTACGCTGAGGCTTCATCGCATACGACTTTCGACAACGGCGTTGCGAATCTGCCGGACGTGGTGGTCACGATTCCAGGAGCGGAAGGGAAGATGCACGGCACATTCAATCTGCTGAATTACAAGATCCACCTGACCGGCACGGCAGAGTTGCAGAAAGGGCTGTCCCACACCGGCACCGGCTGGAAATCGGTGCTGCTGAAGCCGCTGGCGCCGTTCTTCCGGCACAGAAATGCGGGCACGGTCATTTCCATTGCGGTGACCGGCACCTCAGACAAGCCGAACCTGACGCAGAACGTTCTGCACAATAAATAAACGTTTTAGCTTGCGACGCGGCGCATATCGCGGTAGTCTGCAGCGTTCCGAATGCTGCAGGCGGGAGGACCGCAGAATGACGCTCACGCGCAGGCGTGTTGCTGCTGTGGTGATTGTGTTGCTCCTGGTTCAGGGGGCGCTGGTGGCCGCGCTGGCCCACCGCGAGTCGCTCACATTCGACGAGGGCAATCACATGTTCGCGGGCTACATGATGTGGAAGGCTGCGGATTACGGCCTGAACCCGGAGCACCCTCCACTCGTGAAGCTGCTCGCCACAGTACCAGTCCTCCGCGAAAGAATGTGGGTTCCGCCACTGCAGGGTCGCGATTTTAAGAAGGAAGCCTATCTCGATGGACGCGACTGGCTGGCGCGCAACGACGGGGCCAGCCAGCGGCTGGTGTTTCGGATGCGCGTGGCCGTCGGGCTGCTGGCGTGGGGACTGGCGCTGCTCGTGTTCTTCGCCACACGGGAGTGGTTCGGTACCGGGGCTGCGCTGGTCGCGCTGACGCTGCTCGTCTTCGATCCCAATGTGATGGCGCACTCGGCGCTGGTAACGACCGATATTGGAGTGTCGCTGTTCTTTCTGGCTTCGATCTACGCGTTCTACCGCTACGTGTCGCGTCCAACGCCGACGCGACTCATCGTTGCAGGGATTGCGGCGGGATTGCTGGCGGCAACCAAGCACTCGGGCATTTTGCTCATTCCGATGATGCTGCCGGTGCTGCTTTACGAGATCTTTCGTGCGGAACGTGGAGCGCGTTTGCGGCAGGCATTGCGGCTCTGCGGCGCTTCCCTGGCAATCATCGCCATCGCGGTGGCGATCCTCTGGGCGTTTTATGGATTCCGCTATGCCGCGCGGCCGGCGGGCTTGGCGCTGAGCACGCCGTTGGCGGCCTATGTGGGCCCGCTGAACCATTTTGACGCCGCGGTGGTCTTGTTCTTTGCGCGGCATCATCTGCTGCCCGAGTCCTACTTGATGGGTCTCGTCGACGTCAAGCGCATGGCTCAGTGGTATCCCACGTTCATCTTCGGGAAGGTGCACGCGCATGGCGTGTGGTATTACTTCCCAGCCGTAATTCTCATCAAGACGACGCTGGGACTGCTGCTGCTCTGTGCGCTGTCGGTCTTTGCGGCTGTCACAGGCAGAATTGGGTGCACGCGCGGGCTGGTGTATGTGCTCGCGCCTCCTCTCGTCTACCTGCTAATCGCGATGGCGAGCGGGATTGACATTGGCGCACGGCATATCCTGCCGCTCTACGCGATGGCATTCATCTTTGCGGGTGCCGGAATCGCGGCCTTGGCTCCGGAGTCCCGGCGATGGGCGTGGATTGGTGCGGGTCTGGTGGCGGCTCACATTGCGGGCTCTCTTGCGACATATCCGAACCAGATGGCTTTCGCAAACCTTGCCTGGGGCGGCGCGAAGAATACGCACAACCTGCTGAGCGATGCAAACGTCGACTGGGCGCAGCAACTGTATCAGGTAAAGGCTTGGCAGGATCGGCATCCGGAAGACGAATGCTGGTTCGCCTATTTCGCGCGTCCGGAAATCGATCCGGCGACTTATGGCATTCGCTGCCACGCTCTTCCTACGGTCGACACGCGGTGGCTCGGCGAGTGGGAGATAACGCCCCCGGTGATTGATGGGACGGTGCTGATCAGCGCCGGCGACCTCAGCGGATGTGAGTGGCCGAGCAGCGCCGTAAATCCCTACCGCGATTTTCAGGCCATGAAGCCGGATGAGGTGATCGACGACAGCGTGTTCGTGTATCGCGGTACCCTACACGCCGAAAGGGCTGCGGCGCTGGATCGGATGATAGCGGCGGAGAGCCTGCTGGCTGCGCATCAGGTGCAGCCCGCTCTGGACATCGCTCAGCAGGCGGTTGCCATTGCCCCAGGCGATCTGTTCGCTGAGACCGTGCTTGGCGATGCGGAAGCGATGGCGGGGAACAAAGATGCGGCGCGCGAAGCCTGGCAAAGAGCGATAGCCGCTGCGCGCCGACTGGAGCCGGACGCGCAGCCAAGCTATATCCCCGGGCTGGAGGCAAAGCTGAGGAAGCTTTAGCGAACAGGCACTAGGGTCTGACGTGCCGTGGGGTGCCTTGTCCGCTGAATTCACCAGACATTGGGCACCCCTGATTTGTTGCGATTGGCCTATGCGTAAGCCAAATTGATGTTCTCGATGGCTTCGTCGATCTCGGCGTTGTTCTTGTAGCCCACGGTGGCGCAGTCTATCTTGGCATTCTGAAAGGCGAAGCGCATAGCCTTCTGCCGGTCTTCGCGATTGAATGCGCCTTCTCCCACCAGCTTCATGCTGATCACGCCCATGCCTTTGGCTTTTGCCTGATGTATGTGGCTAACCACCTCCGGCACGTTTCCCTGAACCGGCGCGTCAGCCACTTCGGCGTCCATGCGAGTGCCTTTGTGGTTCACGCGAATCATTGCCACCTGCAGCCAGTCAAATCCAGGCACCTGGCGCAGGGCGGGCAATCCGTGCACCGATGCGCCCCGTGCAACAACAGCATCGCGCTTTTGCGCGACCAGGACAGCGTCCTGCCAGTGTCGCGTGTCCTCAACCCAGGTACCGGTGTGCTGCCAGTGCAGCAGCAGGATGTCAAAGTGGTCGCTGCGAATCTGGCGCCGCAACTCGTCGATCTTTTTCTGTGGATCGGTGTCGTCGTAGGTGGTCACCTTCGTCATGAGGCGATAGCTGTCGCGCGGAATGCCCTGAAGCGCTATGCCCAGCATCTCGTGCATGTTCTCGTAGGAATCCGCCGTCTCGAAGAAGCGGATGCCCCGATCATACGCATGGCGGACAAGGCGATTGAATCCTTCCTGTCCAATGCTTCGCTGCGTCTCGCCATTGAAGCTTCCCGTCCCGAAGGCCAGACGGGTGACTTTCACGCCGCTATTGCCCAGCGTTACCCAATCAGTTGCCGCGTGATTTTCAGCGGAGAGGGGAAGCGTGCCCAGGGTGGCAACAGCGCCTGCGGCAGCGCCGGTTACGATGAAATCGCGCCGGGAAACTTGCGGCATGAAAATTTCCTCCAATAGGCGAATGCTGACACACCCTTCAGAATTTCGCAAAGTGACGCGAATTGGCGTTGAGTTGCCCACGCGGACAAAATATTGCCGTTTTCCGCCGCACGGGTGGCCGCCGACATGCATCTACACCCAGGTGAGGTCGCTATGACAGGCGCCATTCCGACTAATACTGTCCTTATAGTCGATGATGATCAGGCGATTACGGATACTCTCGCGGCGATCTTCAACATGTACGGCTACAACGCTCGCGTCGCGTATTCTGCGGAGCAGGCTATCGAAAGCATCGCCGCGTGGGTGCCGGACATGGCTTTGCTCGACGTCAACCTGCCCGGAATGAATGGGATCGATCTGGCCATTGTGCTCAAGGCCAACCACCCCGAGTGCCACGTTCTGCTGGTCTCGGGCCACGAGCGCACCCATGTGCTGCTGGAAGAAGCTGCAAAAAAAGGGCACATCTTCGACATCATGGCCAAACCCATCCATCCCACTTTTATCCTGGAACGGGTAAAAGCTCTATTGTCTTCGCCGAAAACGCCCATTCCGGTTCTGACGGATTTGGCGACGACCGCGGTCAGCTGATTTCAAAGATGTTCTGAGCCTTCTCGGCCCGCGATTGCGCCCGCTCCACCAAATGGCTGGCGATTGCGTAGAACTGCGCCGCATGCTCGGAGTCAGGGCCGGCCAGCGCCACGGGCATACCTGTGTCCCCGCCCTGCCGGATCTGCGGCGTCAGCTCCACCCCTCCCAGAAACGGAATGTTGAACTGTTTCGCGGTGCGCTCAGCGCCGCCGCGCGAGAAGATGTCAATCTCGTGATGGCAATGCGGGCAGGTGAAGTGGCTCATGTTCTCGACGATGCCGAGCACTTCCACGTTCACCTGGTGGAACATTTCCAGTGCCTTGCGTGCATCCTGCAGCGAAACGTCGGAGGGCGTGGAGATGACAACCGCTCCGGTGAGTGGGACCGTTTGCACCAGCGAGATGACAACGTCGCCCGTGCCGGGGGGCAGATCGATCAGCAGGATGTCCAGCTCGCCCCACTCAACCTGCTGCAGGAACTGGCGAATGATCTGGTGCAGCATAGGGCCACGCATCACCAGCGGCTTGTCGCCGGGCGAGATGAATCCGATGGAGATCACTTTGACGTCGTGCACGACGTTGGGCTGGATCTGATTGCCGGGGCCGACGGTGGGCTGGCGATTTGTCCCCAGCATCAGCGGAACGTTGGGACCGTAGATATCCGCATCGATGAGACCCACTTTGTACCCGAGCTTCGCCAGCGCGATGGCGAGATTGACGGCGACAGTGGTTTTGCCCACGCCGCCTTTCCCGGATCCGATGGCGACGATGGACTTCACCCCTGGAATTGCAGTGGGCGGCGGCGGAGCAGGATGGCCGTGTGCCATTTCTCGAATCCCTCTGGCGCGATGCGCCTCGTTGGCTTGCGTTATGCTTTCACCGGCGTAGCCGGTTCGAATTTTGGCATGTGGCGGCGGCGTGCTTCCGACTCGCGGATTTCACGGCGGCGGGCGGCGTCTTCAAAGCGGCGCTTTTCGTCGTCGGTCTCAACCTGCAGTGGAGGTACGGGAACGCGGCGGCCCTGGGAGTCGATGGCTACGAAGGTCAGGTAGGCTGAGGCAACATGGCGATGGATGCCGGCCAGCGCGTTTTCAACCCAAACCTTGACGCCGACTTCCATGGAGGTTTTGAAAGCCCGGTTCACGGAGGACTTGAGGATCAGCAGGTCGCCGACATGCACCGGCGCAATGAAGTCGATGTGCTCCATGGACGCTGTGACGACATGGCTGCGCGCGTGACGATAGGCGGCCATAGCTCCGACCAGATCGATAAAGTTCATCAGGCGTCCGCCGAGCAGATTGCCCAGAGTGTTGGTGTCGTTGGGCAGGATCAGCTCGGTCATCTCCGACTGAGAATGGGCCACAGTGCGCGCGGGCAGCGCGGGGCCGTTCAACTCCATTGCGCGGCTCTCCTTTCCTTTTAGCTTACGGGTTGAGGAGGTGCGGGTGCAAAAGACGGTGACGGCCACGTTGCTTCCCGAGGCGCGCCAGGCAATTATGGAAAGAAGCGCATGGATAAGATTCGCAGCCTCCGCGAAATTCTCGAGCAGGACCCTCAGAACGCCTTCGCCCGCTACGGTCTGGCTATGGAGTATGCCGGCCAGGGGGACACCGCGGCTGCTCTGGGCGAGTTCGAGCGTCTGCTCGCCGACCACCCCGACTACACGGCCGGTTACTTTATGTTCGCGCAGACGCTCGCTCGCGCCGGACGCCAGGCCGACGCGAAGCAGCGTCTGATTGAAGGCATTGCCTGCGCGCAGCGCACCGGCAACCAGCACGCCCTTCGCGAGATGCAGGCCATGCTGGACGAAATGGAGATCCCGGAGTAGGAGCACGGCTCACGTCTGAGCCGTCGCTGCGTCTCTTGACGCCAGACGTGGCCGAATATGACGTGCGAACGGTCGCTACCGGTGCGCATCGCACAATTAAAATCCAATTCGCTGCGCCACGAGAGCCCGGCGCGAGCATAATGGCGTGTCATGAAAATCCCGCTGTTCCCCCTGGAGACCGTGCTTTTCCCCGGTTCGGCGCTCCCGCTGCACATCTTCGAGGAACGCTACCGCGAGATGGTCGGCGAGTGCATTGCGCTGAGGAAGACGTTTGGAGTGGTGCGCGCCGAGGGAGATCAGATGGCTCTGATCGGCTGCACTGCTCGCGTGGTGCGCGTACTCGAGCGCTATCCCGACGGCCGGATGGACATTCTGTGCGAAGGCGTGCAGCGTTTTGAGATCGAGGCGCTCGACGAATCGCGCAAATTTCTGCAGGCCGACGTGCAGTATTTCGATGACGATGGCGCGGGCTCCACGCGCGGGCAGCGCGAAGAGTGCGCCGCTCTGCACTTTGCCACGCTGCACCTGGCGGGCCTTCAGCCCCCCGCCATCCATCTGGACCTGAACCGCCCGGTGGCATTTCAGCTAGCCGATGCGTTACCCTCAGACCTCGGCTTTAAACAGCAATTGCTGGGCAGCCGTTCCGACGCAGACCGCACAACGCGCCTGCGCGACTTTTACAATGAAATGCTGCCGAAGTTGCGCAGCGTCTCCGGCGGCGCGGTCCCCAACTGAGACGCGGAGCCCACGAACTGCGTCCAATGAGTGGTTTGCTGCGCATCTCAGGGACAGGAGTTAGCATGGGTACTCGACAGACCATTCAGGCGCATGCGCCGGGAACGTCGCATCTGCCGCAAACTCTGGGCGAGCTGCGCGGCAGCAAACAATTCAGCGAGACGCGCCTGCGCACGCGGAGCGTAAAGGACGAGATGCGCGAGAACCTCATCGCGCGACTGCGCTCGAAGGAGCCGGTTTTTCCTGGAATCATCGGCTACGAGGACACGGTCGTTCCGCAGATCGTCAATGCCGTGCTTTCGCGGCAGAATTTCATTCTGCTGGGTCTGCGCGGCCAGGCAAAGAGCCGCATTCTGCGCGCGCTGACGGCGCTGCTCGACGACCATCTGCCGTACGTTGCCGGATGTGAGATCCGCGACAATCCGTATCTGCCGCTGTGCCGTCGCTGCCGCGATCTGGTGACAGAACGCGCGGATGGCACACCCCTCGGCTGGCTCTCGCGCGACGAGCGCTATGTGGAGAAGCTGGCGACGCCCGATGTCACCGTGGCAGACCTGATCGGCGATTTGGATCCCATTAAGGCGGCGCGTGGCGGGCAGGACCTGGCCAGTGAGCTGACCATGCATTACGGGCTGCTGCCGCGGGCGAATCGCGGCATTTTCGCGGTGAACGAGCTGCCCGACCTGGCCGGAAAAATCCAGGTCGCGCTGTTCAACATCATGCAGGAAGGCGACGTGCAGATTAAGGGCTATCCCGTGCGGCTGGAACTGGATGTGGCGCTGGTCTTCAGCGCCAATCCCGAGGACTACACGGCACGCGGCAAAATTGTCACGCCCCTGAAAGACCGCATTGGCTCTGAGATTCGCACGCATTACCCCGAAACTCTGGAAGAAGGTATCGCGATTACCGCACAGGAGGCGTGGACGCAGCGCACGGTGGCCGATGCGGACATTCCGCAGTACCTGCGCGAGGTCATCGAGCAGGTGGCGTTCACGGCCCGCGAAGACAAGAAGGTGGACAAGCGCAGCGGCGTCAGCCAGCGCCTGCCGATCGCAACGCTGGAGCTGGTGGTGTCGAACGCGGAACGCCGCGCTCTGCTGCACGGCGAGTCGCGTGTCGCGCCGCGGATAGGCGATCTCTACTCGGCCCTGCCGGGAATCACCGGAAAGCTCGAACTGGAGTACGAGGGCGAGATGAAGGGCGCCGACACCGTCGTGCGGGAGATCGTGCGCACTGCGATCGGCAAGGTCTTCGATAAGTACTTTGGGGGCGTGAATACGCAGCAAATCGAGCAGTGGTTCAATCTCGGCGGAACCGTGAAGATCTCGGACGATCAGCCGGCGAAGGCCACAGTGGAAGAGCTGAAGCAGATCCAGGGATTGCAGGAGAAGCTGACGCCGCTGGGCCTGAAGGCGAACGATCCGCCCGAACTGGTCACGGCAGCTGCCGAGTTCCTGCTGGAAGGCATGTGCAGCCACCACCGCATCAGCCGCAACGAGGAGCGCAGCTTCTCCGCGCAGAAACGGCAGCAGCAGGAGCGGAACACGGAACGTGTCGAGGCGGAGCGCGAATACGAGCAGTGGCAGACACGCCGCGCCCGGAGAGGAAGCTTTAACTGAAGCCAGTAGCCAGTAGCCTGTAGCCTACAACGCCTGCTACCCGCTACCGGCTACCCGCTACGGGCTCGGTATGAAAAGCGTTCGCTACACAAAATTCACCGGCGATCTGTCCAGCGAGATGAGCATGGAAGACCTGCTCAAAGCGCTCTCCGACTACCTGCTGGATTCCGGATTCCAGAATCCGTGGGCCGAGTTTCAGGACCTGGACCAGACGCTCGATGATCTGCGCGAGGCGCTGCGGCGCGCGCTGCAGCAGGGCGACGCCTTCGACCAGAAGATGCAGCAGAAGATCTATGAGCTGAACGCCGAGGGCCGGCTCGATGAACTGATCGAGAAGCTCATCAACCGACTGGAACGCGAGAACTACATTTCGACCGACCGGCCGCAGCAGGCGAACGATCCATCCCAGGGCCTGGGCCAGATGGGCGACGCGCAGACCGAGGCGCGCTTCGAAGTGACCGACAAGAGCCTCGACTTTCTCGGCTACAAGACGCTGCGCGACCTGCTGGGCTCGCTGGGCAAGGCCAACTTCGGCCGTCACGACACGCGATACTGGGCGACAGGCGTCGAGACCAGCGGCGGCTCGCAGCCCTACGAGTTTGGCGACACGCTCAATCTCGATGCGCCGGCGACGCTGAAGTCCGCCATCGTGCGCGAAGGCCTCTCTCTGCCGCTGAATATCGAGTACAGCGACCTGCAGGTCCACCAGAGCGAATACCAAAGCTCCTGCGCGACCGTCGTGCTCCTGGACTGCTCGCACTCCATGATTCTCTACGGCGAGGATCGATTCACCCCGGCCAAAAAAGTGGCGATGGCTATGGCGCACCTGATCCGGACGCAGTATCCGGGCGACACGCTCTCGCTGGTGCTCTTCCACGACTCGGCAGAGGAGATGCCCGTCTCCCAGTTGGCACGGGTCAAGGTTGGCCCGTGGTACACGAATACTCGCGAAGGCCTGCGGCTGGCGCAGCGCATCCTGCAGCGTCAGCGCAAGGACATGAAGCAGATCGTGATGATTACCGACGGCAAGCCCTCAGCGCTAACCCTCCCCGACGGCCGCATTTACAAAAACGCCTTCGGCCTGGATCCTCTGGTGGTGAGCGAGACGCTCGAGGAGGTCTCGCGCTGCAAGCGGCAAAACATCATGATCAACACGTTCATGCTGGCGTCGGACTTCGGCCTGGTGCAGTTTGTGCAAAAGGTGACGCAGATGTGTAAGGGCAAGGCCTACTTCACCACGCCGCAAACGCTCGGCGAGTACCTGCTGATGGATTATCTCCAGCGGCGGATGAAGACCATCCACTGACTTCGGCCACGTTTGCCTCGGGTCGCCGCCTCCGTTAGCCTCATAGGCGAATGAGCCCCTTGGATTCTGCTGTGTTGGATCGCCTGCGAGCGGCGGCCGAGAAAGCGGCGCTCCATGCCTACGCGCCGTATTCGAAGTTTTACGTCGGCGCGGCCCTGCTGTTCGACGATGGCAATATCGCCACCGGCTGTAATGTCGAGAACGTCTCCTACGGGCTGAGCAGCTGCGCCGAACGCAACGCGCTCTTCCGGGCCATCAGCGAAGGCGGACCAGGACGCAGGATCCGCGCCATTGCTGTCGCCAACCGCAACGCTGCAGCGAGTACACCCTGCGGGGCATGCCGGCAGGTTCTGGCGGAGTTCGTCACGCCGGATGCGGTCATCACCTTTCCCGGCGAGAACGGCCCGCAAACGGTGCCTTTCACCGAAATCTTTCCTTGCGCTTTCACCTTCACGCCCGAATCGAAGCAGGACACGAAATGACCCTGCACGCTGTCGATATCATTCGCCGCAAGCGCGACGGGGAGGCGCTCAGCGCGGACGAGATTCGCTTCATCGTCGAAGGCGCGGCGCGCGAGACCATTCCGGAGGAGCAGCTCAGCGCGTGGCTGATGGCGGTCTTCCTGCGCGGGCTGTCGCTCGCGGAACTGGACACGCTCACTACCGCCATGCGTTTCTCCGGCGAGACGCTGCAGCACGACGCACTCGGCCGCAACACCGTCGACAAGCACTCGACGGGCGGTGTCGGCGACAAGACTTCATTTCTCGTCGCGCCGATCGCGGCGGCGGCGGGGCTCGCCGATCCCATGATCAGCGGTCGCGCCCTGGGCCATACCGGCGGCACGCTGGACAAGCTGGAGTCGATCCCGGGATATCGCACGCAGCTTTCGCTCGACGAGATGCGGGGTGTGCTGGAGAAGTGCGGCGCCTCCATCGTGGGGCAAACGAAGAATCTCGTGCCGGCCGATCGCAAGCTCTACGCGCTCCGCGACCGCACCGCCACGGTGGAAAGCCCTTACCTGATCTGCGCGTCGATTATGAGCAAAAAGCTGGCCGCGGGACTCGATGCGCTGGCGATCGACGTCAAAGCGGGGTCGGGGGCGTTTCTGCGCGATGAGGCGGAATCGGCGTACCTGGCGGCCCTCATGGTCGAGACCGGCGAGCGTGCCGGTACGCGGACCGTCGCCATCCAGACAGACATGTCGCAACCGCTGGGGCGATTCGCCGGGAACTGGGTCGAGGTGCAGGAGGCGATGGCGCTGCTGCAAGGCGAGCGCGATTCGCTGACCGAAGACTGCCGCGAAATTTCGCTGGTGCTCGCCGGCTGGATGATCCACCTCGGCGGCAAGGCGGCTACGCCGGAGGAAGGGAAGCGCGTCGCCGAAGAGAAGATCGCCGATGAATCGGCGCTGCGCATCTTCCGCGACATGATTGCCGCGCAGGGCGGCGATCTGAAGGCTATCGACGCCGGTGCAGCCTTCCACGCGCCGAAGTTCCGGCGCACGTTGAAATCCGAGCGCAGCGGATACTTCACCGCCGCCGATTGCACGCAGATCGGCTGGGCGGTGCAGCGGCTGGGCGCGGGGCACGAGCGCGCCGGAGAGCCGGTCGAGGCGCACGCCGGCATCGAGATGCACGTGAAGCTGGGCGCGAAAATCGAGGCCGGTCAGCCGCTGGTGACGATGTTCACGCAAAACGAGGCGCTCTTTGCCGAGCCGGAGCAGCTGCTGCGCACGGCCATCACGATTGGTGAAGAACCAGTCCCAGCGCCGCCGCTCGTGCGGCAGATCATCTCAGCGGAGAACAAAAATAAGTTTCTGAATCCACCAAAGCGCACATAGGATTAAGAAAAATCACACGGAGAACGATTTGGGGCGCTTCACGGGTGTGCTTGGACTGCTGACCATGCTGCTGCTGGCATGGCTTTTCTCGACCAACCGCAGGGCGATCCGCTGGCGCACCGTGGTGTGGGGCCTGGGCCTGCAGATCTTCTTCGCGATTTTCGTCATTGTGTGGCCCGTCGGGCAGCGGATCCTCGCAGCGGCCGGCGCTGCCGTGAACAAGCTGCTCTCCTTTGCCTTCGCAGGATCGACCTTCGTCTTCGGCGATCTGGCGGATTCCCACTCGAAGATCGGCTCTGCCTTTGGCACCAACTTCTTTGCCTTCCAGGTATTGCCGACCATCATCTTTATCTCGGCGTTCTTCGCGGTTCTGTATTACCTCGGCATCATGCAACTCATCATCCGCGGGTTTGCGCGGGCGATGCAGTGGACCATGAAGGTCTCCGGCGCGGAGAGCCTGAACGTCGCCGCCAGCATCTTCATGGGGCAGACGGAGGCGCCGCTGACCATCCGCCCGTTCCTGCCCGGCGCCACGCGTTCCGAGCTGATGACCATCATGACCAGCGGCATGGCGCATGTGTCGGGCGGCATCATGGCGGCCTACATCCT
>DASYYN010000051.1:0-2709 GCA_035933815.1 Acidobacteriaceae bacterium
TGCTTCTCTTCGTTCTCGCGCGCGATGGCGCGGCGCATCTCGCCCATAACGTCTCCAGTGTAGGCGAAGAGGAGGCGAAAGTCTTCCACATGCCTGCGGGGACGGAGGGCGGGCGCGTGACGGTGTCACATTCCGACCGTGTCCCGATTTCAAATCCAGGTATACTCCTGCTCAGTCACGGCATAGTCAGCGGTATCGAAGGACATGGCCCGCATCTTTTCAATCTCCTACGACCCGACCCTTTTGCGCACGCGCGAGTTGCTGCTGGAGCAGATGGGGCACACCGTGGCTTCAGCTGAGGGATTTGCTGAGGCGTTCGCAATCTGCGAGCGTGAGCCCGGCGGCTTCGATCTGATGGTTCTGGGGCACTCGATCCCGCACCAGGACAAGCGCGCCATCATCCGGCGCTGCCTGCAGAGCTGCCACTGCCCGGTCCTGGCCCTCACGCGGGTGAATGAGGAATTGGTTGAAGAAGCAAGCCGCTCGGTGGATGCCAGCGACACGCGCGAGTTCGTCGCGGCCGTCGAGGAGCTTTTGCCGGGACAGTCGCCGGGGAAGGGTTCGCGCGCAAGGCGACAGCACGGCGGATGAGCGGGTGCCGGCTTTTGACGGGACGAACCGCCGACCCCATTACCCCCGTACTCCGCCGCCCCCACTCTTCTCTTGCCCCACGTACACGCGTGCTCTAGCCTGAAAATGAGGAAGGCTCTGTTCGGCAGTCGAACAGAGCCTTTTCTGTTGGCTACGGGCTCAGAACCGTCGGTGCGCAGGCGACTAGCTGCTTCGGCATGCAAGAGACAACCGCAGATCCCGCGACTCGAATCTGTTGCTGTGGCCAAAAGAGGGCCACGGCGATTCGGATCGCTCAGGATGACAGGTTATTGGCTTGCTGGCTGCTGGCTGCTGGCCGCTGACTGCCGACTGCCGACTACCCGCTACCAGCTACAGGCTACGGGCTGCCGGCACGTCACGATCAGCAGAATCAACTGCTTACGGAGGGGTGAGGGGGTTGTTTTTAGGTTTTTTTCGTGCCCGCTATGCGTCGCCCTGGGTGGAGGGGTCGTCGAGGCTCGGGGGCACAGGTCCATCGGCACCGGTCAGTTCGCGCAGCAGGAGGTCTGGGTGGATCGGTTTGGTCAGGACCCTGAAATCGTGTCCCTGCCGAGCGGCAGCGGACAGCAAATCGGCCGAGGCCTGAGCGCCGGTCAGCAGAACGGTTCGGCAGCGGGGGCAAATCGCGCGCAGCAGGATGGCGGCATCGACGCCGGACATGCCGTCCATCATGATGTCGAGGATGGCAAAGTCCGGCTTGAACTTCCGCGCCAGCTCAACGGCCATTTCGCCGGAGTAGGCGCGCAGCGCCGTGTAGCCATGGAGCTGGAAGATCGCGGCCAGGCTGTCTGTAATGGAGGGCTCGTCATCGACGATCAGGATTGTTGGACGCGACTCTCTCAACTGAAACCTCCGCGAAAGGCCGTGTCGAACACCAAATCGCAAATCAAACGAGCCTACGGGGTTCGAAGGCGGCGGACGTGTGACGGTTGTCACGCTGCGGCCTGGGCGGGACGTGCAGCCGCTGCGATTCGGTCGCTCGGGAGCGCAGGTTCTTCGCTGAGGCGGGTGGATGTGTCGCTAGCCGGCGCCGCCGCCGAGGTCGGGTTTTGCCGGGGGGACCGGCTCCGGCCGCGAGCACTTGTGGCCATCCTGCCACTCCTGCAGCGAGCCGTCCGCCGCAGACAGGATCCGCGACTCCCCGCAGCTCTGACACGTCGACCGAAGCTTCAGGTCGAACTCTTGCCGGACCAGGGTTACTACGAACGTGGGCACAGAGGTCATCGGCTCAGGCCCTTCCTGGCTATATTAGAACACGCGAATTATGTCATACATCGATGTACAGGCGCAGCACGGTTTTGACGACCAAATTGGCGAGAAGTACCACGTGGGGATCACGCTGCGTGCTTTGTGCCGCAGTGGTAGCCGGTGCGGAGCCTGTCGAGCAGCCACGCGGGCTCGATCGGCTTCATCTGCAGTTCGAAGTCATGCCCTCGCACCCTGCTTTTCTCGAGCCGCCGGGCGGCGTCTTCGCACCCTGAAATGAGCAGAATGCCACAGGCTGGAACCGTCTCGCGGATGGCGATCGCAGCGTCGACGCCGTCAATGCCCTCCATGAAGACGTCCATGAGGATGCAGTCGGGAGGAGAGATGAGCGCGCGCTGAATGGCTTCCGGCCCGCTGTACGCAGCCGTCGCATCGAAGCTGCTCCGGTTCAGGACGGAGACCAGCGTATCGGCGAGGTTCCTGTCATCGTCGACCACGAGCACACGGGGCCTTGCGTTGCGATCCGGCATTTTCTGGGAAAACTGCTTCCTGGAAACCGTAGGGCAGATATCAGTAAAGAGTGCAAATCGAGAGCGAACCGTCCGCCCCAACCCGTTCCCGCTGCGCGATGAGATACCTGGTACAGCCCACCCGCAGCACAGCACCCATCCGGCTATGAACATCTGTTCACGATGCTGGATTCGAGGAGTGCACGGTAGTACACTGACGAAACCACACCCACGCTGGGAACACCGGGCTACCTGAAAGCTGGAGTTTCGCCATGTCGCTCCCGCGGAATGACCACTTCGCCCATCGCGCGAACCGTGACGGCACAACGGATTCCATCTGCCGGTACTGCTTCGCCACCGTGTCCACCTCCACCTGGGAAAC
>DASYYN010000088.1:0-12949 GCA_035933815.1 Acidobacteriaceae bacterium
CAGGCTCGGGGCGATCGCGCCCGGTGCGCACGCGGAAAACGCGACGCGGCTGACCTTCGGCTGTGAGTGGCTCCGCGGATGGAGCAGTCGGTCCTTTTGCGTTTCAGATACTGGAACGCGCCTACCGCATTCCGGGATGCGGGACGCTCCACCGTCTTGACGGTTCTCTCCCGCGGCAATCACACTCCGTCTCAGAGAGTCTGAACCGGAGCGATTCACCGCATGCAGAACGAGAAGGACGTTTTCCCCCGCAGGCATTTCCTCCAGTGGAGCGCGGCCAGCCTGGCAGCGGCAGCCGCTCCGGCGCTCATTTCGACTAAGAGCGCCGCACAGGAAGCTTCTCCGCGTGCAGCATCGCAGCGCAGGCCACCGGCGCATCCGCTCGTGCTGCGCTCCCTGGAGATCGAGGTCGCGATCGACCCGGAGAACGGCCTTCCCTGGGAGTATCGTCTGCTGAAAAGCAATGCGCGCCTGCGCGGCGAAGACAGCCAGGATCAGACCACCGTGACGGTCTGCCGTCACCAGCCGTGGTCGTTCGCGACCACGCCATTGCTGCCCGAGAGCCACAGCACATCAGCGAACAGTGCGCTATTTCGCTATGCCGCGAAATTCGGGCAGGACGCGGCGGCTAGCTTCGCCATTCGCTATCACCTGAACGGCGCAACGCTCACCGTAACCATGGAAGAAGTGCGCGAGAGGCCGGGGTTCGAGCTGATTGAGTTCAGCATGCCGCGGCTCGTGAGTGTGCGCGAGGCGGACCAACGTGCGTGGCTCGCGCATGGCGACAGCGGCGGGAGTCTCGCCTCGCTCAGCGAAGCGAAACCTGGCAGCCTGCCGCCGAATCGCTTCTGGGGTAAGGTCCTGGGCACGCTTCCTGTGGTCATGGTGGGCACGACACAGGCCATGTGCATCCAGGAAACGACCGCATTCATGGATGGCACGACACTGGCTGTTGACGGCGACTCCGGTTCGCGCCGCGCCGGCATGGGCACAGTTAAAGTGCATCGCGGGAACGGCAGCGCCTGCTACGACCTCAACTTGCTGCGCGGCGCTCCGCTCAACTGCGGCAACCAGCAGACCCCCAACCTGCTTGTGGAGCAGACTTCCAGCTGCCGGCTCGATTTTCTGCCCGTCACCGGCGATCCAGCGAAGGCGTGGATCAGCGCTGGCAAGCTGGTCCGCAGCCGGATGCCGGAGATCCCCACGCACTTCTACGACGACAAGTACGTCTACGGCATTCACTGCGACGCGCCGGATAATCCGCAGACCGCCACCTTCGACCAGTGCCGCGAAATTATCGATCGCGTCGCCGCCCTCACAGACAAAGCGCCACAGATCGTCCATCTCTGGGGATGGCAGTTCCGCGGCAAGGACACCGGCTATCCGGCGGTGAATGTTGTTGATGAGCGCATCGGTGGCTACGAGGGCATGATGCGTCTGATGGAGCACGGGCCGGAGGTCAATGCGGTCGTCACGCTCTCGGACAATTACGACGATGCGTATCGCAGCAGCCCCGCGTGGAACGAGGCGTACATCGCGCGCAGGCCGGACGGGCAGCTGTGGAAGAGCCGCCCGTGGACGGGAGAGGAGTCGTACATCCAGGGGCTCGCGAAGTACATGGCCGGGCCGGGGCCGGATCGCGTCCGCTACACCTGCGAGCGGTACAAGCTAAAGCACACGACCCACATCGACGTGCTCTCCTATTACGCCATCCGCAACGACTGGGATCCCGAGCATCCGGCAAGCGGCATACGGAATCTGGTGGACGGCCGGTACAAGGTGCTTGAAGGATTCAAGGCGCATGGCGTGGATGTCAGTTCCGAAGCGCTGCGGTATCCGATGATCGGCCACATCAGCTGCTACTGGTACCTCACTGGCCCCGATCCCTGCCCGTTTGGCGGCACTGCGATTCCGCTGGTTCCGCTCGTCTATGGGAAGAGCGCTATCTGGGGCCTCTCCGGACCGGGCGCACGCGGCGATGCGGACACGGTTCGGATTCAGCAGCGCTTCTATGGAGCGTGCCCGCACGGGACAACGCGCTACGCAGCGGATCCCAGTGTGCTGCTCGACGCCTGGTATCTGGGCATGGTTCCGTTCTTTCTCCTGCGCGGGCGCAGCATCGAAGACTTCGAGCGCGAGGGCGATACCACTCGGATCCACCTCGAAGGCGGCGCGCTGATCGAAAGCAATCTGCCGGCAAAGACGATCCGCGTTGCGCTGAATGGCGGCGACGTGTTGCGCGATGACGCAGTCTTCTGCCCGGTGGTGGGGGCGGGCGCTCCGGCAGAGAAGATCGCGTGTTATTCGATTACTCCACGCAGCGTGACGGTACAGCTGCCGGAGGGATGGAATGCTTCTGAAGTGACCGCCGCGGCGCTTTATCCGGATCGACGTGAAAAGCTTGCGACCACGTCCGGCCGACAGTCCATCACGCTGCAGCTTGCAGCACGGCAGCCTGTGATGCTCTACCGCAGTGCGGCTGGTGCGCGCCTGACATAACTCACCACGCGGTGGCGGTTTGCTCCGGCCGGGGATTGGTGCGGTTCGTTTCGGAACGTAAGAGAATCGGCAACAGAGAGCTGTGAAACGAGGGCGGGCGTTTTGCCGTCCTGTTATCGTGGCAAGTACTGAAGCCTCGCCGAGAACGTCCCGCATGAAGCTTGTGCCAACCAGGAGCGTTGCGCCTCCCCATACGAGTGTCGCGTCCAATCGCACCCCGCGCCACATCAATTCCAGGGTGCTGCTGAACATCATTCGCCGCCAGCAGCCGCTTTCGCGCGCCGATCTCTCCCGCAAGTCCGGCCTCCGTCCGAGTACGGTTTCGCTCATTGTTGACGAGCTCATCGCCAGCGGCTGGGTTCTCGAAGGCGAAATCAGCAAGTCGGCGCGGGGACGGCGACCGACGATGCTCTCGCTTAATCCGCAGCGCTGTGTCATCGCAGTCGATATCCATCCGAGTCAGGTAACGATTGCAGTCGTGGACATCAGTGGGCGTATCGGTTTCGAGCAGGTGCTGAACCTTCCTGATGATCCGCCTCGAGCGATCAGCACGCTGGCATCTGCGCTGAAGAAATTGATTCGTACGCACAGCGAGGTGCTGTTTGATGGCATTGGGATTTGCCTTCCCGGGCGAACAGATATCAGCGCCAAACAGCTGATCTTTGCTCCGAATCTGCACTGGCCCGTAGTCAGCCTGAAGCCGCGCATTGAACGAGCAACGGGCTTGCCTGTGGTGATGGACAACGTCGCCAATGCCTGCGCTCTCTCTGAAGTGTGGTTCGGCACCCGCAGCGAAACGCGCGATTTCGTAGTCGTCGCGATTTCAGAAGGAATTGGCACAGGGCTGTTCGTTAACGGCGCTGTTGCTCGAGGCGAGGCAGGAATGGCGGGAGAATTCGGGCATGTGCCAATCGCCGAAGATGGTCCTCTGTGCAACTGCGGGAACCACGGGTGCTGGGAGACTTTCGCCTCCACGAGAGCAGCCCTCCGGATATATCGGGAAATTTCGGGCGACCGCCGCCGGATTTCATTTGCCAACCTGCTGGAAATGGGTACGAACCAACATCCCGCCGCGACCGAGGCGCTGGCGCAGGTGGCGCGAAACCTGGGCCGCGGCATGCGCATCGTTGCGACGGCGCTGGCCCCGGCGGAGATTATCGTTGTCGGCGAGATCACGCGGATCTGGAGCAGCATCGGACAAATTGTCGAGGACACAGTCCACGAAATTCCCCTGAGCAGGAAGATTCGCATTCGCCCTGCGCTCGACAGCGCCTCGGCTCGCCTGCGCAGCGCAGTGGCCCTGGTTCTCAGCGATGACCGTTTCGCCGGCGCTTTGAACGAGTAGCTTCCAGCGGCCTGCCTCCTGCTGTTTCCGCCAGGCCAGGTTTCTGTCGACAGAAGATGTTCAATTTATTCGAACATCGAAGTAAATCTTGACAGCGCTGTGTCGCGGGCGATATACGTTCCTGCGGCACACTATCGGGGTGCGCTGGCGCGGGCAAGTAGAGGCTTGCTGCGCGTGACAGCAGCAACCCCCGGCAAGCCAATCGAACGTACAACCCGTGGAGCCCTGGGCGGCTCCCACCGGCTCAGTGCGCCGGTCGATGTGCCATGCGCGTCGGTAGCAGATGTACACAGAAGGCGAGCGCCGTAAATACATGTTTCCCTGGAGGCGGGGTATGAAAATCTCTAAATATCTGCTCGCGGGAGCAGTGGCTGTAATCTCTGTTTTCGCGGGGGCAACTGGCTGGTCCCAGGCTGTCACAGCGACCGTGGTGGGCACCGTCACCGATTCTTCGGGCGCAGTCGTTCCCAACGCGACCGTCACTCTGACCAATCAGGGAACCCAGGCTGTCGCCACCCAAAAGACAAACGGCAGTGGAAACTACGAGTTCACGTTCGTATCACCCGGCAACTACTCGGTATCGGTGAATGCGAACGGGTTCAAGGTGGCGGAGCAGCGCGACGTCGCGGTGGTTGTGAATACTACCAGGCGCGTCGACATGGCGTTGCAGCCGGGCGCGTCCACACAGGTTGTCAGGGTCACCGGCCAGGCGCCGATGCTGCAGACGGATCGAGCGGATGTGACCGCCCAGATCGATGCCGTCCAGGTTGAGGATTTGCCGATTGGCTCGCAGCGCAATTTCCAGGCGCTGGAATCGCTGGTGCCTGGGGTCAGCCGTCCGGTCTATGACCACTCCTCATTCTTCGACGCGCAGAACTCGCAGTCCTTCCAGGTGAACGGACAGTCGGAAGAATCCAATAACCTGCAACTGGAGGGCGTCGACGACAACGAGCGCACCGGGCTGCTGCAGGTGTATATACCGCCAGCCGAGGCGATACAAACGGTGGACGTGGAGACCAGCAACTACGCGCCTGAATTTGGACGTTCGGCCGGGGCGGTCACGAATGTCACGCTGAAGTCCGGCACGAATCGATTTCATGGGGCAGCGTACGAATACAACCAGGTCAGTGCGCTTGCGGCTCGCGGCTACTTCAATACCACCGGCAAAAAGCAGCGCACGACGAATAATTACTATGGATTCGCGCTCGGCGGTCCGATCGTAAAGAACCACACGTTTTTCTTTGGGGATTTCCTGCGGTACAGCAATCACCAGAACCAGTTCAACATCATCAGCGTGCCGACAGCCGCATTTCGATCGGGCGATCTGAGCGCCGGTCCGACGAACATCTACGACCCGTCAACCGGCAATGCCGACGGGAGCGGCCGCACCCAGTTCAGCTATCAGGGTAAGGCCAATGTGATCCCGGCGAGCCGGCTGGCTGCCATTCCTCAGAAAATACTGGCTCTCGTGCCGCTGCCCAATATCCCTGGAGCCGGCTTTACCAACAACTATCAGAAGAATACCGGCTTCTCGAACGACACGAATACATTCGATATCAAGGTCAATCAGCAACTCAGAGAGCGAGACTCGCTGATCGCGCGCTTCAGCTGGCAACGCGGGACGACCGTCCAGCAGCCAATCTTCGGAACGGCCGGCGGACCCATCGCAGGTGCATTCGAGGGCACCGGGATTAATACAATCTGGACCCCCGCCCTCGAGTACACGCACGTCTTCTCGCCCACGCTGATCGCAGAATTCCGTGGCGGCATCGACCACTACCGCAACGTCGCGCAGGAATCCGACTATGGCAAGAATGACTCGACGGCCATCGGAGTGCCCGGCGTCAATCTGGACCCCTTCACCAGTGGCTTTGTGGGCATCGACATCTCCGGCCTTTCCTCGCCTCTGGTCGGCTATAGCGCAAGCGTGCCATGGGCGCGTGCGGAAACCAACATCGACCTGGTGAACAACTGGACGAAGATTCTGGGCAACCACTCCTTCAAGGCTGGTTTCGAGCTACGCCGCGTGCGTGACGATCTGCGACAGGGCCAGACGTTCAGCCCGCGCGGGATCTTCCGCTACCGGGATGGAGAGACAGCCAACAAGACCGGCACTTCAGGGACGAAGACCAGCTTCGCGAATGATTTCGCGAGCTTCCTGATCGATGATCCCAACCAGGTGGGCCGCGACCTCAACGTGAACTACGCTTCCTGGCGGCAAACTCAGTACTATGCCTTCCTGCAGGACACCTGGGTGGCCACAAAGTCGATTACATTCACCTATGGGCTGCGCTGGGAGTTCTATCCTCCTGCGACTCCGGAGAGAAAGGGATGGTTCTCCGAATACGATCCAGCATCGAACAGCCTGCAAATTGCCGGATACGGCAATGTGCCGATGGATTTCGGCATGCAGGTGAACGGAACGGATTTCGAGCCGCGCGTTGGAGTAGCCTGGCGCGCAGCTTCGCATACCGTGGTTCGCTCGGGCTTCGGCATCAGCCACACTCCTTTCCAGGACAACAACTACGCGTTCAACTATCCGGTGCGGCAAAATGTGGCCTACAACGCGAACAGCAGTTACACGACCGCGCTGTACACCAACGGCTCACCGGTGAGCCTCGCTACCGGATTTCCGGCGGCACCCGTAGCTCCCATTCCGCCGGATGGAATCATCAACGCGAGTACGCTTCCGAATCAGAACTGGGTCTATGTCAATAAGAAATACAGAGACCCGTATGTGATGTCCTACAACCTCACGGTGGAACAGCAGTTCGGCGGCTGGGTGGCGGACGTCTCCTATGTTGGCAACCAGGGTCGCGAGATTCCGGGGAACTGGAACCTGAATGCGGGGCTGATTCCTGGCGCAGGTTCGGCAGGACAGCCGTATAACAAGGCCCCATGGAAGACGACCGCGAGCATTGAGTTGCTGCCGAAGCAGCTGAGCAGCAACTACAACTCCCTGCAGGCGCGGCTCAAGCATCGCTTCGCGAAGGGACTTCAGGTGGATTCCTCGTTTGCCTGGCAGAAAGGAATGGGCTTCAACTCCACCGGTGGAGGTCTGGGCGGTTTCGATTTCTATATCGCCCCACAGCGCAATTATTCTCTGGTGAGCTGGAACCGCAAGTTCACATGGGCAGGCAGCGGCATCTATCAGCTGCCGTTTGGGAAACAGCAGGCTTATCTGCAAAATGGCATTGCCGGATGGCTGGTCGGGGGCTGGGAGATCGGCGCCCTCAGCTATATCCAGAGCGGCACGCCGCTGCACTTTACCGCCAGCGGAAGCCAGCTGAATGCCCCCGGCAATACGCAGGTGCCGAATCAGGTGAAGCCGTTCCAGCGCCTGAAGGGAATCGGCGGCCACAGCTTCTGGTATGACACGTCGGCATTCGTTACCCCGACTGGTCCGGTCCTGGGCAACGTTGCAAGGTACGCCTGGAGCGGTCCGGGATCAGTCACGTTTGATGGAACACTCATGCGCAGCTTTCCCATCCATGAACAGACAACGCTGCAGTTCCGCATGGACGCGTTCAACGCGTTCAATCACCCAACATTCGACAATCCAAACACGGACCTGACCAGCAGCAACTACGGCCACGTCACCGGCTCGGGCGGAGGCCGCTCCCTTCAGCTGGCGGCCACGCTGCGATTCTGAACGCGGTACAACGCAGTACCTGAACGGCCGGATCGCGCGATCCGGCCGTTCTATTTTGACCGGCACACGATTAGCACGCACCGCTGCGAGCGGCGCGGTCACCAGCCCATTTGGCGCATACGCTCCTGGATCATTGCGCTGTAACGGTTCATCCGGTCAGGGCGGCGCTTCAGCGGAGCCGGCAGGATGGCGGCAAGCCGCGCGGCCTGTTCGCGATCGATCTTCCGGGCCGAGGTTCCGTCGTAGTGACGGGCGGCCGCCTCTGCGCCGTAAATGCCGGGACCCCATTCGACCACGTTGAGGTAGAGCTCCAGAATGCGCTGCTTGCCGAGAACCAGTTCGGCGACAGGCACCAGCGTCGCCTCCGCTCCTTTGCGAATGATGGAGCGCTCTGTGCCGAAAAACAGGTTTTTCACGAGCTGCTGGGTGAGGGTGGAGGCTCCGCGCCTGCGGCGGCCTTGCCAATCCTCGTCTGCTGCGATTTCGATTTGCTGCCAGTCGAATCCGTGGTGCTGATAAAAGCGCGCGTCCTCGGCGGCGATGACGGCGTACTGGAGACTGGGCGAAATTTGGTTCAGCGGGACGAAGGTGTAATGCGCGTGATACGGCCGGTGATCAATCCACGCCTGCATGCGGCGCTCAATATGCAGGGCGGTGGTCGGCGGGTTGATCCACCGGGCGGCGACCAGGAGCAGCGCCGCCAGCAACCAGGCGACGGCCAGCGCGATGATCAGCCATCGGGCGACGCTCAGGAGGAGTGCTTTCCTCGAGCGCAGGGGCGGCCTTCTCTTCACTTTTGAAGCATAAACACCGGGGTCTCAGCGATCACGACTTCGCCAGCCTGCCCAGCGATCTCAGGTCCGATGCCAGAGAGTCGAGAAACGTATCCGGACTCACGTCAGAGGGAACCTCGGTCTGCATCTTCGCAGCCATCTGCTGCGCAAGCCGGGCGGCGAGCGCCGCGCCTGTTTCCAGAGGCAGATCGAGTTTTCTGGAGTTGAAGTTCTCGAGCAGTTCCAGGTCGGCCTCGGTCAGCCGGCCGACTTTGTCGGCGGGTATACCGCTGGAACGCGCCATCTGGACGGGGAAGACGCGGGCCAATCCCGCTGTGAGGTGTCGCGCGCCATTGCCGTCCCACAAGGGCGTCTCGATCTTCTGCTCATGCACGACAATGGTGCCGGCGACGAGATCGCCCAGCCGTTGCGACTGGCGGGTTGCAAACACCGCGATGAGTCCGACGAGATAAAAGCCGGGAATGATATCGGCCACACGCAGCAAATTGCGGGTGAACGCGTCGAGGAAGCCGATGGAACGCCCGTTCTGCTGCATGACGCGGAGGCGCAGTATCCGCTTGCCGGGCGTGCGCCCGTTCCAGAAGGTCTCGAAGAGCGTGAAGTATCCCCACTGGAAAGCAAAAAGGATGAGAAACATAATGGCCATCACCCATGCTTCACTGGGGCTGGACTTCGGGCTGGAAGTGCTGACATGCGTGGAGGACGCATCCACCATGCTGCCGATCAGGGCGATCAGCATGAGAACGAGGAACCAGGCAACAGTCTGGATGGTGTAGTCGATCAGGCAGGCGATCGCTCGGCTGCCGATGCCCGCAACCGGATATTCGAGGGAGACCAGTTCGGGCGTATCGATGCTAAGCTGGTCGCGCAGTTCAACTGGAAGATGGCCCATCGCCGCCGCACCTGTAGCCTGCCATGATAACCAATGCCTGGATCGACAAGCGAAAATCTCTTTGGGAGCGCATGGCGGTGCTGCTGGACCGGGCCGGCTCGGCGGGCATTGGCAGCCTGAACCACCAGGAATTGCGGGAACTGGCGCTGCTCTACCGCCAGATCGCGGGCGATCTTTCCGCGTTGCGGCAGGACCGGACAGCCAAAAATCTGCAGGGACAACTTAATACCCTGCTTGCGCGTGGGCACAGCCTGGTCTATTCGCAGCAGCGGAAAGGCGTGGGGCTGATCTGGCAGTTCTTCCGCCGGGAGTACCCGGCGCTGTTCCGGAAGACCCTGTCGTACACCCTGGTGTCAGGATCGCTGCTCGTTGTGGGCGCGCTGCTGGGCGCCACGCTGACGGTGATGCGGCCGGCCTTCATGACCCACCTGCTGGGGCCGCAGATGCTGGCCGAAATCAACAAGCATGAGATGTGGACGCTGTCGATCAACTCGATGGCGCCGGCTGCGTCGAGCGGCATCATGACGAACAATCTCAGCGTGACCTTCGCGACGTACGCGATGGGCATCACGGCAGGAATCGGCACGCTCTACCTGATCGGATGGAATGGCATTCTGCTGGGCGTGGTGGCGGCGGCGTGTGCGCAGCACCAGATGAGCATCCAGTTATGGAGCTTCGTCGTCCCGCATGGCTCGCTGGAACTGCCGTCGATCGTGCTGGCCGGCGCGGCCGGGCTACGGCTCGCGGCGGGGCTGCTTTTCCCAGGGATGTACAGCCGGCGCTACTCGATTGCGGTTGCCGGAGCCGAGTCGGGGAGGCTGCTCGCGGGAATCATTCCGCTGCTGGTGATTGCGGGAATCCTCGAAGGATTCTTCTCGCCATCGACCACGATTCCCGTGCCGCTGAAATTTGTAACCGGAGCAGTTCTGTTTTGCGCGCTGCTGGCTTGGCTGTTCAGTTCACCGCAGGAGCAGGGCGCGCAGGCGTTGGCGCCGGTTCAGAGCAAGCTGGCTTCCTTAACTTCGAGATAGCGATTGAGCACCGCGGTGGCGATTTGTGCGGCAGGGACCTCGAGGGTGAGCGCACCGCGAGCGCGCAACTGGGCAAGAAGCAGTTCGCGGCGGTGCAGCATCTCCTGCGCGGCGGTTCGCTCAAACATCTGTGCCGGCTTGCGGGGCTGCTGTTCGATGAGCCCGATGATTTCTTCCGGCGCGGGAACGATGAAGAGCAAAAGATGACGGCGCATCAGCTGGAACGCGCCGTCGATCACCTCCGGACGCATGGCAGTTTCGGCCAGATCCGTAAACCAGAGGATCAGGCTGCGCGTGGGCTGCCAGTGCGCCAGCGATGCGGCGGCGAAGGTGTGGGCGGCTTCGCCGGGCTCGGTGCGCAGCATCGCGGTCGCATCCATCAGGCTGCGGAAATGGGTTTTCCCGCGGCCGAGCGGAACGCGCTGCTGCACGGTTTCTCCGTAGCCGATTAGGCCAACGCGATCGCCGGAGAGCAGCGCGATTTGGCCGACGCCAAGCGCGGCTGAGGTGGTGTAGTCGAGACGCGAATACGCGCCGGAACGGGCGTTGAGCAGGCGTCCGCTGTCGAGTACCAGCCACACAGGCTGGCTGCGCTCCACCTGATATTGGCGGCAGATGAGCGTTCCGCGACGAGCGCTGGCCGTCCAGCAAACCTCGCGCAGATCGTCGCCGCCCTCGCGGTATTCGCGGAGGCTCTCGAACTCGCGCCCCTGCCCGCGCAGCTGCTCCTTGCGCTTTTGCATTTCGATTTGCCGGCTGCGGACGAGGAAAAGGCTGTCCTCGTCGCCGCCGCTGACCCGTGGAAAAACCCGGACGGTCTGCGACAGGTCGGCGACAGTCCAGCGCTCCGCGAGACCGATACGGCTTCTGCAACGGATGTACGCGCGGCCGGCGCGGTGGTCGCCACGTTCGAGCGGGCACACGGTATAGCGGATGGTGCTCTCGGTCCGTGGCCACGCTTCCAGCCGAAGTTCTTCGGGGGCGACGGTGAGGGCGGCAGGCAGATCGTCCATGATGCGCAGCACCAGCACCTGCCCGCCCTCGTGGCTTACGCCGATTTCAATTGGGGTCGCCTGCCCAATGGCGGGCGCGCTGAGCCACGCGCGCGAAACGAGCATGCCGCTTGCGCTGCGCAGACGGACGGCGTCGAGAATCGCCAGCACGAGGACGGTCACGTCCCACGCGACGAGCGCGGCGATGAAGGTTTTCGCGAAGAAGGCCAGGATGATCCAGCCGATCCCGACGGAGAGAAGAACCAGCGCCCGCGGGGTCAGGGCAAAAGGCATGCGCCCCTGAGGCTGTGCCTTCGCTTCTTGCCGCTCGGGCAGGAGAGCCTTCATTGCGGGGATTCCTGGCGATCCGAACCGACAGCGGGCACCGGGACGGCGGCGAGGATGTCATGCAGGATGCGATCCGTATCCGCGCCTTCGAGTTCGGCCTCCGGCTTGAGCAGAATGCGGTGGCGAAGGACAGGAAGGGCGGCGCGCTTCACATCGTCGGGGATGAGAAAATTGCGGCCATCAACCGCAGCCCACGCCTGCGCCACCAGCATCAGGCCCACCGCGGCGCGCGGACTGGCGCCAAGGACGATGGTCGGCCACTCGCGGGTGCGGCGGACAATCTGCAGCAGGTAATCGTAAAGCGAGGGCTCGATGCGCACCTCGCGAATCTCGCGCTGCGCTTCTCCCAGCAGGTAGTCCGGCGCCGGAGTGACGTCGGAGACGGAGAAACCGCGGTTGCTGCCTAGCGCGTGGTGGCGCTCGAGCACGGTGCGCTCATCTTCATGAGAGGGATAGGTGAGTTTCAGCTTCATCAGGAAGCGATCGAGTTGCGCCTCCGGCAGCGGGTAGGTGCCTTCGAAGTCGATGGGGTTCTGCGTGGCGAAAACGGTGAAGAACGGAGAGAGCTCATAGCGGACCCCGTCGATGGTGACCTGCCGCTCTTCCATGCATTCCAGCAGCGCGGACTGCGTGCGCGGCGGCATGCGGTTGATCTCGTCGACAAGCAGAAAGCTCGAGAAGACGGGGCCTCGGTGCAGGATGAATTCCTGGGTGGCGAGGCGGAAGATGTTCGTCCCCAGGATGTCGGCCGGCATGAGGTCAGGAGTGGACTGCACGCGCTGAAATTCGAGGCCGAGCACGCGCCCCAGCAACTTCACCGAGAGCGTTTTGGCGATTCCTGGTACGCCCTCGACGAGCGCGTGGCCTCCGCAGAGGACGGTGATCAGGACCTCATCGATAAAGGAGGCTTGTCCGGCAATGACTTTGCCGAGTTCACGGCGGCCATGCTCCAGCAGGGCGGCTGTGGCCTGCAACTGTGCGGATACTGCGATTCTCTCTTCCAAGTGGATGTTCCTTTAGCGCAACGAGGTTAACTCACGTTCGGCACGCTGCAGAAGGACAATCAGCCGCAGCGCAGATTTTTCGTTCACCGGCGAGCCGGAAGTGATTTTCTCGGCGGACTCGAGTACGTTCGCGAGCCCGGGATCAGTCTGTGGATAACGCCGCATCATGCCAGCCATCGCGGCGTCAGGCGCGGCCTGCGCGGCGATTCCGGCGGCTCGCTGCAGACGCAGGCGAAACGCCTGATACGCGACCGCAACAGCGATGTTGGTCGCCGCCGCCTTGCGATAGAGCGACCCGAGGGAGCGGACAAATTCCAGCGGGGCTGCCCGGCGGACGATGGGATCGGGCCGCAGAGGGCCGCTGCGGCGCGAGAAGCTGAAGAGCAGCAGCA
>DASYYN010000095.1:0-5466 GCA_035933815.1 Acidobacteriaceae bacterium
TCGCCCGCGCGCATGAACCCGTGCCCGGCGCCGTCATAGGTCACCGGCTCATAGACCTTGTGGGCCTGCTTCATCGCCTCCGTCGTCCCCGGAACCGTCGCTCCCACGCGCGCATCGTTCCCGGCGTAAAAGCCGTAAACCGGCGCTGTAATCGGCGACACATCCGACGGAGCCGTTCCGTAAAACACAATTGCCGCGCTTAGGTCCTTACGGTGCGCCGCGAACGCAAACGACTTCGAGCCGCCCCAGCAGAAGCCCGCGACGGCGAGTTTGCCGTTCGCCGCCGGCAGCTTTTTCCCGTAGTCCGCAGCCGCATCGAGATCGGCCATTACGCCGTCAGGGTCCAGGCCGGAGACCGCCTTCACTGCCGCGTCCTGGCCCGGAAAGGCGCTCGTCCCGCCGCCATTTGGGCCAAAGCCGCTGAGCAGGTCGGGTTCGACAACGATGTATCCTTCCGCCGCCAGCTCGTCGGCCATCTCCTTCGCCCAGTCGGTCAGCCCGAAGATCTCGTGGATCATCACGACGACCGGCGCCTTACCTTTTACTTCGGGATACACCACCAGCGCCTGTACGGTGCGGTCGCCATGCTTCAGCGCAACGTATTCGCGATGCCGCTGCGATGCCTCGAGGCGGCTTTTCGCCCAGTCCTGCGCATGCATCGAAAGAGCTGCGCCAAGCACAATAGCCGGCGTAGTGAATTGGATGAAACGGCGGAGTCGCGTCGTCATAGGCGAGCAGTCTAGCCGCGGAGCAATTCGTCGCGCAAGCGCGCGGCGACGACTCAGGCCGCTTTTTTCGCCTCGCCGCTGGGCATCACCTGCAGCTTGCCCCGATTGGCCAGCGAGTGCACGTGGGTGAACTCCGCGCCCAGATAGAAAATCTGCGAAGAGTAGTAGACCCAGACCACCAGAACCACCAGCGAACCGGCCGCACCATAGCCCGCCCCCGGGCTTGTCTTTCCGAGATAAATGCCCAGCAGCCATTTGCCCAGCGTGAACAAAAGCGCCGTGACCACGGCACCCACGCGCACATCACGCCAGTCCACCCGGGTCGCCGGAACATATTTCAGGATGCACGCGAACAGCAACGCAATGCCGGCGAACGAGACCAGAGCATTCAGAAACTCCAGAACCATCGCTGGAATCGGCAGCAGGCCCGAAAAATAGCTCGAGATCGCCTGCAGCGCGGAGCTCACCAGCAGCGACACCAGCAGAACGAACCCCAGGCTCAGCACCATCCCAAACGTCAGAATGCGCTCGCGCACCATGCCCCGCAGCCCCGACGCCGGCTTCGCCTCTGATTCCCAGATGGTGTTCAGCCCGGAGCGCAGTTCCTGAAATACGCCCGACGCCCCGAGGAACAGGACAACGACGCCGATGATCGCCGAAAAAATGCCCGAGCCGACGTGGTGCCCGTGCGCCAGGATCGTCGCCACCGACTGCCTTCCCTGAGGCCCGACCATCGACTGCACCTTGTCGAGGAGCTGGGCTTCTGCGGCATTCCTGTTGAAGATCAGCGAAGCGATGGCGAGCACGAGAATCACGAGCGGCGACATCGAACCGATGGTGTAGAACGCCAGGGCAGCGCCCATGCGCGGATCATTGTGCTTATTGAAGTCGTTGAAGCTGGTGCGGAAGAGCGCCGTGAACCGTTTCACGTCCATACTGTCCTCCCCAGCAGGCACGAACCTCTGCTCGAAACTCAGACCTGAAAATTAGACCCCATGCCACCAGGCCCCAGTTGCTTTCGAGCGCGCTCTTTGAAGCGCCTCAATGCCTCTCGCCGGGTCGCGCCCGACTTTGCTGTTCGGTACCAAGGACTTGAGGTCAGGCCGGTTGCAGGCAGCTTTTTCTGTTGCCGGAATTCCCGCGCCCCTTCATCGATGTACAGTGGCAAGAGGGAAGACTTCAGGCTTGATGGATATCGTCGGCGTCGGACTGAATGCCACGGACACCGTAATCCCGGTGGCGCATTATCCGCTTTCAGGATCCAAAGTTGAGATTCGTTCCGCGCAGTTGCTGCCCGGCGGCCAGGTCGCCACCGCGATGGTGGCCTGCCAAACCTGGGGACTCGCCGCGCGCTACGTCGGCAAGCTCGGCGACGATCACGCCGCGCAGCTGCACTGCTCCGAGTTCCGCAAGGCCGGCGTCGACGCTCGCATCGTCACCGCGCCTGGCTGCTCCAGCCAGCAGTCCTTCATTCTGGTCGAGCCTTCAGGCGAACGCACCGTGCTCTGGAAGCGCGATCCGCGCCTTACGCTCCGCCCCGAAGACCTCCGCAAAGAATGGATCACCGAAGCCCGCGCGCTCCTTGTCGACGGACACGACACCGAAGCCGCCATCACCGCCTCCGCCTGGGCTCGCGAAGCCGGCATCCCCGTCATCGCCGATCTCGACGAGCTGTATCCTGGCGTCGACCGCCTCATTCCCAAGATCGATTACCTCATCGTCAGCCGCGATATCCCTGCCCAGCTGGCCGGCGGATTTGACCTCCGCGAATCGCTCCTGCGCATCCAGGGAAAATTCGGCTCCCGGCTCGTCGCCGCGACTCTTGGCCCTGAAGGCGTCCTCGCATACGACGGCCGAGCGTTTTGCTACCGCCCCGCCTTCCGTGTTCCTGTTGTCGACACCACAGGCGCCGGCGACATCTTCCACGCCGGATTCATCTACGGCCTGCTCCAGGACTGGCCTCTCGAAAAGAGCCTCGACTTCGGCTGTGCCGCCGCCGCGCTCAACTGCACTGCCGTGGGCGCCCGCGGCGCCATCCAGCCCGTCGCCGATATCGAGCAACTGATGGCCACCGGCTCCCGCTACGACTCGGTCTTTGATTAGAAAACTTTGCCCTCCGGCAAGATCGTCCCGGTGTCGGCCGATCGCCGCTTTCCCGACAGGAGCATTGCCGATCTGGTAGCGGATACCCCCATACCCCCCACCCCCCTGTTTATGCAAGCATTTGATTCCGGATGCGTTGCTGGGTAATACCTTTTGGGTATTACCCTCCGGGAGTGCGATCACAAAGAAAAAAGCCCGGCGCAGGCCAGGCTCTTCCGTTTGTTCTACCTAATAACAGGATATCAATTCGAAGCGGGAAAGATACCAACTTTGTTGGTCAGCTTCCCGGACTAAGTTCTATGAAATGAGTGAGGGATTCGTTTGGCCCGAGTCAGGAGCTTGACAGGCACGAGAGCACAGGTTGTGCCGACCTGTGGCCGAGTGCCCGCATCTGCCGATTGCATACCGGCTGTTATGCATAAGCAAGCCCGTAGGAAAACATCACTTCCGCACCCGCGACCGAAACTTCAGCTTGCCCCGAATCCCCATCCGGAACCGATATAGCGGCCCGCCCACCAGCACTTGCGCCGGATCGTATCCCACCGGCGCCAGCATCAGGCAATTGTTCATCGCAGCCGTCGTCACATAAATCTCGTCCAGTTCCGGCCCGCCAAACGCCAGCGACGAAGTCTGCTTCGCCGGAAGCTCCACCTTGCGCTCCCGCTTGCCATCCGGATCGTAGCGCGTGACGCATCCGCCGAACCAGTGTGCGATCCACAGGAAGCCCTCCGCATCCACGGTCAGCCCATCCGGCATGCCCTCCGAGCGATCGATGCGCACGAACACGCGCCGATTGCTCAGCGCGCCGTCGCTGCGCCTCCAGTCGTACGCGTAAATGCAGCGCGCCACCAGATCCGTAAAGTAGAGCGTCTTGCAGTCCGGCGAAAACGCCAGCCCGTTCGAGAAGCAAATCCCTTCATCCACAAGGTGCGCCGTTCCGTCCGTGTCGATGCGAAAGAGATAACTCGGCGGTGACGTCCCATCGGGATTCAGGTGATACGACCCCGAGTACACGCGCCCCTCCGGGTCCGCCAGGCAATCGTTGAGCCGCATCTCCTGCCCATCCGCCTCGCTCGCCAGCAATACCGGCTCCGCACCCGGACGCCACAGCCACGCGCCCGCGCTGCTCGTCGTCAGAAATCCGCCGCCCTCCTGGATGCAGAACCCGTTCACCGTGAAGCCGGAATGCAGCAGCTCATGCCGCCGCTCGCGCCACAAATACCGGTAGAATTTCTGCCCGTCGATATCCGTCCAGTAGAGCGCCTGCTCGCGCTCATCCCAGTGCGGACCCTCACCACAGAGATCGCCGTTATCCGCAATCACTTCCACCGCAGCTTGCACGTTCACCGCCTCTCCCGTCTGCTAGCGGCATTTCCCTATCCGCTAACCGCTATACGCTATCCGCTTTCGAGAAAATGAATGCTTTCAATCCTACCCCTCCGCATGATATGTTGGCACCTTCCGGCGAAGAAAAAAGCGTCCCTGGAGGATCGCTCGATGCGTCTCAAAAACCGCGTGGCTCTGGTTACTGGAGCCGCCATGGGGATCGGCAAGTCGATCGCTCAGCTCTTCGCTCAGGAGGGCGCGCGGGTCGTCGCCGCCGACGTGAACCAGGCCGCCGCTGAGAGCGAGCGCGAGATCATCGCCGCCGGCGGCGAATGCCTCTTCGTCCGCACGGATATCAGCCGCGAATCCGACGTCGAAGCCGCCGTTCGTGCCGGAACCGAGCGTTTCGGACCCATTGACGTCCTGCTCAATGTCGCCGGCATCGCGCACGAATCACCCGCGCATCAGCTCAAGGTCGAAGACTGGCATCGCGTCATCGACGTGAACCTCACCGGCTCGTTCCTCTGCGCCAAGCACGTGCTGCCCGGCATGCTTACGCTGCACCGCGGCTCCATCGTCAACATCAGCTCCGTCCAGGGCATGTTTGGATTCCCCGGCTACCCGCACTACGCGGCCAGCAAAGGCGGCCTCATCGCCCTGACGCGGCAGCTCGCCCGCGAATACGCCTCCGCCGGAATCCGCGTCAACTGCATCGCGCCCGGCACGGTGGACACCCCGATGAATGCCGGTGTGCTCTCCCGGGTTGCCGATCCGCAGGCGCTGAAAGATGCGTGGAACAAGATGCACCCGCTCGGCCGATTCGGCCAGCCCATCGACATCGCCTACGCCGCGCTCTACCTCGCCTGCGACGAAAGCTCCTGGGTCACCGGCCAAACCCTCGCCATCGACGGAGGCGTCTCCTGTGCCGTGTTGTAGTCCCCACGTAGGTTGTCGTCCTGAGCGCAGCGAAGGATCTACGGTTGCTTTTTGCTAACCCCTCCCCATGACTGAACTCCTCACCCTCGAACAACTCGCCGACCACGTCCCCTCCGGCGTACGCCTCGGCATCGGCGGAGTCCATCTCTCCCGCCTTCCCCTCGCCCTCATACGGCAGGTGATCGCCGCCGGCAAAAAGGACTTCGTCTTTACCAGCTGGGGCGGCGGACTCCCGCTCGAACTCCTCCTCGAAGCCGACGCCGTCCGCAAAGTCATCTTCTGTTTCTCCTCGCTCGACATCTACGGCCTTGCCCCGCGCTTTCGCGAAGCCCTCGAGCAGCAGCAGGTGGAAGTGGAAGAGTGGTCCGCGCTT
>DASYYN010000105.1:0-16611 GCA_035933815.1 Acidobacteriaceae bacterium
CTGAAGGCCGGGGCTTCTACCGCAGTCCTGCTGCGCAGGACGCGCTGCGCGTCAGGGGCTGAAGCCCTCATCTGTGTGGGGGCCCGTTTACGGCACCCATTCGACTCCGCGCCTGCGGCGCTTTCGCTCAGGGCAGGCTCGAAGTCGTGCCCTGAAACAAAGCGGTGCTCGCGCTATCTCACCGCAACTCGTGCACGAGCCGGTTCACTTCTTCATCGGTGAGCCGCTTTGCGGCGGGCGTGGTGCTTTTCTTTGCGCGGGTGCACCACTTCTCGAAGCCGGCGACGGCCTTCGTCCGCTGCTCCTGACGCGGATCGCGCTCCTGGTGCGGTTTGCCGTTCCCGTTCTTGCTGGTCATCTGATCCTCAGGTTCCCACAGCCATTCTCACTCAAAGTGTGCGCACCTTCGCTCAGGATGACAAGGTTATGATGGGACGCACTGTGGCCGTGTCACTGGAATCTGTGTGGAAGGCGGGTGAGGCGCTGCCGGGGGTGGTGCGCGGGACCTCATTTGGAGCGCCGGCGCTGAAGGTGCGCGGGCAGTTGATGGCGTGCGTGCCGACCAACAAGTCCGCCGAGCCGGGGTCGCTCTTGGTCCGCGTGAACCGCAGGGATCGCGAGGCGATGCTGGCCGAGCGTCCGGAGCTTTTCTACCTGCCCGACCACTACGTGGGTTACGACGGCATCCTGGTGCGGCTGAAGGCGTGCGATGCGGCGATGATGCGGGAGTTGCTGGCGATGGCGCATCGGTTTTTAAAGGCAGGGAGTAGGCAATAGGCAATAGGCAACAGCGGAGCGGATAGCGGATAGCGTGAGAGGGATCGCGGCAGGGGATTGGGGTGGGTAGGGGTGTAGGGGTAGGGCGCCGTGGGGGAGCTTCCGGCGACCTTATTTCCATTCCCAGAGCGTCGATTTGGTGCTGCCGTTGGCGCCCACCTCGTATTCGAAGGCGGCGCAGGCGTTGTGGAGGCGAGCCAGCTTCTTGCTGGCGGTCTGAAGAAACAGCATGCCCCGGTAGCTGACGGAGCCGCCGGGCCCGAAATGGCCCACGCCGGTTCCCGTCCAGGTCACAGCCTCGCCCTCGTCGGTCATGCTCAATCCCTGGCCCGAGCCGAAGACGGAGCCGTCGGCGCGAATCACCGAGGTATAGGTTCCCATTCCGGTGACGGGGATATCGAACATCTTCCCGCTGTCTTCAAAGGATATTTCCGCCGTTGGGGGTTCGACGGAAAGAACGCGCCGCACGAGCCGTTTGCCCGTGGCTTCACCAATTTTGTCTCCCAGCATGGATCTGACTTCCTTTCGCTCCGGGCTCAAGGTGCGATTCCCCGGGCGCGCCATTCTAGCCCCCGGGCGAGAGAGCAGCCTATTGGCAATGCCGCTAATGCCATCTCCGGCAGGGCTTTGCGCCGGCGCGCCTATTGCTGCGTTAGAGGCCGATTTCGATGCGGGTGCGGGGGTCGAGGTAGTCGCGGAGGGCGTCGCCGAGGAAGTTGAAGCAGAGGACGCAGAGCATGACGGCGATGGCCGGGAAGACGACCAGGTGCGGCGCTTCGAAGAGGAAGGGGCGGGCATCGTTGAGCATGGAGCCCCAGCTGGCGGCGGGGGGCGGGACGCCGAGTCCGAGGAAGCTGAGGGTGGCTTCGGCGAGGACGGCTCCGGCCATGCCGATGGCGGCCTGGACGGTGAGGGGCTGCAGGATGTTGGGCAGGATATGGCGGACGAAGATGCGGAGATCGCTGGCGCCGAGGGCGCGGGCCGCTTCGACGAACTCGCGCTCGCGGACGGCCAGGACCTGGGCGCGGACGAGGCGGGCGTAGCCGACCCATCCGCCGATGGAGAGGGCGAGGATGAGGTTGAGCAGGCCGGGTCCGAGGAAAGCGACGAAGGCGATGGCCAGCAGAATGCCGGGGAGGGCGAGGAAGGCGTTCATGAGGAATGTATTGATGGCGATGTCGACCCAGCGGCCGTAGAAACCGGCCAGGCCGCCGAGGACGAGTCCGGCGGCGAGGGAGAGGCTGACGACGGAGATGGCGACGGTGAGGGAGAGGCGCGCTCCCCAGATGAGGCGGGAGAGGACGTCACGGCCGAGCTCGTCGGTGCCCATCCAGTGGTGGCGGTCGGGCGGGGCGAGGCGGTGCAGGAGGTCGATGGCGGAGGGATTGAAGGGCGAGAGGAGCGGGGCGAAGAAGGCGAGGACGAGGAAGAGGGCGAGGAGGGCGAAGCCGATCGCGGCGAGCGGCTGGCGGCGGAGGGTGGTGAGCAGTCCGGGGCGCGAGAGCTGGGTGAGCTGAGCGATTTGCGGCGGGTTGGCGGTGGATGTAACCAAAGTGGTATGTGAAGGTTTCGTAACTTTTACAGTGACATGAACAGCGGCTGAACAGGCGGTTTCCGGCGCGCTGTTTGGCTTGACTTTTATGGTACACAGCCAGGAGAATGAGCCTACGTTATTGTCGGCCGGCCGTTCTTCCCCTTCCAGCTCGAACGGCTGTCATTATTCAGGATTCATTGATTCGGGGCCAGTTGGGATACGTGTCCAGCCTGATCATCATCCGCCGCTCGGCAGAGACGGCGCATCTCGGGAGTAGTCCAGCATTATGAAACTCAAGGGTCAGAAAGTCGCAGTGTGCGGCGCCGGTGGATTTATTGGCGGGCACCTGGTCAAGTATTTGCTCGACAACGATGTCGACGTGGTGCGCGCGGTGGACGTGAAGCCGCTGGACGAGTGGTATCAGGTGACGCCGGGCGTCGAGAACCTGGTTCTTGACCTGAAGGAGAAAGAGAACTGCTACGCGGCGTCAGAGGGCGTGCAGGGAATCTTTCAGCTGGCCGCGGATATGGGCGGCATGGGATTCATCGAGAACAACAAGGCGCTGTGCATGCTCAGCGTGCTGACGACCACGCACATGCTGCTGGCGGCGCGCGATTCCGGCGTGGAGCGGTTCTTCTACTCGTCATCGGCGTGCGTGTATAACGGCGAGAAGCAGAAGAGCCCGGAAGTGGTTCCGCTGAAGGAAGAGGACGCTTATCCGGCGCTGCCGGAAGACGGCTACGGGTGGGAGAAGCTGTTCAGCGAGCGCATGTGCCGGCACTTCGAAGAGGATTTCGGGCTGGTGTGCCGGGTGGCGCGGTATCACAACGTCTATGGGCCGTTTGGGACGTGGGACGGCGGGCGCGAGAAGGCTCCGGCGGCGATTTGCCGCAAGGTGATCGAGGCGAAAACGTCGGGATCGAACGAGATTGAGATCTGGGGCGACGGGCATCAGACGCGCAGCTTCATGTATATCGACGACTGCACGAAGGGCACGGTCGCGATCATGGAGAGCGACATCGACTATCCGATCAACCTGGGGTCGAGCGAGCTGGTGACGATCAACCAGCTGGTGGACATTGTTGAGGAGATCGCCGGGGTGAAGCTGAAGCGGCGGTACAAGCTGGATGCTCCGAAGGGCGTGAACGGGCGCAACAGCGACAACACAAAGATCAAGCAGGAACTGGGCTGGGAGCCTTCCATCCGGCTGAAGGACGGCATGGCGAAGACGTACGAGTGGATCGAGAGCCAGATGCTGGTCGGGGCGCGCAGCTAAGAAACATCCCTCGGGGGGCTAAAGCCCCTCAGGTTTGGTGACATCTACGGCACGACTGAAGTCGTGCCCCTTCAAGAACAACACACACGCAGAACATTTTCGAAAGCGGATTTTTCAAGAGGCCAGAATTGGGGAATCGGGGCGACAATCGGCAGATTCTCGGCGTGAATTTCTACGCCGGCGACGTGGAAGGCGCGATTGAGCGTATGTCGCGGGGCGGGCTGCTGGTGGTTCCGGCGGCTCCGGCGCTGAAGGATATGGCGGCGGACGCTGAGTATCGCGAGGCGCTGCTGAATGCCGACGTGGCGATTGCCGATTCGGCGTTCATGGTGATGATCTGGAACGTGCTGGAGCGGGATTCGGTGCCGCGGGTGTCGGGGCTCGAGTATCTGCGCGCGCTGCTGCCGCGGGAGGATTTCCGGCGGCCGGGGAACACGCTGTGGATCATGGCGGGGCCGGCGAGCGCAAAGCGCAATCTGGCGTGGCTGCGGAGCCAGGGCATCCATGTGCCGGACGAGTGCGTGTACATGGCGCCGATGTATAGTTCGCCGATCAAGGACGCGCCACTGGTGGAGAAGATTCAGGCGCTGCGCCCGCGGCACGTGGTGATCACGGTAGGCGGCGGCGTGCAGGAGCGGCTGGGGCTCTATCTGAAGCGCAACGTGGAGAGTCGGCCGTCGATTCACTGCATCGGGGCGGCGATTGCGTTTCTGAGCGGCGACCAGGTGCGGATTCCGGTCTGGGCCGACAAGTTTTACCTGGGGTGGCTGTTCCGGTGCCTGTCCGCGCCAGGGCGGTACGTGCCGCGGTACTGGTCGGCGCGCAAGCTGCTGCCGCTGATGCTGCGCTACCGCAGCGAGTTGCCGGTGGAAGCGCTGGCGGATGACGGTAAAGCGGCGTAACGGCGGCTGGAACAGCGGTCAGGTAAAAACCGGTCAGGTAAGAAGCGGTCAGGTGAAAAGCGGTCAGCTAAAGGCCGGTCCTCGGCTAGCAGCCTGCCAGAACAGCAAATTGTCCTCCTTTGCAATGGTGATGCGGCGGATGCGATGCAGTGTGTGGGTGATGGCGTTGGCGCTGCTCGTTGCCGGGGGCGCGCGGGTGCAGGCGCAGGATGCGGCGCGGCGGATTTTCGACCTCACAAATCAGGACCGGCGGGCGCAGGGGCTGCAGCCACTGCGGTGGAATGGGGCGCTGGCCGAGGCGGCGCAACGGCATGCGGAACTGATGGCGCGGGAAGGGCACATCTCGCATCAGTTCCCGGGCGAGCCGGAGGTGATGCAGCGGGCGGCGCAGGCGGGCGCTCATTTCAACGCGATCGCGGAGAACGTGGCCATGGCTCCGACGGCCGGCGACGTGGAGACGTCATGGATGCACTCGGCACCGCACCGGGCGAACATTCTCGATCCGAGGATGGATGCGCTGGGAGTGGGCGTGGCGCAGCGCGGCAACGAGCTGTTCGCCGTGGAGGATTTCGCGGAGGCGGCGCAGGCGCTGAGCGCGCAACAGGTGGAGCAGCGCGTACGGGCTCTGCTCCGACAGGACGGCATTGACGCTTCGATGTCGCCGCAGGCAGCAGAAGAGGCGTGCGCGATGAGCAGTGGCATGCCGGCAGGGACGAACGCGCGGCTCATGGTCCGCATGCAGACGCCCGATTTGCAACAGGTGCAGTCCCAAGTCCGGGAGCACATGCGGGGCGGTCGCTACTCGCGGGCGGCGGTGGGGGCGTGCAGGCCCATTGGGCAAGGCGCGTTCACGATGTACCGGGTGGCAGTGCTGCTGTACTGAAGGCAGGGAATAGGCAACAGGGAATAGGCAACAGGCACCAGGCAACAGGCAACAGGGTTTCGACGACTATTGCAGAGGTTATCTCAAGGATCGTGACGTCTTCAGGCGGGTCACTCGCGTGTCCTTACAGTCGAGTTGCACAGGCGAACGTATTTATGGCCGGTGCTGAACGCGCGTCGTAATATTTGTCGTTTGTTGATGATACCGACAAATCCGCAAGCCCGAAACACGAAGGTAATGTATTTCGATACCGCTTCAACGGAACTCTTGTTGAGCCGGCGCAGAAGTGTGGTAAATCAGACATCGCGTTCTGGTGCCATGCTTGTGCAAGGCCAGCTAAAACCGTTTACTGCTGAAAAATAGGACAGTACAAGGCGGGAGCTGGCGGCGACAGTGGAGCACCTCAATGCGGGGAGGTGTTCAGTGACGGCAGGTAAACGCTGGCTGTTTCTGCTCGGCTTGATGCTTCTGCTCCCTGGGGTACGAGCGATTGCCCAGGAGGCGACGATTGTAGGAAGCGTAACCGACCAGACGGGCGCCGTGGTTCCGGGCGCGACAATCACAATAACCAGTACCGATACGGGACAGGCGCGAGTGTTCACGACGGCTGCCGATGGCGAGTTTGTCGCTCCGGCGCTGTCGATCGGACATTACAGCATCAAGGTTGCGGCGAAGAGCTTCAAGACTTCTGAAAAGAGCGGCCTGACGCTCAACGTCGGGGACCGCATTCGTGAAGACTTTCAGCTGCAGGTGGGCAATGCGGAACAGACTGTCGAGGTAACGGGCGCTGCTGAAGTTCACCTGCAGACGGAATCGGGCGAGGTGAGCGATTTAATCAGCGGTAAACAGATAGCCCAGCTCACAACCAACGGAAAGAGTGTCTACACGCTGGTGAACCTGACGCCGGGCGCATCGAGTGTACAGCCGGACTTTCAGGTTCCGGTGCCAGTAGGAGGCGACGCGAACGTCAGCTTCAACGGCCAGCGGATGGCGCACAATCTGTATCTGCTGGACGGTGGCGAGAACCTGGACCGCGGCGGAGCGGGCACTTTCAGTGTCATGCCCTCGCTGGAATCCCTTGCGGAATTCAGAGTCCTGAGTTCCAACTACAGTGCAGAGTACGGGCTGTCCTCGTCGGCGACGATGACGACGGTGCTGAAGCAGGGCGGCAAGGAGTTCCACGGGTCCGCGTGGGAATTCAACCGCAACGACGCTTTCGACGCCAGAAACTACTTTAATACCAAGCCAAACAAGGTGGCGAAACTCCGGTTCAACACCTACGGGTTCAACATTGGGGGGCCGGTCAGCTTCCACCCCAACTCCGGGAATCCGAATACGTTCTTCTTTTACAACATGGAATGGCGCAAGCTGATTCAGGGGCAGACGCTGAACCAGGCGGTGCCTTACCCCAGCACTTATGGAGGAAGCTTTGCGTCGGCGCTTCCGGCCGACAGCAAGGACGGAAACGGTATCGTTGTCGCGCATTCCGGATTACATGTTCCGTGCGCTTACCAGCTGTCCCCGCAACTAACGACGGCCTTCATCAATGCTGGGATTACCACCTTTAGCACGCCAGGATCGGACGGATCTTGTGGCCTCGCAGCCAAGGGAGGGACCAGCCCGATCTATCAACCGTATCCAAACAATGCTATTCCGGCAGCTCTTCTGAACGCGAACGCTCAGACGCTGCTGGCGGCCAAAATCTTCCCAGCTCCGACGGATGCCACACAGTTCAAGGGAGGTAATAACCAGCCGACGGACGTGCGGGAAGAAATTGTGCGCGTGGATCACCGGTTCGGAGATAAATTCAACATCTTTGGGCACTGGATTTCCGAGCAGATCCTCCAGACCTACGGCACGACGATGTGGAGCGGTGACAACGTGCCGACCATCGGCAACACGTTCGGCAATCCGTCGTACAGCGCCGTCATCCACGCGACGCACACCATCAATACGAACCTGCTGAATGAGACAGCGTTCAACTACAACGGCAACCGGATCCACATTCTGCCCAAGGCGCAATTCGGGGCACCGTTGAATGCGCCGTCAGGCTTCAGCTTTAACCGGATCTTCACAGGTCCCAATACAATCATTCCGACGATCAACCTGGCGAACCTGGGCACGCAGTACAGCGCGAACTGGACGCCCTGGAACAACAAGGCGGACGATTACCAGATTCGCGACGACGTCTCCTGGGTCAGAGGAGCGCACCAGTTCAAGTTTGGAGCGAGCTGGGCGCTTTACAAGAAAATTCAGGATGCGTTTGCGGCCCCGCAGGGAAACTTCCAATTCAACGGGTTCTACAGCGGAAATGACTTTGCGGATTTTCTGCTGGGCTATTCGAACAGCTATCAGGAAGACGCGATTCACGACAGCGGCCACTGGAACAACGTTTCCTGGGCGGCCTACCTTCAGGATAACTGGCGCGTGAACTCGCGGCTGACCCTGAATTTGGGTCTGCGCTGGGATGGCGTCCCACATACCTATGAAGCAAACCACCGTGCGTCGAACTTCTATCCGAGTCTCTATAAGGCGGCGGATGCAGCGACGTTCGACAGCAACGGCAACATCTGCAGCGGACCCGGGAACGGCTGCGCTGCGGCGAGTCCAGGCCTGGGAACGAGTCCGAACGCTATTCTTGCCGGCTACCAGTTCTACACGAATGGGCTCGGAATCGACGGCCTCAACGGCATTCCGAAGGGCATGGTCGACAATCACTGGGCGGCCTTCGGACCGCGCATTGGCTTTGCCTATGACCTAACCGGCAGAGGCAAGACCGTTCTGCGTGGCGGCTTTGGCATCATGTACGAGCGCATTCAGGGCAACGATATGTACAACGGCGCCACGAATGTGCCATTTGACGCGAAGGTCAACTTCAGCAACGTGCTGCTGTCGAACCCGCACACCAGTACACAGACGGGAGCCACTCTGGCTGTGCCGATTGTGCCCGGTGCGATCGTTGGCATGGATCGTGCCATGTATAAGCTGCCGGTCAGCACGCAGTACAGCGCCGGCATCCAGCAGGAACTGTCTCCGAGGACGCTGCTGTCGGTGTCGTACGTCGGCACGCAGAATCGTCACCTGAACGATTGGCTGCAGGCGAACCTGCCTCCGGAGTCTATGTTGGCTAGTCTGATTGCCGGCGGCGGAGCGGGACTGAACCAAAAGGTGCAGTATCTCGGCTACGGCGAGATCCGGATGGCCAGAAACGAAGCAAACAGCCAGTACAACTCTCTGCAGATGGACCTGCACACGGTGATCCACAACGATCTGCAGGCGCAATTCGGTTACACGCTGTCGAAGGCCTACGATCCGGTGACAAACAATGGCGGCAACGGTGGAGATCTGAACTATGTGAACAATCCGTATGCCGGCTGGAAGTATGACTGGGGTCCGTCGCTCTTCGACCGCCCCAACATTGCCTTCGTTAACTTCATGTACGACACTCCGTGGTTCCGCTCGGCGGCCAACCCATTCGTGAAGACTGTCCTGGGCGGCTGGGGTCTGTCGGGCATCGTGACCATGCAGTCGGGCGCGCCGCTCGAGCCGCTGGTGGGCGGAACGCAAGGCGGTCAGGGCCTTACCGGCCTGAACGCGCGGACTCGTCCGGATCTGGTGGGCAGCATCAGCTATCCAAAGACGCTGACGTCGGCCGGAATCCAGTGGTTCGATCCGGCCGCTTTCAAAGCTCCGACACCGGGCGCCTGGGGCAACCTGAAGCACAGTGCGGTGCGCGGACCTGGGCGTGACGACTGGAACCTGGCTCTCCACAAGAACTTCAATATCGCGGAAAAAGCGAACTTTGAGTTCCGTGCGGAGGCCTTCAACGTCTGGAACCATACGCAATTCCGGGCTGACCAACAGGCCGGAGGCTATGGCCAGAACCTGACCGGCACCAACTTTGGTGTGATTACGCAGGCGCATGATCCGCGCGTGCTGCAACTGGGAGGCAAGTTCTCCTTCTAGTAAACAATGCAGTTTCTCTTACGCAGTGGGGCGAAATTGCCCCACTGCTTTTTTTGCAGGGGCGCGGGCGTCCTGGCGAGCATGGCATGACCTTCGTTTGCCGTGGACAGGGGCTTGTTTGTACCGGGCAGGAACATAGAGTGGAGAACCCGCGTACAGGGGGGCAAGGCTATGATCAATACCCTGAAATTTGCGGTGCGCAATCTGCGCCGGTCGCCGGGTTTCGTGGTGACGGCGATTATCACGCTGGCGCTGGGCATCGGAGTGAACGCGGTGGTGTTCGGCGTGATGAACGCGCTGGTGCTGAGGCCGGTGAATGTGCCGCACGCGCAGAACCTGTACATGGTGCAGCGCTACCGGTATCCATCGCAATCGTATCTGGATTACAAGGATCTGCGCGACCGCAACCGGACCTTCGAGAGCATGGCGGCATTCCAGATTATCGGGCCGGTGGGTGTGGATACGGGCGGCGATCCGTCGACGGCGTGGCCCTATCTGGCCAGCGGGAATTATTTCGATGCGCTGGGCATTCAGCCGTATCTGGGACGGTTTTTTCATGCTTCCGATGAGAGAGGCATGGAGAGCGCTCCTTACGTGGTGCTGAGTTACGCGTACTGGCACGGGCACTTCCACGCGGACAAGGGCGTGGTGGGGCGAATGGTGCAGGTCAACAAGCACCCGTTCACGATTGTGGGAGTGGCACCGCCGGCGTTTCGCGGGACGGAATTGTTCTTTACACCGGCGCTGTGGATTCCGATCGTGGAATTGCCGACGGTGATGGGCTTCGACGACATGCAGTACCGCGGCAATCACTCAGCTTTTGTCGTGGGCCGGCTCAAACCGGGCGTGACTGCGAGCCAGGGAGTGGCGGACCTGAACTCGATAGCCTCGTGGCTGGCGAAGACATATCCGACCGATGATGAGGGGCTGACCTTCACGCTCGCGCGACCGGGACTCGTGGGAGACATGCTGGGCGGTCCGGCGAAGGCGTTCATGGCAGGGCTGATGTTGCTGGCGGGACTGATTCTGCTGGCGGCCTGCGCGAACCTGGGCAGTCTGTTCGCAGCTCGGGCCGCGGATCGCGCCAAGGAGATCGCGGTGCGCATGGCGCTGGGATCGCAGCGCGCTCGCATTTTGAGGGAACTGCTGACCGAAGCGATTGTGGTGGCGCTGGCGGGCGGAGCGATTGGGCTCGTGGTCGGACTTGTGATCCTGCGATGGCTGAGCGCCTGGCAGCCGATTCCGAGTGTGCCGATGAATGTTGCTGTGACTCCGGATGCGTGGACGTTTGTGGTGGCGCTGGCGCTTGCGTTGGCGAGTGGTCTTCTGTTCGGGATCGTGCCGGTGCGGCAGGTGATGCGGTCTGACCCGTGGCAGGTGATTCGCACCGGCGAGAGCGGCGGCGGGGTGAGAAAGTTTGCTCTGCGAGACGTGCTTCTGGTGGTGCAAATCGCGATTTGCGCGGTGCTGGTGACATCGTCGCTGGTGGCGGTTCGCGGGATGGAGCGATCGCTGCACAGCCGGTTTGGCTTCGACCCGGAACATGTAACGCTGGCGGCTACAGATCTGAAGTGGTCAGGGTACAGCGGCGATCAGATTCCGGTGATGCAGAAGCGGATGCTGGACGCGGTGGACGCGATCCCGGGGATCTCATCGGCGGCGTACATCAATAACCTGCCGCTCAGCATGGGCAGCGGCGACTCCTACGTGTATACGGACACGACTACGGATTTTCGGCCGACGAATTACGTGGCGGATGCGATGAATTACAACGTCTCGCCTGGTTACTTTGCGGCGGCGGGCACGGCGATGCTGGCGGGGAGGGACATCAGCTGGCATGACGAAAAGAACGCTCCGGTGGTGGCGGTGGTGAACCGGGAATTCGCGCGGAAGGTGTTTGGCGGAGTCGAGAAGGCATTGGGCGGACATTTCAAATTCTGGGGCGGAAACCGGGCCGAGGTGGTAGGCGTGGTGGAGGACGGGAAATATCGCTTTCTGACCGAAGAGCAGATGCCGGCGATGTTTTTTCCGATTCTGCAGCACAACTCGAACGGGTTTTACCTGGTGGTTCGATCGAACCGGGCGCCGGATGAAATCGGGGGAGCGGTGCAAGGGAAACTGCGCGGTGTGGATCCGGCCCTGCCGCTGACCATTACAACGTGGAATCGCGAGCTGGCGACGGCGTTGTTTCCCGCGCGGGTGGCGACGATTGCGCTGGGCGTGCTGGGGATGCTGGGCGCGGTGCTGGCGGTGACGGGGATCTTCGGCATGGCGTCGTACGTGGTGAGCAAGCGCCTGCGCGAGCTGGGCATTCGGGTGGCCCTGGGCGCTGGGCAGCCGGAGGTGCTGCGCGCTGCGCTCGGCAGGGCGTTCCGGCTGCTGGCCATCGGATCTGCGGCGGGGCTGGTGCTGGGCGTGCTGGCGACGCGTGTGCTGTCGCACATCGTATATTCGGCCACGCCGAAGGATCCGGTGGTGCTGGGCGGCGTGCTGGTGACGATGGTGGTGCTGGGGCTGTTGGCGGCGTGGATTCCGGCGCGGCGGGCGCTGGCGGTGGATCCAATGATTTTGCTGCGGGAGCAGTGAAAAAGGCAGGGAATAGGAACAGGTAATTGGGCGCAGAGGTGCCAGACCTGGCGGGTGAAGAAAAGGGCTGAATAGAGGAGTCGCGCAACTATAATCAGGGAACAATTCCCGCAGTACGAGGAGATCCCCCATGCAAGCTGGTTTGTGGCTCCGTCGTGTCTTGTTTCCCGCGATTCTCATTTCCTTAACATTTACGGGCGTGGCTCAGGGGCCGCCTGGGCAGGCGAAGAAGCATGGCCACGGCGACGAGGGCATGCCTCCGGGGCAGGCGAAGAAGTATGGCTACTCGGACCGTGCGATGCCGCCGGGACAGGCGAAGAAATATTTCCGCGATGAAGATCGGGACCGCTTTTACGCGCATTACCGCGGAGACGCAGATCATTGGCGGGGCCGGCGGCGTCCGGTGTTCGTGATGGGCGAGTACGTGGCGCGTGAATACGTGGTGCAGCCTGTGCCGCGCGGTTACTGGGTAGGCGTGGTAGCCGCGCCTCCGCCGGGATATCAGTATGGCTACTGCGACGGGTACGTTGTGGCCTGGAATCCGGCCACACGCATGATTGCTGACGTGCTGGATCTGGTGGCGACGGCGCGAGGGCGGTAACGCAGGTACCAGGCAACAGGAACCAGGGCGCTTGTTACCCGGTCGCTCGTGGCACGAGCGACCGGCATCCCTGTGGGCCAACAGGGGCCTCGGACGAAGGCGGGGAACCACTCGTGTCCAGTGAGCGGTTGTTGACAACGGCCGGGGCGGGAACCTAAAACGGTTCCCGTCTGAGGCTGAACTCATGAAACTGTCCCTAACACGCCGTCATTTCCTCGCCGCTTCGGCGGCATCGCTGGTTCCCGCAGCAAGCGCTTCCGTGATGGGCAGAGGGGCGGGGCTCCTGTCCGCGATGGATGATGCGAGCCGGCCGCTGACCCAGCCTCGCGAAGACTGGAAGAGCAGCGGCGTGCTGGACCTGTCGCGCTCGCCGTACGCGAAGCTGAAGACCGTGCCCGTCTCGGCGGTGACGATCCGCGACGGATTCTGGCAGAAGCGCAGGACGACGAACGTCGAATCGAGCATCCCGAGCATGCACGACGAGCTGATCGAGCACGGACGCATGGACAATTTCCTGCGGCTCGAAGGGAAGTCGAATGCTCCGCAGAAGGGTCCGGTGTACTCGGACTCGGATATCTATAAGTGGCTGGAGTCGGTGGGATTCGCGCTGCAATCCGGCGATCGGCCGCAGCTGCATGCGACGGCGGAGGGGATGATCCGCGAGGTTGTTGCGGCGCAGGAGCCCAGCGGGTATCTGAACACGTATTACCAGGGCGACCGGCGCAGCCAGCGCATGCTGCCGGAGATCCAGACGACTGGGCACGAACTGTACTGCATTGGGCATCTGCTGCAGGGCGCGATCGCCTGGTATCGCGCGACGGGCGATGCGACGCTGCTGAACGCGGGCACTCGCTTCGTCGACGATTTTCTGCTGCCGAATTACGGTCCTGGGCCGAACCAGAAGCCGATTGTCGCCGGGCATCCGGAGATCGAGATGTCGCTGATCGAGCTGTACCGGACGACGGGAAACCGGCGGTACCTGGAACTGGCGGGCTACATTCTGCGCGGGGACGACCGCATTCCGCTGACGCCGAGGCAGATCACGTATATGTACTGCGGGATTCCGTTCACCTCGCGCGCGAAACTGGAGGGACACGCGGTCCGCTGCATGTATGCGTGCTGCGGCGCGACGGATTACTACCTCGAGACAGGCGACGCGCAGTACTGGAAGACGCTGAACGCGCTGTGGGAGGATCTGGCTGCGCATCAGCTCTACATCACCGGAGGCGTGGGCGCGCGGGCAGCGGGCGAGGCGTTCGGCAATGCATACGAGCTGCCGAACGCAGAGGCGTACGGCGAGAGCTGCGCGGCCATCGGGAACATGATGTGGAACTGGCGCATGCTGGCTGCGACGGGAGACGCGAAGTTCGCCGATGTGATGGAGCGCGCGCTGTACAACGGGATCAACTCCGGTATGTCGCTCGATGGGCGGACGTACTGCTACCGCAATCCGCTGGCGTTCGATCCGTCGTCGGGGGAGCACATCCGGAATCCGTGGTACGACACGACGTGCTGCCCGCCGAATCTGGAGCGCACCATGGCCTCGCTGCCGGGATACTTCTACAGCACGAGCGACGATGGGCTGTATGTGCATCTCTACGACAACTCGGAGATGAACTGGCATCTGCACGACGGGAACGGGCTGAAGGTGGTGCAGAAGACGCGCTACCCCTGGGAAGGAAACGTGCAGATGGAAGTGACGCCAAAGCGTCCGGCGGAGTTTGCGTTGTATCTGCGAATGCCGGCGTGGTCGCCGCACTCGGCCGTGCGGGTGAATGGCGAGCCGATGGGAGGAGCCGAGCCGGGGCGGTATCTCGAGGTGCGGCGGCGGTGGACGAGCGGAGATCGCGTGGAGATTGCGTTTGACATGACGCCGCATGTGCTGCGCGCGAATCCGGCGGTGACGGAGAACACCGGCAGAGTCGCGTTCCAGCGCGGGCCAGTGGTCTTTTGCATGGAGGGCCTGGACCAGGCGACTCGTCCGCAGCAGCGGAATCTGGCGGGATTCTCAGTGAGGGCGGCGGGAGAGACCACCGCGGCCTATAACGACTCGCTGCTGGATGGCGTGATGGTGCTGGAGCACGAGGGGAGCCACGAGGAGACTCCGCCGTCGACGGCGCTGTACTTTGCCGCGGACACGCCACAGCCAGAGGCGCAGCCGACGACGCTGAAGCTGATTCCGTACTATGCGTGGGCGAACCGGCAGCCATCGGAGATGCAGGTGTGGATACCCTATGTGAAGGCCTAGCTGGTGGCCGGTGGCCGGTAGCCCGGGCGCGCGGCTGTTATTCGGCGCCTTCGCCGAGTTTGGTGGGCTCCATCTGGAGGGCGTTGTTGAAGCGGTTGAAGTAGTTGAAGAGGCCGATGGCGGCCATCAACTCGACGATCTCTCCTTCGTCGAAGTGCTTGCGGAGCGAGTCGAATTCGTCGTCGGGGATCTTGTTGGCGTCGAGGGTCATCATCTCGGCGAAGCGAAGAGCGGCCTTTTCGGCGGGCGAGAAGTCGTCGCGGGATTCGAATCGGGCGAGGTTGTCGATCTGGTCGCGGGTCCAGCCGAGATTGAGACAAATTTTCGTGTGTGACGCGAGGCAGTATTCGCAGCGATTGATCTGCGAGGTGCGGGCGATGACCAGTTCCTTGAGACGCAGCGGGACGGTGCCGGTGTTCAGGATGGCCTCGAAGTGGGCGATCATGGTTTCGAAAATCTGGGGCCGGTGCGCGACGGTACGAAACATGTTGGGCACGTTGCCGCGGGTGCGCATGTAGCGGTCATAGATAGCCGCCACGGAGGGCGGGACCTGAGCGCGCGGGACGCGGGAGAGGCGCGGGGCGGTTTTCAGCATGGAGATTTCCTCACGGCTCCAGCGTACCGCAGGCGCAGACGGCGGGATGAGGGCGCGTGTTTTTGCTATAATTTTCGAAGCAAGCCAACTGAACGGCACCCACTCCTCAGTAGCTCAATGGCAGAGCATTCGGCTGTTAACCGAAGGGTTGTAGGTTCGAGTCCTACCTGAGGAGCCAATCTTTCAAGCACTTGCAGCAACCCCTCCTATCGACTTCGCCGAACTTCGCCGGGTGCTCGTCTTGTTGTATGCGGGGCTCCATTTGCCCTGCCGCACCGGAATGTGGCGTTCCTTCACAAATCACCGAGACGTCACGGTTTCATCCTGCTGGACCGTGTCTTCTGCTTTTCTCTGGAGGAGAATTCTCAAGCTGATCAAGCAGCCTGGTCACGTGCTCTTTCAAAGAATCGCGAGCCGCGTTGAAATCGACTGTCGCTGGGGGTACGTCGTTCCAAACCTCCGGGTAGCACCGATATCCTGGAACTCCCTGGGCAAGTCGGTGCCGATGATTATTGCCCTGTAGGAAGAACGAAGGTCGGAGCCAGATAAAGCGGTGGGGCGGAAACCGCGCAAATCGAATCCGTCTGCTCGCAATCCATCCTCGATGGCAGCAGGGACGGTGGTTGAATTGGGCGATGTGCCGCGCGCTATGGCCCTGAACTTTAAGCCACGCTGTTCAGCGAGTCGATTGAACCAGGACATCGCGATTACGCTCTTCACGTTACCGTGCTCGCAGATGAACAGAATTTGCGAGCTGTTGTTCCGTTGTGCTGCTGAAGGCATGCCGAGGAAGCTTACCGCGGCAAGGAAGAGCACCATGCATCTGAACGTCCGATTTGCCATTGGTCATCGTCCCACAGTTTGTGCGTGGGCTAATTGCGGTGCAGGCCGTGTTTGAGGCTCAAGCCTAACGTCCAACATGAACGATTTGTTGACATATATTGGCCTCCGGAACTATCTACGGGATCGGGGCACCCTCGCGGATCTCGTCGGATGCTCGCTTGATGACCTTCTCTCCGGGTTTGATCGCACCCCGGACTGCAACCTGGTCGCCCAATACAGGACCCTTGCGCACATCGACCCAGTGGGCCGTTCCGTTCACAGACGTGATGACGAAGGTCCTCTCTGTTGTAGTCACGACGCTCGTGGACGGCACCACGAGTTGCGGCTGCGCCGAGCTTACCGGCCAATCGACTGTCGGATACATGCCCGGGGCGAGCGTTCCATCCCTGTTATAGGCGTC
>DASYYN010000153.1:0-9520 GCA_035933815.1 Acidobacteriaceae bacterium
CGAGATCAGGTGTGGCTGAATGCCGATCTCCGCGAGCGCCGTCGGCACATCGTCGCCGGTTCCCATGATGTAGCCGATCTTCAGCCCGTCAGGGACCTTCACATCGACGCCGCGCAGCCGGTAGGCCGCCGGGCTGTAGAGATAGTAAGGACGCAATCCCGGATAGCCGACCGTGGTGAATCCCTCGGTGAACTGGTCATTGCCGCTGTGCGCCACGGCGCGAATGTCGTAGTTCTGGTCCGCCAACTGGCCCGGGCGGAGCGTGAACAGAACCTCGCGGCTGCTCTGCGGGGCCAGATGGAAGTCGGCCTGCGCCGGATCCGCGGTCCAGCCTGCGGGCAGATTCAGATTCAGCGTGCCGTCTGCTCCACTCTGCTGCTGGTTGCTGATGGTGACCGGGAGGGGAATCGCCGTGGCTCCAAGCCGCGCTACGCCCGCGCTCGCCGGCAGGTTCACAGAAATCTGAGGCACCACGGCGAGCGGCTGATAGACGCCGCCGATCCCGTGAACGCGATGCACGGTCTGCACGATCTGCCCAATCCGGATCGGCACGCCCATGTACTGGAACTCCGCCCACCCGGCCAGCGGATACGGCGCGAACGGCAGGTTGAGCCAGCGCGCGTCCGTAATGTCGTAATACGGTTTCTCCGTGTTGGGCCGCGTGAAGTACGGCCGCGTCAGCTGCGCTGTGTGCGGCACTTCGACGCGGAAAATGGCATCGCCCGCCTCGCTCGTCACTGCATCCAGCCCCGGCGCGCCCAGCCGCGTGATGGACCAATGATCGCCATTCGGATTTTCGAGCCACGTTCGCGTCAGCTGCAGCCCCTCCGGCGACGGTCCCCACGGCTCGGCCGCCGTCACATGCACGCGCACGTCAATCTCCGACTCTGGCGTCACGGTCGGCGGCACATCCTGAGGCGCCAGCGGCGGCGTCGGATTCTCGCCGGTCGCGGTCTTCGGCATGACGAGCGCATTCACCTCGAGTCCCAGCGCTTCGGCAAGCGCTGTGTTGAACTGCGCCAGCTTGATATTCAGTTCGTCGACCACGTTCGCCTTGTCACCGGCGCTGAGCGCGCTCGCGTTGACCGTGTCGATCAGCTGCTGCGTCATCTTGTAGCCTGCCGCCAGCTCCGGAGCAATCTTCTCCGGATGCGCCGGCAAATCGCTGTAGAGCGCCGTGGCTACGTGCTGCTGAATGTCCTTGAGCGTGGCGCTCAGGAATCCCGCGTCGCCCGAATGCACGAGCGTCGCGATGCCGGGCAGCGAAGTGTCGATTCCCTCGAAGAAGGAGTTTTCCTTGTCCTTCGCGGGCACCCGCGATCCGAAGAGGTGGTAGCCCGTTTGCGACGGACCTGGCAGCGGCAGCGTCCCTCCGCCGTTCTGCGACTTCTGCAGGCCCCATCCCGTCCGCGCCATCTGTACGTAGCTTTCGCCCAGGATCGCATCCCAGGTGCCCTCGGGGATTTCGAGGGACGGCGCAGGGAAGCTGTTTGTCCACTGCTTCGTCACGTAATCGTAGAAGCGCACCGGCGACCATTTATTCGTCGCGTAATCGAAGATGCCGCGGCTGCTGGCGCCGAAGAACGGCACGCGCGCATAGACCTTCAGCGGCGACCACGGACGCAGCCCCTCGGCAATCTGATCCGGGCAGACCTTGGGATCGCCGGCTTCGACGAACGCTTCCTGGTTGGCCTCACCCGAGGCCTGATGCTGCCCGTGCCCATCGGTGATGTTCCCCGTGAACGTGGACGCCAGCACGAGCGGACGGAAGGTCCGCACCTCGCGCACCACATCGCACAGCGTGCGATCGTGTCCCCACTTCTCATGCGCTTCGTCCAGCGTTTTTGAAAAGCCGTAATCCACCACGCGGGTAAAGAACTGCTGGCTGCCCGAATACTGATCAGCCAGCAGCAATTCGTTCGTGCGGATCAGCCCCAGCTCGTCATAGCTCTCGCCGGACATGGCGTTCTGCCCGCCTTCGCCGCGGTTCAGCGTCAGAATGGCCGTACGCACGCCGTGTCCGCGCGATTCGTAGGTGAGCATGCCGCCGTCTTCATCGTCGGGATGGGCCACGATGAAGAGCAGGCTGCCCCACGTGTTGAGCTTGCGCAGCGTCTGCGCCAGACCGTCTGCGCCGCGATCCTGCGGCAGCGTCTGCGCGTCGGGAGAGGGGGCAATCTGCGTCTGCCACGGCACCACCTGAGCCGCGGCTGCAAGCGGGACCGCAAACAGCGCAGCCAGAGCGGCCGCGCGACGCATTCCTTGAGTTTTGAGAGCAGGGAAAGGAGCCATACGCGATGAAAAATCAGTGTATCGTGACGGGTTCTGATACAAGTCAGGAGATGGCCTCGAACCCACCCACGACGGCTCCGGCAAGCGCTCAGCCGCGTCTCGAGCGCCGCATCGGCCTGCCCAGCGCCGTCTCGCTGAACATGATGTACATGATCGGCGTGGGGCCGTTCATCACGCTGCCGCTGATCGTGACCGCGATGGGCGGATCGCAGGCGCTGCTGGGCTGGATCCTCGGCGCGCTCATCGCCGTTTGCGACGGCCTGGTGTGGGCGGAACTGGGCGCTGCCATGCCCGAGGCGGGAGGATCCTACGTCTTCCTCCGCGAGATTTACGGTCCCCAGCGTGCGGGACGCTTTGTGTCATTCCTCTACATCTGGCAACTGGGATTCAGCGCGCCACTCTCCATCGCCTCCGGCTGCATCGGATTCGCCGAGTATGCCGCCTTCCTCTTTCCCGGCCTGCACGGGACCTTCCTGCACATACCCCGCACCAGCTTTCTCGCCGCCGGCGTCTGCCTGCTGCTGGTTGTGCTGCTTTGGCGCGACGTTCGCACCGTCGCCCGCATGGCCTGGGTGCTCTTTGTCGGCGTGATGGCCGCCCTGACTCTTGTGATCGCCGCGGGCTTCACGCATTTTCAACCACATCTGTTACAAATGCCGCCGCACGCACTGTCGTTCACGCCGGGCTTTTTCGTTGGCCTGGGATCGGCGACGCTCATCGCGACCTACGACTACTGGGGCTACTACAACGTCTGCTTCCTCGGCGGAGAAGTGCGCGAACCGGGCCGCACCATCCCGCGGGCTGTGCTGCTCTCTATCCTCGCTGTGGCTGCGCTCTACATTGCCATGAACATCAGTGTGCTCGGCGTCATTCCGGCGGCGCACATGCAGCGCACCGCGGTTGCCGACATGGTCGCCCGCACATTCGGACCAGTCGCCGCGCGGGTAATGGCCGTGCTCATCATGTGGACCGCGCTCTCCTCCGTCTTCGCGCTGCTCTTCGGATACTCGCGCGTGCCGTACGCCGCTGCCCTCGACGGCAACTACTTCCGCATTTTCGCGCACCTTCACCCGCAGCGGCGCTTTCCGGATCTCTCGCTGCTTGCGCTCGGCCTGGTCGCGACGGCCTTCTGCTTTCTCTCGCTGGCGCAGGCCATTGCTGCGCTGGTGGTCATTCGCATTGTGCTGCAGTACGTCTTACAGCAGGTCGGTGTCATCCTGCTGCGCGTGCGTGAGCCCAACCGCAGGCGTCCATTCCGCATCTGGCTTTATCCGCTTCCGCCGCTCTTCGCGCTCGCCGGATTTCTCTTCATCCTGATCTCGCGCCCGAATGCCCGCCGCGAATTCTTCTACGCCGTCGTGGTCGCCGTTGTCGGCACCGCGCTCTACATGATCCGCGCCCGTAGGCGCGGCGAGTGGCCGTTTACAATCGCCGCGTGAGGACATCATGGTCGACCTCAGTGTCCACGAAGGGAAGCTGATCCTGCACGTGCTCGGAGCCGACATGCTCTGGGCTCTCAAGAGCACCCTGGAGATCCCGCTTGAACACGTTGCCGGCATTCGCGCCGATCCCGACGTTGCGCGTGGCTGGCTGCACGGCATCCGCGTTCTCGGCACAAACGTGCCCGGCGTGATCACCGCCGGCACCTTCTACCAGCACGGCCAGCGCATCTTCTGGGACGTCCACCACCCCGAGAACACCGTCGTGATCGAACTGCACGACGAACGCTACAACGAACTGATAGTCGAGGTCGAGAATCCGCAGATAGCCGTGCAGCAGATCAGCGCATATCTGCCGCGGAGCTAAGCGTGAATGCCTTCGTGCTCGCCGGAGGCGCCAGCTCGCGCATGGGCCGCGACAAGGCTCTGCTGGATTTCGGCGGCCGTCCTCTCATCGAACACGCGCTCGCGCTCCTGCGCAGCCTCAACTTCGAGCCCCGCATCTGCGGATCCCGTCTCGACCTCGCCCGGTTCGCTCCTGTCGTGCCGGACAATCATCCCGGCTGCGGACCGCTGGCCGGCATCGAAGCGGCGCTCAGCATTTCCGGCTCCGACCTGAACCTCTTCCTCCCGGTCGATCTCCCCCTGCTGCCCATCGCGTTCCTGCGCTGGATGGTCGAACGTGCCACCACGACGGATACCGTGGCCACCGTCCCGCTCTTCGGAGGGCGACCACAGCCGCTCTGCGCCGTTTACACTCGCCGCCTGGTCCACGGCATCCATGAAGCACTGGCCGCTGGCCAGTACAAAATGATGACCGCGATCGAGACGGCCGCCAGCGCCCTCGGCGAGCCCATCGATGCGTTCCACGTCGAGTCCGTAGCCGCCGCGCTCATTCCGGAAACCTGGCCGGCGCATCCCCCTGTCCAGCAGTGGTTCCGCAACATCAACACACCGGCCGACTACGAACAGCTTCTCTCCCATCTGGAGCAAAAGCGCGCCTTCCAATAAGCTGTTTGCAGGAACCCACGTGGCCGGCTCTCCCGAAATCCGCGTCGAGGTGAAAGCGACCAACGGTCACCACGACCGCGAGCCGTACATCGCCTTCGAGCACGTCTCCAAATCCTTTGGCTCGCTCGACGTCCTCAGGGACATCAGCTTTCACGTCATGCCGGGTGAAACGCTCTGCATCCTGGGGCGCTCCGGGGTGGGCAAATCCGTCTCGCTCCAGCACATCATGGGCTTTCTCAAGCCGGACTCCGGGCGCATCTTCGTTGCCGGTGAGGACATCACCGATTACACCGAAGAGCAGATGCAGCACGTGCGGAAGAAAGTGACGATGGTCTTCCAGAACGGGGCGCTCTTCGACTCGCTCACCGTCGGCGAGAACGTCGCGTTCCCGCTGCGCGAGGGACGCGGCCTCTCCGAAGACCAGATTCAGCAGATCGTCCGCGGACTTCTGGAGATGGTCGGCGTAGCGGATATGGTGGACATGCTGCCCTCCGACCTCTCCACCGGCATGAAGCGCTCCGTCGCCATTGCCCGCGCGCTCGCGGCCGAGCCGGAGGCGATTCTCTACGATGAGCCGACCACCATGGTCGATCCGCTCATCGCGCGCCTGCTCGGCGACGTCATCTGCAAGCTGCGCAATCAGCTCCACCTCACCAGCATCGTGGTCACCCACGACATGCGATTTGCCGAGCGCCTCGCCGACCGCGTGCTCTTCCTGCATCAGGGGCGCGCTGAATTTTTCGGAACGATGGACGAGATGAGGCAGACCAGCAACGAGGTCCTGCGCCAGTTTCTGGACCTGGACGAACTGATTCTGCCGCAGGTATAGCGGCGCTACTCCGAAGGCGGCCGGCTCTCCCGCACGTCGTGAATCTGGAATCCGGAGGGCGGCTCAAAAAGCGCCGGATCGGGCGGCTGCGTATCCAGTTCCGTGATGGTGAAGGTCTGCGTTCCGATTAGCGGCCCGGAGCGAATCGACAGCAGATTGATCGCGAGCGCGTCGCTGCGCCATGTCTCGCGAACGTCCGTGACCGGCGCATCGTTGCCCATGACGCCCGCGGCAATCGTTTGCGTTACGCGCCGTCCGTGGGTGTCCATGTTCAGCAGGATGCGCGTGCCCAGGTCCTCTGTCTGGATCGAGCCGCGGTCTCCCCGCAGTGGACCATTCACCGGCCGTTCCTGCGTCGCTGCTGCCAGATCCCGCGCGGGATCGTAGCGCAGGAAATCGCAAACATGCGTAAACATGTTGCAGTTGTAGAGGGTCTGCTGCGTCGGATCGGCAACCTGGATCCATTGCATCTGCGGCTTTACCGTGCCGCCCTTCGGAATGAGCGCCCAGCGTTCCTCGTACAGGCGCCCATCCGCCGCGCGGGCGATGTGCCGCTGATTGACGAAGGTGATCGTCGCCCCACCCGGTGTGGGCCGCGCCCACTCGGTCGAGAGCGTCGCAGAAAACGGCGCATTCGGAATCGGCGGCACGACGAGGCTCTCCAGCACCTCGCGAACACCGCCATCCTGCGCGGGAATTACGGGACGCAGTTGCTGCTGCTGGGGCACCTGGGATTCGGCACTGGCAAGGGCCAGCGCGAGGACCATCCAGACAGGGCTCGGACGCATGGCGCTCCTCCGCGGTGCCCGCATCGTAGGACTGCAGGGTGCAGTCGGTCAAACCCGCGACGCAGCCGGACTGCCAGCCGCCGATTGCTACACTAAAATCGTGAAGATCGCGCTCGCTCAGATCGATCCCACCATCGGCGATTTCAGCGGGAACACCGCAAAGATCCTCGACTTCACGCGCCGCGCACAGCAGGGCGGAGCCGACCTCGTGCTCTTTCCGGAACTCGCCATCTGCGGCTATCCCCCTGCCGACTTGCTGGAGAAACCCGCGTTTGTGACCCGCTGCAGCGAAGCGCTGTGCGAGATTGCCAGCGCCACCGCTCACGATCGCATCGCCGTCATCGCCGGCTACGTCACCGCCGCGGAGCATGGAGCAGGGAAGCACGTCATGAACTCTGCCGCACTGGTCCGCAACGGGCACGTGGAGTTCGTGCAGTCCAAGATGCTGCTGCCCTTCTACGACGTCTTCGACGAGCAGCGCTACTTCGCGCCCGCGCCGCGCCAGCGGATGTGCCATCTGCACGGCCGGGAGATCGCCCTTACCATCTGCGAAGATGCGTGGAACGACAAAAGCTTCTGGGAGAACCGGCTCTACAACGTCGATCCCGTCGAAGAGCTGATGAAGCAGCACGCCTCGGCCATCCTGAACATCTCCGCCTCGCCCTGGTGGCGGGACAAGCGCGAGCTGCGCCGCGAAATGCTCGCCAACATTGCCTGTCGTCATCACGTACCGGTCGCCATGGTGAACCAGGTCGGCGGCAACGACAGTCTTATTTTCGACGGCTCAAGCCTCGTGATCGGCCCGGATGGCCAGGTGATCGCGCAGGCTAAAAGCTTTGAGGAGGATCTCATCTTCGCCGACCTCGCCGCAGGCTCCGGCGACCTGCACCCGCAGGCCGGCAATGAAGACGAGGCGATGCTCGAAGCCCTCACACTGGGCACTCGCGACTACGTCCGCAAATGCGGCTTTTCCAAAGCCGTCGTCGCGCTCAGCGGCGGGATCGACTCCGCGCTCGTCGCTGCGATTGCAGTGCGCGCCCTGGGCCCGGAGAACGTCACCGCGCTCGGCATGCCCAGCCCCTATTCTTCGCAGGGATCCATTGACGACAGCCGCCAGCTGGCAGCGAATCTCGGCATTCGTTACGAGGTGCTGAATATCAGCGACATTTTTTCCGGATTCACGAAGGCCCTCTCGCCGATCTTCGCCGGCACGAAGCCCGACATCACCGAAGAGAACCTGCAGTCGCGCATTCGTGGCACCCTGGTCATGGCGTATTCCAACAAGTTCAGCGCGCTCGTGCTTACCACCGGCAACAAGAGCGAGATGTCCACCGGCTACTGCACGCTCTATGGCGACATGGTCGGCGCGCTGGCGGTGATCGGCGACGTCTTCAAGACACGGGTCTACGATCTCTGCCGCTGCGTGAATGCGGAGCGCGAGATCATCCCCCGCCCCATCCTCGACAAGCCACCGTCCGCCGAGCTGCGGCCGGGCCAAAAGGACACCGATTCGCTGCTGCCCTATGACGTGCTGGACCCAATCCTCGAGGCCTACGTTGAGCGCTATGAGACGCCCGAGGCCATCGCTGCAGCGCGCAACCTCAAGGTCGACACCGTGCGTGCCGTGGTCAAAATGGTGGAGCGCAGCGAATACAAGCGCCAGCAGGCCGCTCCAGTCCTGAAAGTCACACCCAAGGCCTTCGGCATGGGCCGCCGTTTCCCCATCGCAGCCAAAGTAGACGTTTAAGGAACTCCCGAAAGGATTCTATGCAGAGCCGTTCTCTTACGTGCTTCCTCGCCGCGTTCGCGCTTTCAGCCTCCATGGCCCCGGCGCAGAACCAGCCCCCCTCCGCTCCGGCACCGCAGGCCCCCGCGGCACCGCAGGCCGAGCAGGGACCGAAGTTCCCGCCCGCCAATCCCTCCAACTTCACGGCCACGTCGCCCACGAAGGCTGACGTGGACGGCTTCCTGCACGCAACCTGGGGCTACGATCCCAACCGTGTGTGGGAGGTGTTCGGTATCGAGAAGACTTCCGCGCCAGGCGTAGCCAAAGTGCAGGTGCTGGTGGCGGAGAAGCCGAACCCACAGGTCCAGAGCCTGGCGTTCTTCGTAACGCCCGACGGCAAGCACCTCATCCTGCAGAATGAGTTGCTCGACTTCGGCCCGCACCCCTACGACGGCATCTTCCATACCCTCGAGCAGCGGGCCAACGGTCCTTCGCTGGGCGCGAAAGAGAAGCAGTTCCTGCTCGTGGAGTTCGCCGACTTCCAGTGTCCGCACTGCAAAGAGGCCGAGCCCGTGGTGCAGAACCTGCTCAAGGATTTCCCCCAGGCCCATTACGTCTTCGATAGCTTCCCGCTGGTCAACGTCCACCCGAAGGCCTTCGAAGCTGCGGCTTATGGCGCGTGCGTCAATCAGCAGGGCGGCAGCGACGCCTTCTTCAAGTACGCCGACTCCATCTTTGCCGGGCAGGACGCATTAAACGGGCAGGGAGCCGATCAGGCTCTGCGCAACTCCGTCACCGCTGCCGGGCTTGACCCCGATAAGGTTGCCGCCTGCGCTGCCACCGATGCGACCAAAAACGCGGTGCACGAATCCATGCAGCTGGGCCTCGACCTCAACGTGAACGAGACGCCGTGGCTCTTCATCGACGGCCGCGGCCTGCCGATGCTCGCTGTGCCGTATGAGCAGCTGAAGAAAATCATTGCCTGGCAGTTCGAACAGGATCACGCTGGAGCGGCCAAGTAATTCGGGAGCCAAAGCATGAAACTGGATCCGCCGCTCAACCCCACCCGCACTGCGGTCCTCTGCCTGGACATGCAGCAGGGCATAGTCTCCATCTACACGGCGAACCAGCAGGACCTCATCGCCCGCGCGGCGAAGGTCCTGCATGCGGCTCGCCAGCGCGGAATCCTGGTCATTCACGTCCGCGTCGGCTTCCGCGCCGGATTGCCGGAAATCAGCCCACGCAATCCGCTCTTCAGCGCTCTGCGCAGCTCGACGCAGCACCAGCAGCTCTTCACCGGCGAGGCCGGTGAAATTCATCCCGTACTCGGTCCCGCGCCCAACGACGTGGTCATCGTCAAACACCGCGTAAGCGCGTTTGCCGGCACGGATCTGGAGATGATCCTGCGCGCGAAGGATATCGATACGGTCGTGCT
>DASYYN010000177.1:0-4302 GCA_035933815.1 Acidobacteriaceae bacterium
GCTTCAATCGCCCACGCCGGAGCGGGCAGCCCCACCGGCTGTCCGCAGGCCCGCCGCAGCGCTCGCATGAACTCGCGATTCGGTAGCGGATGGGGCGAGGCGATGTTCACCACGCCTTCAGCTTCGTCGTGCGCGATGAGCCACTCGACCGCGCGCACGAAGTCCGCATCGTGCACCCACGAGACAAACTGCCGTCCGGAGCCGTTCTTCCCGCCCAGACCCAGTTGCGCGAGCCGCAGCAGCAGGGCAAACGGACTGCCGGCGTCCGGGCTCATCGTGATCGCGCTGCGCATCGCCACCTTGCGCGTATGCGGCGTTTGGGCTGCGAAGAATGTCGTTTCCCAGTCCTTCGCCACCCTGATCGAAAAATTCCAGCTTGCCGGCGCGCCCGGCTCATCGCCGCCCAGCTCACCGCTGGCTTCGTCCATCTCGCGGTCGAGGGCATGTCGATAGATGGTCGCCGTGCTCGCGTTCAGCCACACCCGCGGAGGATGCGCCAGCGACGCGATAGCCCCACCGAGCAGCCGCGTCGAATCGATGCGCGAGTGGTAGATCTCTGCGCGATTGCGCTCCGTGTACCGGCAGTTCACGCTGCGGCCGGTCAGGTTGATGCAGACATCGACCCCATCCAGAACCTCTACCCATGCGCCCAGCGTGCGGGCATCCCACGCGACGACGCGCCATGGTTGCGGCCTGGGATTGCGGCTGAGCACCGTCACCTCGTGCCCGGCCGCATGGAAATGCCGGGTCAGGATGCGCCCCACGTGTCCGCTGCCGCCCGGAATCACGATGCGCATGGCTCACGCCTTTCCGTACAGGGTCTCGAGCAGTTCGCCGGCCAGGCGATGCACCGGCCGCAGAAACGGCAGGCCCGCCATGCGCACGCCGAGCACCATCATCTTCAGAGTTTTGTCGAGCAGCACCGCAGTCCGCTGCTGGTCGCGCGAGCGGTCGTAGAGCCAGAAGAGCAATAGGCCCATCTGGTAGAGCCACAGCAGCCGCGGCAGATAAGGAGCGATATTCTTCGGCAGGCGCAGCTGCGAATCGCGCACCGCCCGCTCAAAATACGCGACGTCCTGATCGCGAATCTCCCGCGTCTGTTCGCTGAAGGGGGAGAGCGGATGCGTGGGATCGATGTGCCCCGTAAGGGCGCCGAGCAGCGGCCGGTTGGGCAGGAAATGCTCCAGCTTGGCTGTGATGATGCCGCGCACGCGCGCTTCCAGCGTGCGGTTCCGGGCCAGCGCCTCTTCGACGGCCGGCCGCCACTCTTCCTGAGCGCGCTCGTAGAAGGCGAGTACGATCGCTTCCTTGGAGTCGAAGTAGTAGTAAGCCGCGCCGGTGGCCATCTGCGCGGCAGCGGCGATCTCCCGCATCGTGGCCTGCTCAAATCCGCGCTCGCGAAACGTTTTGAGCGCCGCTTCGAGAATGCGGGCCCGGGTTTCGGCCGATTTTGGAATCGCCTTTTGCGGCATGATTATGACGCCTCCCTGTCGTGGCTATCGAGGAAAACAAGCACCAGCGAATTGATAACAACCATCGCCCCAAGCAGCAGCAGGAAGAATCCGGCTTTGAGGCTGATCGCGTGCGCGATGTCCGCCAGGTTGGTAAACCGCCAGTCCGTTGGGCAGGTCATCGCGAAGTATCCGCAACACGCCAAATAAAATCCGGCCGCGAGCAAGCGCGCCACGGAGAGCAGCATCCTCGGCGCCTCTCCGGCGGGACCGCGAACAAACAGATTCGCTGTCCAGTGCAATATCCCGGCGAGGCCAAACGCGAGAAGACCGCAGATCAGCGAATACGCGACGAAGTAGGTTGTCTGATACATAGATTTCTCCTCTGTCGTTCGCCGGCTATTGCCACACGCCGTCCTGCGCTGTGCGTGGCGGACGCCCATTCACCGAGCGCCGCCGCATCCGCGCCAACACATACATGTTGAAGAAGTGCATGCCGCCGAGGATCAGCATCACCACCCCCAGCTTCGTGCTTTCGAGTTCGATCACCTGGCGCAGGTTGGAGAGCGGATCGGTCGTCTTCAGCGCCAGGGCGATGTAGCCGACGTTGATCAGGTAAAAGCCGACCACCAGCAGCCGGTTCACCGAGTCGGCCAGTTCCGCATTGCCGTGAAAGGCATCCAGCAGAAACACCCGCCCGGACGCATGCAGCGTGCGCGCCACCCAGACCGTGAGCACGATGCTGATGGCTAAGTAGCTGAAATAGCAGCCTGCAATGTACATAGCGCCTCCTTTTCCCTGCCCAGTTGAACACGTTCAATTACCACCGTAGACCCGTTCCGGCTCCATGGCAAGCGAAAACTGAACGTGTTCACAATTATTTTTGAACGGGATCAAAACGCAGACGGATGCTCGTGCTACCGCGGCTCGAGGGTGAAGCCTTCGATAGCGACCTTGGCTCCTCGCCAGTGCTGGTAGGTGGGCAGAATGACGACGGTGATCTGGTCGAAGCGGCGCAGCGCCCGCGCCCTTTGCATGGGAAACCGCACCGTCTCGTCCTGAGGATGGTGCAGCGAGGCCCCGCCCGCGGCAACGGGCTGGAATCCGAGAATCGCTGTGGGCTCCCCGTGCTGCGTCGTATCCGTGAGGATGACGCCGAGGCTCACCTCTCCCGCCTGCGCATCGGCATCCTCGAGCGCGACGTCCAGTTCCGCGCAGCAGGCAGCATCGATCGGCTTCATCAGGTGCTCCAGCGCCTGCATGCGCAGCGGTCCGCCATCGGCGGAGGTCAGGTTGAGGCTCGCATCGGTGGGCTTGCCGCGTGCTACGTGCGCCAGCGCGTCCGGGGCCAGATCGGGCGGCTCGAAATACCAGTAGGGACCGTCGAACGGAATCTCCATGGGCCTGTGTCGCTGGGCAGGGTCGCGCAGGCTCAGCGGGTTCGTCGGGTAGTACAGCCGGGTGATGCGCTCCTTCGGCGGCCACAGGATTACGCTGGTGAAGTGCGGGCGCAGGGGAACGCCGGCGTCAGCACGCCGCGCAGCCGCGCTGGCCGTCAGCCCGCCGCCGGAAGCCGCTCGGCGCACCAGCCACGGCAGCAGAAGAACAACGCAGATCAGCCAGGCCGCGACAGCGCTGCTGCCCAGCCAGCGAATCTGGCGACGCTCCGGCAGCACCACGGCGCTCTCTCGAAACCAGTACCAGAGCAGCAGAAACGCGCCCAGGGCCAGGGCGGCATCGACGCCGAGGTCGTCGCGATCCATTGCGAAGAGCAGCGTGGCCCAGGCGCAGAGCGCAATCACAAAGGAGCGGAGGGGCCGAACCGTCGCCAGCTGCCGCTCGTACATCTGGGGCGCCGAGAGGCTCGGCAAATCCATGCCGCGCCACGCCAGCGCTTCCGGATCGGCAGCATCCTGGGGCGCCAGCTGCCGCAGGCTCGCTGCTGTCACCGCTGCAGCCAGCACCACAACGGCCGCGCTCCAGTGCGAATCCCTCCTGCCCAGCATCGCCAGAGCCGGCAGAAATACCCAGCCAGCTGCAGCGTGGAGCAGCACGCGCAGGAATCCGACCGAGGGCTTCGCCGCGAGCATCATCCACGCCAGCCGGAGTCCCGCCGCACCCGCAGCCAGCGTGACCAGCAGGAATGCGGCGCCATACAACGGCAGCGTCGCCCATCCGTGCGCGTGATGCGGAGCATGGCTGACCGCGGCCGCAGCCAGCCACGCCGGGAGCCACGCGATGGTGGCGATGGCGCAGATGCGCGAGAACACTTCGGGCGTCGCGGCGCGCGAGCGGCTTTGGAACAACGTCGCGGGATTCGGCATCATTTCCTCCGCTGCGACTCAACGGATCTCAGGAGCCCGAACAACGCACCTCAAATGAGGATTCCGAAAGCTGGACAGGATCGGGGGACACTGGCGCATGGGGCCGCGCTCGTCTGGTGAGGAGATAGACACTGCGGCCGGCAAAAAGGTTCCGGCGCCCCGAAACCCTATGCGCGAGATGCACTGCTAACGTGCTGTTAGCGGCTCGCCCCTGCTTTCGCCTGCTCGATCAGCTCATCGAGCTTCGCGCGGTCGACGACTTCGACGAATGGCTCGCCGCTGGTGCGGTTCGTTACGACCCAGATCGTCGGAGTGTGCTGGATGCCGACGCTCTGCCCCAGCGCGGTGTCGGCCTTCACCAGCGCGGCGAGCCGCCCCTGCGGATCGACGGTGAAGGGGAACTTCAGCTTGTGATCCGTGGCGAACTTCTGCGCGAAGGCCTGCAGATCGCCCTGCGAGCGGATCGTCGGCTGCGCGGCAAAGACGGCGTCGCGGAATTCGTCGCCAAGCCGCTTCGATTTCGTGTC
>DASYYN010000193.1:0-22279 GCA_035933815.1 Acidobacteriaceae bacterium
GGGGGGCGTTGTGGGATCTGCTGGGCCGCAGGCGGTTCCCGGCTCCGGCACGTTCTCTGTGCACGGCACGGTGGTGAGCGGCGCGAGCGGCGCACCGGTGGCGCGTGCGCTGGTGGAACTGAATGCGCAGTACGCGATGCTTACCGACAGCAGCGGGCAATTCTCGTTCGATCACGTGCCGGCTGCGCTCTACATGGTTTGCGTGGAGAAGCCGGGATACCTCACCATTGGCATCCCCCAGGGAGGGACTCGCCGGTTCCGGAGAGCCGCCGGCCAGCAATTGCATTCGCGCTCCATTCGCGTGACCGGCGACACCGATAATCTGCGCTTCGAGCTGATGCCCGCCGGAACCATCGCAGGCCAGGTGACGATCTCCGGCGGTGAGCCGTCGAATGGAATCGCCGTCTCCCTGTATCGGCGGCAGTACCAGGAAGGACGTCCGATGTGGGTAGTGGCCGGGCGCGCGATGACGCGCACGGACGGAAGCTTTCGCCTCGGCGATCTGCCGCCTGGCAGCTACATGCTGAACACGCACGCGACGCTCGACAGGCCCGGAGGAGCATTGGGGGACGGCGAACATCCAGTGTGGGGATATCCGCCGGTCTATTACCCAGGGGTGACGGATCCGAATGGCGCGGGCATTCTGACGCTCACTGCCGGACAGCAGGCGCAGGCGGACTTCACGCTGAAGCGGCAACAGTTTTTTCCTGTCGCGATTGCGGTGCGAGGCGGTCAGCAGGGCACGCCGGGAGAATTCGACGTGCTCGATGCCGGGGGAAGGCCGACGGGCTTCCCTGCCCGGTACGCCATTCTCGAGCAGGTCGTCCATGCGAGCGTGCCGAATGGATCGTGGGTTCTGAATGCTCGCGGCTTTGGGCAGACGATGACATGGGGCCGCGCTACTTTCCAGGTAGCGGGCGCGCCGGTGAGCTTTGCCATCGCGCTCGAGCAGATTCCGCACATCCCGGTCGACATTCAGCGCAACTTCACTTCGTCGAATGTGCCTGTGCCGAGCACGAATCCCGACGTGAGTCTGCGGCTGGTTTCAGCGGACGCCTTCAATGCTGCCGGTGGCGGCGGATTTCTTACGACGCGCCCACCGGCGGAGGGCGGCGGCTGGCAGATCAATGTCACCGAGCCAGGCCGCTATTGGATTGCAGCCACGGCGTATCCGCCGGGCTACATCTCCGCGATCACCAGCAGCGGCACCGACCTGATGAGCAATCCGCTGGTCGTCGGCACGAGCAGTTCCGTTGCGCCGATCACCGTGACGCTGCGCGACGACTCCGGCAAAATTACCGGACAGGTGAACACCGGTTCCGCGCCGGCTGCGGCGAGCGCATCCGCTCAGGAGAGCTCCGCCGTGCAGCTCTGTGCGATTCCCCTGTTTGCTACGGTCGCGCAGATGCCGGCGACGATGACTTCATCGGACGGGTCGTTCAGCTTCATGAATCTGGCGCCGGGCTCTTACCGCGTAACTCCGTGCGATGCGCCGCAGGAGATCGACTTCCATTCTGCCGATGGACTGAGCGCCTGGACGGGCAAAGGCCAGGTGGTATCGGTGCCTGCCGGCGGCACGGCGCAGGTGACGCTCTCTGCGCCGACAACTGAGGCGTCACAATGAGCCGCGCTCTGCCGGTTCTCGCCTTGTTCTGCGCGCTGGGGAGTGTGGTCGCGGCGCCGGCACAGAGCGCGCAAACTGCGGGCGTGGGATCCGCACAGCGCGGCGACACCAGCATTGCCGGCGTGGTTGTGAACGCTGCGACCGGTGCGCCGCTCGACCGCGTCGAGGTTCGGCTCTTCACGCCGGGCGCTCCAGGGGAGCAGGTGGGCGCATCATTGACCGATGCAAGCGGCGCCTTCCGCTTCAGCGGTCTGCCGGAAGGCAAATACCGTCTGGAGGCTTCTCGCCGCGGATACATCACGGGCGGGTATCAGGACCACAACGGCTTTTCGACGGCCGTTGTCACCGGGCCGCAGCAGGACACGTCTCATCTTCGTTTTCCTCTCATGCCGTTTGGCGTGATTGACGGCACGATCAGCGATGACAACGGCGATCCGGTTGCCGATGCGCAGGTGCGCCTCTTCCGGCAGGCCGAGTTTCAGGGGGAAGGCCGCATCGTGTCCGTCGGACAGCAGATGTCCGATGACCGCGGCACCTTCGAATTTCCTGAGCTCCGTCCCGGCAGCTTTTTCATTTGCGTGACGGCAACCCCCTGGTATGCCTTCCGCCCCGCTCCGCAGACGGACAGCAGCGGCAATCCGCTGCCCGACGATCAGCAGCCCACGTCGCCTCTCGACGTCGCCTATCCCGTGACGTTCTACCCAAATGCAACGGATTCGTCGGGCGCGACGCCGATTCCGGTGCGCGGCGGCGATCGCCTGCAGATCAATTTTTCGCTGCATGCCGTGCCGGCCGTGCACATCCGCGTTCAGCTTCCGGTGCAGCCACGGGAAGGCGGCAGCATCGCTACGCCGCAGCTTACACAGGATGCTTTCGGCACACCCCTGAACCTGCAGATCTATCCGCAGCCGTCGTTCAGGAGAGGAGGCCAGATGACCTCCTTTGAGTACAGCGGGGTCGCACCCGGGCATTATGAATTCCGGCAGGGCGGATCGACGGTACCGCTGGACGCGCGCAGCAATGTTTCAACAGCCGCTCCGGCGCCAGTCACCGAAGTTGAGGTTACCGGCAAGGTGGCGATGGCTGCCGGCGGAGCATTACCGGCGCACGTGACGGTTTTCGCCCGGCGCGTGAGCGGCGGCGAGCCTTTCGTGCGAACCTCGGGCATCCAGAACGACGGCAGCTTCAGCCTGCACGGCGTCGCTCCGGGAACGTATGAGGTCTCGGTCCGCGGCGGCTCCGGGGCGCTGGTTGTCTCGCAGATGGCAGCGTCGGGCGGCGAGGTTCAGGGAGATCGCGTCACTGTCGGCTCAGACCCGGTGTTACTGGCCGCGACGCTGGCGCGCGGCTCGGCGACGATCAACGGCTTCGTGCAGCGCGGCGGTCAGGGAGTCGGCGGCGTGATGGTCGAGCTTGTGCCCGACGATCCCAGCGCGACTCCGGATCTGATCCGGCGCGACCAGAGCGATTCCGACGGGAGCTTCACGCTGCGGCGCGTGGTGGCGGGCAATTACACGCTGGTGGCGATCGACGATGGCTGGACGCTGGAATGGGCCAAACACGACGCGCTCAGCGCGTACCTCGGGCAGGGAGTGAAGGTGCACGTTGGTGACGATGAGGAGTTGCAGCTGCCAAGTCCGGTGCCAGTCCAGCAACGCTGATCAGCAGGCCTTAACGATGATTAGGGAAGCATCGTCGCGCAGGCGGCCACGGCAGAACTGCGAAACCTGCTCGAGCACAGCGTTCCCCAGTTCGGCGGCTGAAGAAGAGCGCGCATTCTGCACGGCGGCAATGATGCGCTGATAGCCGAATTCACCGCCGCGGCGGGCTTCGGCGGCGAGCACTCCGTCGGTCACCAGCAACAGCGTGTCGCCGGAGCGGAGGCGCACTTCCTGGTCCTGATAAAGCCAGTGGGAAAACAGTCCCAGAACTCCGCTGAAGCTCGCGGGAAATTCGACGCTGCCGTCGGCGCGAACGAGAACGGGCAGGCAGTGGCCGGCATTTTCGTATCGCAGCGTTCCCGTCGGGACATCGAGCATGCCGTAGAACATGGTGGCGTACTTGCCGGGCGCGAATTTGCCGGAAAGCAGCCGGTTCACGGTCGTGCACAGCTCGGAAGGTGTCTGGGCCTCCGGAGCGCAGGCGCGCACTGCGGCGCGCAAATCGCTGGTCAGACGCACGGCTTCCATGCCCTTGCCGGAGACATCTGCGATGCACAGAGCCATTGTGCCGTCTTCGAGCGAGAAGACGTCGAAGAGATCGCCGCCGCAGGCAGCAGCCGCCTGAAACGCGAAGGCGAGGTCGTATCCCGGAACCTGCGGCGCTGCGCGCGGCAGCAACTGCGCATGAAGGGCACGGGCTTCGTTCTTTTCGGCCATACGCGCACCGCGGCCCAGCGGCGATTGCCGCACCAGCTTGCTCAGGCTGCGTCTCACGACCGGGGGAGTCGAGATCACGACGTCAGCCTACCAGAAAAACAGAAAAGCGCACCCTTGAAAGGGCGCGCCTTTTGTGGATGAAATTTCATCCGTGAACGGATTACGAGGCCTGCTCTTCTCCGCCGCCTTCCGCGGCCGCAGCGGCTTCCTGCTCGGCCATGGCTTTCTGCATTTCCTCGCGGCGCTTTGCACGCGCCTCGGCGCGTTTCTGGCGCTTCTCGTCGAGCACCTGCTCCGCGTCTACGAGTTCGATGAAGACTGTCTCGGCGCCGTCGCCGCGCTGGAATCCCTTGCGGATGATGCGCAGATAGCCGCCATTGCGATCGCCGTAGCGTGGCGCCACGGTATCGAAAAGGCGTTTCACCGCTTCATCGGTCTGCAGAAACGAGTGCGCCTGACGCCGCGCATGCAGATCGCCCCGCTTGCCGAGGGTGATGAGCTTCTCCACGTGCGGCCGGGCGGCTTTGGCCTTGGCCACCGTGGTCACGACGCGATCTTCCAGAAGAATGGACGTGACCAGATTCCGCAGCAGCGCGCGGCGATGGCTCGTGTTCCGTCCCAGTTTGTATCCTGCATTGCGATGACGCATCTTCGTTAGTCCTTAGTTCTCAGTTCTTAGTTGTCAGTTGTCAGTCCCAGGGCATCACCGAAGCGATCACTGAGAACTGACAACTGTTCACTGACAACTGTTTCTTAAAAGTTTTCCGTTTCGGGCTGGATCGGAAGCTCCGAATCCAGGCCCTCGTCCTCGTCGTCCTCGTACTGGCGGTAGCTGGCGGCGAGTTGCGCGGCCGGCAGCACGCTGGTCGGCCCAGGCACGGCGTTGCCATGCTCGTCGATCCGCATACCCAGCGACAGACCCATCTGCGCGAGGATTTCCTTGATTTCGTTGAGCGACTTCCGGCCGAAGTTCTTGGTCTTCAGCATCTCGGCTTCTGTCTTCTGCACCAGCTCGCCGATGGACTGAATGTTCGCGTTCTTCAGGCAGTTGTAGCTGCGAACGCTGAGTTCCAGCTCCTCGACGGAGCGGTTCAGGTTCTCATTCTTCAGCTGCACACGGCCATCTTCGGCGTGGGCCTCAGCTTCGATCTCTTCCTCGAAGTTGATGAAGATGCTCATGTGATCCTTGAGCAGCTTCGCGGCCAGGCCGATCGCGTCAGCGGGAAGGACGGAGCCGTTGGTCCAGACTTCGAGCGTCAGCTTGTCGTAGTCGGTGATCTGTCCGAGACGCGCCGCATCGACGGTGAAGTTCACCTTGCGCACGGGCGAGTGAACCGAGTCGATGGGAATGAAACCGATGCCGAGGTCGGAATCGAAGTTCTTGTCGGCGGAGACGTAACCGCGACCGCGCTTCAGCCGCATCTCCATGCTCAGCCGGCCGCCTTCGCTGACGGTGGCGATGTAGATATTCTTGTCGAGGATTTCGACGTCGCCGTCGGCTTCGATCATGCCCGCGGTCACCACACCAGGCTGCTCCGCGTTCAGATACAGGGCCTTGGGGCCGTCGCCGTTCAGCTTGAACGGAATCTGTTTCAGGTTCAGCAGAATGTCGGTGGCGTCTTCCACCACGCCGGTGATCGACTGGAATTCGTGCAGCACGCCTTCGACGCGAACGGCGGTGATGGCCGCGCCCTCAATCGAGGAGAGCAGCGTACGCCGCAGTGCATTGCCGATGGTGGTGCCGAATCCGCGCTCGAATGGCTGCGCGCTGAACTTGCCGTACTTGTCGTTGAGCGTCTCCGTGTCCACGGCCAGACGCTTGGGTTTCTGAAATCCTCTCCAAAGCATGTCGATTCGCCTTCTCCGCACAGCGAACGTCGCGATGCATTCTGCGGCGGCTGTGCTGTTTTACTCCGTTAATGGAATTACCGCCAGTGGCGGTTTGCTGCGATTAGCTGATAGCCGGTAGCCTGTGGCGAGTAGCCGGTGGTGCGCTACTGGCTACGGGCTGCCGGCTACAGGCTTACTTCGAGTACAGTTCCACGATCAGCTGTTCGTTGACCGGGATGCTGATGTCTTCCCTCTTCGGCAGCGCGATGACGCGGCCGCTGAGGTTCTCGCCGTCGATTTGCAGCCACGCCGGCGCCGGATTGTGGCTGGCGATTTCCCGCGAGCCCTCCACGACGGTCAGCTTGGCGCTGTTCGGACGAATCTTGATCTCGTCGCCCACTCCCACCTGGAACGAGGGGATGTTCACTTTGCGCCCGTTCACTTCCACGTGTCCGTGACGGACCAACTGACGGGACTGACGCCGCGAGGTGGCAAAGCCGAGGCGGAAGGTCACGTTGTCCAGACGCCGCTCGAGCTGCTGGAGCAGCAGTTCGCCGGTAACGCCGGGCGTGCGCGATGCCTTCTCGTAGTACTCGCGGAACTGCCCTTCGAGGGCAAAGTAGATGCGGCGCGCCTTCTGCTTTTCGCGCAGCTGCAGACCGTATCCGACGATCTTCGCCTTGCGGTCACGGCCATGCTGGCCGGGGGCAAAATTGCGCTTTTCGATGGGGCACTTGTCGGTGGTGCACTTGGTGCCCTTGAGGAATAACTTCATGCCTTCCCGCCGGCAAAGGCGGCAAACGGCTCCTGTATAACGTGCCAATGCATTCTCCTTAGTTCAGAGGACGACCGGTTTACGGGGCATTGCCCTTTCGTCCCGGTCCTGCCAGCAGCTGCTAGCTCTTAGCTATTAGCTGTTAGCTCTCTTGTTTGGGCGAACCGAATTCGGCTCGCCCGTTTATTTTACCTCACCGCTGCTGAAGCTAACGGCTAACAGCTAGCGGCTAACTGCTAGACCCTGCGCCGCTTGGGCGGACGGCATCCGTTGTGCGGAATCGGGGTGACGTCGCGGATGGAGCGGACTTCAATGCCGGCCGCTGCCAGGGCGCGCACTGCCGACTCACGGCCCGAACCCGGACCAGCGACCCGCACGTCGACCGAGCGCACACCGTGATCGCGCGCCATATTGGCGGCGTTCATTGCGGCCTGCTGCGCGGCGAACGGAGTACCTTTACGCGACCCGCGGAAGCCGAGCGAACCTGAGCTCTTCCAGCTGAGCGTGTTGCCCTGCTGGTCCGTGATGGTCACGATGGTGTTGTTGAACGAGGCCTGGATGTGCACGATCCCGAACGGCACATTGCGGCGCTCGCGCTTCTTGAACTTCTTGTTGCGGGCGGCTTTGCCGGTCTTGCCCGCTGCTGCCGGCTTCTGCTGTTCCTTTGCCATTAGGTCTTCGCCGTCGCTTTCTTCTTGTTGGCCACCGTGCCCTTACGGGGTCCCTTGCGGGTGCGGGCGTTGGTGTGGGTGCGCTGTCCGCGAACGGGCAGGCCACGGCGATGACGGAAGCCGCGATACGAGCCGATGTCGATCAGCCGCTTGATATGCATGTTGATATCTTTGCGGAGATCGCCTTCGACGCCACCCTCTTCTTCGATGACCTGGCGGATGCGGTTGACCTCGTCTTCACCGAGATCCTGGATCTTCTTGAACGGATCGACATTCGCGCTACCGAGAATCTTCAGAGCGCGCGGATCGCCGATGCCGTAGATGTACGTGAGCGCGATTCTCGCCTGCTTGTTGCGCGGGAGATCGACGCCTGCAATACGTGCCATACGGTTTCCTCTGATTTGCTCGCGACGATCGCTCGCCGGTTGCGGTTAGTCCAGCTCGTCTTCGAACCGGAGTTTCGAGAGCCTGAAGTTTCCTTCGGGGTTCATCGCAAGCCTGACTGCGGCTAACTCGCCCCTGCCGCGCTGTGCGGCACAGCTCCCAACGAGCGCAGGTCAGCCCTGGCGCTGCTTATGCTTTTGGTTTTCGCAGATCACCCGCACCACCCCGCGGCGGTGGATGATCTTGCACTTGTCGCAAATCTTTTTTACTGATGCCCGAACCTTCATAAAAACTCCAGCTTCCAGCCGTTAGCGATTAGCTTCCAGCTCTCCTGCCTCTCGGCAGGCTCTCTTGAGGTCGCCGCCAGCCAGGCTAACGGCTGGCAGCTAAGAGCTAGTAGCTATTTGTATCTGTACACAATGCGTCCGCGTTTCAGATCGTACGGACTCAATTCCACCGCCACGCGGTCGCCGGGGAGGATGCGGATAAAATTCTTCCTCATGCGCCCCGAAACGTGGGCCAGCACTTCGTGCCCACTGGTCTCGAGCTTCACTTTGAACATCGCATTCGGCAACGTCTCGAGTACCGTCGCCATGACTTCAATCGCGTCTTCTTTAGACAATCAGGTTTCTCTGCCTCAAATCAAAACTTCGCTCGGGTAGGCCCGAGCACCACTCCGGATCGCTCCGGCTTCAGCCCCTCAGTCGCGCCACCGCGGCCATTACCGCCGCCGCTACCGCATCAATGGGCTGGTCGCCGTTGACTTCTTCAAACCGCCCCAGAACGCGATAGTGTTCCACAACCGGAGCCGTCTGCGACTCATAAGTTCGCATCCGCTCCCGGAAAACCTCTTCGCTATCGTCGGATCGCCGCGTCAGTGGAGTACCGTCCCGATCGCACTTCTCATCCACTTTGGGCGGCTGCAGATAGATGTTGTAGATCGTCCCGCAGACTGGGCAAACGCGCCGCCCCGTAATGCGGCGCAGTAATTGATTATAGCTAACCTGAATGCTTACCGCAATTACGGGCAGAGCGCCGGGATCTGTGCCGATATGCTGATCCAGCCAGGCCGCCTGGCCCAGGGTGCGCGGATAACCATCGAGGATATAGCCATTTGCGGTGTCCGGCTGCTTCAGCCGCTCGGCTACCATCTGGTTGACCAGGTCGTCCGGAACCAGCTTTCCCTGGTCCATGATGGCTTTAGCCTGCAGGCCCAGGGGAGTGCCGTGGTCCCGGTTGTAGCGGAGCAGGTCGCCGGTTGAGATCTGCGGGATCTGCCACTTCGCGACCAGTTCCTTCGCCTGTGTTCCCTTGCCGACGCCGGGAGCGCCCAGCAGAAGAATTGGTCCCGGTTTGCCTTTCAATGCGCTTTTGCTGTCCACCTGTGCATCCGCTGCCGCGAGTGCCATTTACCAGGCCCGCCTTCCCCGAACGCGCCCGCTCCTGGGCGAGAATCCTTCATAGTGCCGCATGATCAGGTGCGATTCGATCTGATTCACCGTGTCCATGGCGACGCCGACCACGATCAGCAAGCTGGTGCCGCCAAAGTAGAAGTTGAATCCCATGCCGTTGGTCACCCAGAGCGGCAGGTTTTCAAAAAAGTGCCCAACCAGCCACAAATGGTTGAGGTGAATTCCGCTGATCATGATCTGGGGAATCAGAGCTACTGCGATCAGGTAAATCGCGCCGACCAGAGTGATGCGGGTGAGGATCTCGTTGACGAAATCCGAAGTGCGGCGCCCGGGACGAATGCCGGGAATAAACCCGCCGTACTTGCGCATGTTGTCGGCAATGTCGTCTGGACGGAAGACGATGGAGATGTAGAAGTACGCAAAGAAAATGATCGCGACAATGTAGAGCAGCTCATACCAGGGCTCGCCCACGCGCAACGCGTCGAAGGTGTGGGAAAGCCACGGGCTGTTCTGCACAAAGCGCGCCTGCGAGAAGAGCATCGGCGCGGACAGCACCGAGGCCGCGAAGATGATGGGCATTACTCCGCCGGAATTCACCTTGAGCGGCAGGTGCGTGGACTGGCCGCCCATCAGGCGCCGGCCGACGATGCGCTTGGCGTATTGCACCGGGATGCGCCGTTCGCTGCGCTCCACAAAGACGATGAAGGCCACCACCGCCAGCATGCCGATGACCAGCAGGATCAGCGCCGGAACCGTGAAGGCGCCAAAGCGCTCGGTTCTCGCGGTGTTGATGAGGTCCTGAATGCCCGTGGGGAGGCCGACGACGATGCCGGCAAAGATCAGCAAGCTCATGCCATTGCCGATGCCGCGCTCGGTGATCTGCTCGCCCAGCCACATGACAAATGTTGTGCCTGTGGTGAGGGTGAGGATGGTCATGAGCACGAAGCCGATGCCCGGATTGAGCACCAGGTTCGCCGAGGAGGACTGCAGCGTGATAGCGATGGCCGCGGACTGCAGGATGCCGAGCAGCACCGTGACGTAGCGCGTCCACTGGGTGATCTTCCGCCGTCCGAGCTCGCCTTCCTTCTGCATCTTGGCCAGCGGTTCATAAACCACGGTCAGCAGCTGGAAGATGATCGACGCCGTGATGTACGGCATGATGCCGAGGGCGAACACCGTCAGCCGGCGCAGGTTGCCGCCGCTGAACAGGTCCACGAGGCCCAGCGACGAGCCGGCCTGCGTGTTGAAGAACGCCTCGAGCGCCTGCACGTTGACGCCGGGAGTGGTGACGTGCGCGCCGAGACGATATACGGCCAGGATCCCCAGCGTGAACAGGACGCGCCTGCGCAGGTCGGGGATGCGGAAGATATTCGCAAACTTCTCAAACATGGGAGTCTGATCTCATCATACGCGGAAGCCGATAGCTTGTAGCCTGTAGCCGGTAGCGATCTCGTTACCGATGCTGCACGCTACGCGCTGCTGACTGCCGACTGCCGGCTAGCCGACAACAATCGCCTTGCCGCCGGCCTTCTCGATTTTTTCCTGTGCGGACTTCGAAAACTTGTGTGCGTGCACCGTGACGGCGACGTTCAGATCGCCATTGCCCAGCACCTTCACGAGCCCATTGCGGCCCTTCACCACCCCGAGTTCCGCGAACTTCTCGATCGTCAGTTCCTTCTCGCCGAGTTCCGCAAGGCGGTCCAGATTGATCACGGTGTACTCAGTGCGGAAGATGTTGGTGAAGCCGCGCTTCGGCAGACGGCGGTGCAGCGGCATCTGACCGCCTTCAAAGCCGCGCATCAGCCGCGAGCCCGACCGCGATCCCTGTCCCTTGTGTCCGCGTCCGGACGTCTTTCCGGTTCCGGAGCCCATGCCGCGCCCAATGCGCTTCTTGTTGCGGTTGGCCTGCTTCGGCGCCCGCAGATTCGAAAGGTTCTTCATCGTTTTCCTCGCTCAACGCCGCCCGGAATCTCACCGGACGACTCGCATGTTTTAGTAGCGGATAGCGGACAGCGTGTAGCGGATAGCCGAATTCGCTGTACGCTGGCAGTTCCTGGACGCTATACCCTAAACGCTATACCCTGCCTCTATTCCACAATTCGCACCAGGTGCGGAATCGTCTTCACCATTCCCCGGATCGAAGGCGTGTCTTCCCGCTCCACGACCTGATTCAGCCGTGTGAACCCCAGGCCCTTCACAACCTTCTTGTGCTTCACCGGAGCCTGGATCATCGACCGGAAATACTGGATCTGAATCGTGGCTTTGCCGGCATTCTTCGTTGCTGTCTTCTTCTGCGCCATGGTTAGATCTCCTGCGCCTGCTTGCCACGGATGGCCGCGACTTCGTTCTTGTCGCGCAGCTGCACCAGCGCGTCGAAGGTCGCCTTGATGACGTTGTGCGGGTTCGCCGTGCCGAGGCTCTTGGTGAGCACGTTCTGCACGCCTGCCGAGGTCATCACCGCGCGCACCGCGCCGCCGGCAATCACGCCGGTGCCTTCGGGAGCGGGCTTGAGCAGCACATGGCCCGATCCGTAGCGTCCCAGCACCTGGTGCGGAATGGTTGTGCTCGTCAGGTTGACGCGGACCAGGTTCTTCTTGGCCGCTTCAATTCCCTTGCGGATCGCCTGAGGAACCTCGCGCGCCTTGCCCGAGCCGTAGCCCACGACGCCCGCGCCGGGATCGCCGACCACGACCAGCGCGGCGAACGACATGTTCTTGCCGCCCTTGACCACCTTGGTCACGCGGTTGATCGCCACTACCTGATCCTTCAGGTTGTACTGCCCGGAATCCAGCTTCTTCTTCAATGTCGCCATTTGCTTCTGATTTCCTTCTGCGCGGCCAGCAGCCGCGCACCAATCACCGAACTCACCACCGGAAGTGGAAGTCCACTCCCATCGTTCCCAGTCCGATCCCGATAACTGCCAGTACGAGGAGAACCGCGGCTGCCGCCACTGCGATAGAAGCAGCTCTCCTCACATCGCCACCTAAAACTCTAAGCCTGCTTCGCGCGCGGCATCGGCCAGCGCCTTGATGCGTCCGTGATACAGATACCCGCCACGATCGAAGACCACCTTCGTGATCCCCTTCTCCTTTGCGCGCTCGGCGATCTGCTTGCCAATCTGCTTTGCCGCCGCCACATTGCCGCCGGTCTTCGATTTGGCCGCGACCGTGGACGCCGAAACCAGCGTCACGCCCTGGAGGTCATCAATCACCTGCGCATAGATGTGGTTCAGCGAGCGGTAGACGTTCAGCCGCGGACGCTCCGCCGTGCCGGACAGCCGGCGGCGAATGCGCGTGTGCACGCGCTGCCGAATCTCGTTTCTCTTCCTCTGCACTTGCATCGCTTCGTTTCCCTTCCTAAAAGCGGAGCCGCCCTGCGACCCCGTTCGGTGTGATCCTTCGACTCCCCTTCGCGCGCGTCGCGCGCTCCAGATCGCTCAGGATGATCGCGCTCGGCTCAGACGCCTCGCAAACGCGATCACTTCGCTCCCGTCTTTCCAACCTTCTTCTTCAACCGCTCGTCGGAGTAGCGAACGCCCTTGTTCTTGTACGGATCGGGCTTGCGCAGCGACCGCATGTCGGCCGCAACCTGTCCGACCTGCTGGCGGTTTACACCGCTGATCGTCACCCGCGTCTGCTTGGGGTCGATCGTCGCCGTGACGCCGGTAGGCAGCGGAAATTCGATCGGGTGAGAGTAGCCGAGGGTAAACACCACCGTGTTCTTGCTCTTCAGCTCGGCGCGGTATCCGATACCGACGATGTCGAGTTCCTTCGTCCAGCCTTTCGTTACGCCTTCGACGGCGTTGGACACAAGAGCGCGGGCGAGTCCGTGGATCGCTGCCTGCGAATCGTTCTCCCGGGTCGCGTGCAGATGGCCGTCCTTCACTTCCACCTGAATGCCTTCAGGAATCCACTGCACCATCTTGCCCTTCGGCCCTTCGACCGTAACGACGTTCCCCTGTATCGAGTACTTCACTTCCTTCGGCAGCGGAATCGGTTTCTTTCCAATCCGTGACATCTCTGAATCCTTTGTGGCTTGCGAGTCCCGGCAGTTCTGCCGTTCCACTGCAGCCTTACTACTCTGGCTGACCTACATCTGCCCGACTCAGGCAGTGGCGGCCTTACCAGATTTCACACAAAACTTCGCCGCCGACGCCTTCCCTGCGCGCCTGGCGTCCGGTCATCACGCCGCGGGGCGTGGTCATAATGCTGATGCCGAGCCCGCCCTGCACGCGGCGGATCTCATCGCGGCCGACGTAGACGCGGCAGCCCGGACGCGACACCCGCGACAGGTCGCGAATCGCCGCCTCGTTGTTGGAGCCGTACTTCAGGTAAACGCGCAGCACTGCGCGGCCGTTCTCTTCCGTCGTCTTGAAGTTGGAGATGTAGCCCTCTTCCTTCAGAATGCGGGCAATCTCCGCCTTCAGCTTCGAGGCCGGAACATCCAGTTTCTGATGACGCGCCCGTATGGCATTGCGAATCCGCGTCAGAAAATCCGCTACCGGATCGGTCAAACTCATCGTGTCTCCTTCATCCCCCGTTCGCTCCGCCGCAGCAGAGAACCAGCGAGGATGTTCTTCTGGCCTTGAGCTCTCGCCCTCAGCCGAACTCAGTTGTGCGCCCGAAGGGCGCGTCCGCCTGACGCGGCCAGCGTCACCAGGAGGACTTGACGACGCCGGGGATCTCGCCCTTGAGCGCCAGTTGACGGAAGCACAGGCGGCATACGCCGAACTTCCGCAGATAGCCGCGCGGCCGTCCGCAGAGCTTGCAGCGATTGTGGCGGCGGCTCTTGAACTTCGGCTTGCGCGCGTCCTTTACTCGTTTCGCAGTCGTTGCCATAAATGTCCCTTGCTTACGCCGTTTGGCGGAATGGCATGCCGAACTGCCGCAGCAGCGCGCGTGCCGAGTTGTCGTCTTTGGCTGAGGTCACGATGGTGATGTTCATGCCCTTCAGCTTGTCCACCTTTGCGTAGTCGATCTCCGGAAAGATGAGCTGGTCGCGAATGCCGAGCGTGTAGTTGCCGCGCCCGTCGAAGCTGCGCGTGGAAACGCCGCGGAAGTCGCGCACGCGTGGCAGAGCCACCGAGATCAGCCGGTCGAGAAACTCGTACATCGTGTCGCCGCGAAGCGTAACCATGGCGCCGATGGGCATGTTTTCGCGCACCTTGAAGGCCGCGATCGACTTCTTCGCCTTCGTGACCACCGGCTTCTGTCCGGCGATTGCTGCCAGATCCGCTGCCAGCGGGTCGAGCATCTTGGAATTCTGGGTCGCCTCGCCCAGTCCCATGTTCACCACGATCTTCTCGAGCCGCGGCACCGCCATGGGATTCTCAAGGCCCAGCTCCTTCTGGAGCACGCCTTTGATTTCCTTGTGATACTTCTCTTTCAGTCTCGCTGCCATCTTCTTCTCGTCTCTCTGTCCCCGGTCTCGGATTGATCGCCGCAGCGACCGTTTACCGTTGCGGGGTAAGTCATTTCGCCCAGCATTGCGGCGAAGCCGCCTCCGCCAGGACGGCCAGTCCTACTTCTTCTTCGGCGCTATCGTTGCGCCGCACTTCCTGCAGACGCGTACTTTTGCGTCGCCTTCAAACTTGTGTCCCACGCGCGTGGGCTGGTTGCAGCTGGGGCAGACCAGCATCACGTTGGAGCGGTGCACCGAGGCTTCCTGCTCCGCAATGCCGCCCTTGATGCGCCTTTGCGGATTCTCCCGCAGGTGCTTCTTCACCACGTGCACGTGCTCGACCAGGATGCGGCCGGTATCCGGAAAGACGCGCAGCACGCGTCCCTTTTTCTCGCGGTCGCTGCCGGAGATTACCTGCACCGTGTCGTTGCGCTGAATATCCAATGCCATCTTCGTATCCTTTGTGCCCTGCGCCCGTTACAGAACTTCCGGCGCCAGCGAAACAATCTTCAGAAACTTCTTCTCGCGCAGCTCGCGGGCGACAGGCCCAAAGACGCGCGTTCCCACCGGCTCGCCGACATCGTTGATCAGCACCGCCGCGTTGGTGTCGAAGCGGATGTAGGTACCGTCGCGGCGCCTTGTCTCCTTGCGCGTGCGGACCACCACCGCCTTGACCACCTTGCCCTTTTTCACCTGCCCGTCCGGCGCAGCTTCCTTCACCGCGGCCGTGATGACGTCGCCGAGGCCTGCCTTCAGGCCGCTCGCTCCGCCCAGGGGCAGAATCATCTGCAGCTTGCGCGCACCGGAGTTATCCGCGACCTCAAGCATCGTTCTCATCTGCACTGCCATGGCACTTTCTCCTTCTGCCGGCCGCGATCTCAGCTCGCGGCTCTCGTTACTGGGCGGCTGCTGCCGCTTCTGCTTCCACCTGCGCCAGCGCCGAGCGGCGGATAATCTCTTCCAGATTCCAGCGCTTCAGCTTGCTCAGCGGACGCGTCTCGCGGATGCGGACCACGTCGCCGACGCGCGCCGAATTCTGTTCGTCGTGCGCGTAGAACTTGCGCGTGCTGCGCACGGTGCGCTTGTACTTCGCGTGCGCTTTGCGCATTTCTACTTCCACCACGATGGTCTTCTGCATCTTCGTCGAGACCACCTGGCCAACCTTCTCGTTGCGGCGCGACTGGCGCTCGCTCGTTGTCGTTTCGCTCATGGCTCAGCCCTTCTTGACCTTTCCGGTGCGTGCCGCGGCCCGCTTCGTCGTGCGGCCCGCGCCGCTCCTGCCCGCAGCCCGGCTCGACGTCTTGCGGGTGGACGCGCTCTTCTTCGCCGCTGCCTTCCGCGCCGGCCTGGCGGCTTTCTTCTTCGCCGGCTGGCGGGATTCAGCCTTCTCCGCAGAGCCCTCTGCCGCGGCCCTGTTGAACGCGCCGGCATGCAGACCCAGCTGGCGCTCGCGCGCGATCGTCTTGATCCGCGCGATATCCCGGCGCAGATCGCGCAGCTTCTTCACGCCTTCCGTTTGCCCGAGCTTCATCTGGAAGCGCAGGCGAAACAACTGCTCGCCGGCCTTGCGCTCCTCGAGCGCCAGCTCGTCGTCGCCCAGGTTACGAATCTTGTCGACTTCCATCGTTTCTCTCTTCTCCGGCTGCCGGCCCGTCGCCGGGAGCAGCTGCAAATCATTTCCGGCTCAGCTACTTCGTCGCAGCCGCCGCCGTTGCCTTCACCTCGTGCCGCTGCACGAACTTCGTCCTGAGCGGCAGCTTGTGCGCGGCCAGACGCATGGCTTCCTGCGCAATTTCCGGCGTCACGCCTTCCATCTCAAACAGCACGCGGCCGGGGCGAACCACGGCGACCCAGTGATCCGGCGCGCCCTTGCCCTTGCCCATACGGGTTTCGGCGGGCTTCTTCGTCACCGGCTTATCGGGAAAGAGCCGCAGCCAGATCTTGCCGCCGCGCTTGATGAAGCGCGTCATGGCCACGCGGCTCGCTTCGATCTGCCGGTCGGTGATATAGCCGCACTCCATGACCTTGAGGCCGAAATCGCCGAACGACAGCTCGCTGCCGCGCCATGCCTTGCCGCGCATGCGCCCGCGCTGCTGTTTGCGATACTTCACTTTCTTTGGCATCAACATAATGAAAACCCTCAACGAGCTTGTAGCCCGTAGCCGGTAGCCTGTAGCACGGAACAACCGGCTACCGGCCACAGGCTGCCGGCTGCTGCTAAAACACTGACGTTCCCACCGCCGCCTGCGGCTCGCGCCGCCGCTGCTGATAAATATCTCCGCGGTAGATCCACGTCTTTACGCCGATCACGCCATAGGTCGTGCGCGCTTCGGCAAAACCGTAGTCGATGTCCGCGCGCAGCGTATGCAGCGGCAGACGTCCCTGCAGATACCACTCGGAGCGCGCGATTTCGTTGCCGTTCAGCCGGCCGGAGACGCGCACCTTAATTCCCTTGCAGCCGAAGCGCAGCGCCGAATCCACGGCTTTGCGCATGGCGCGGCGGAAGCCGACGCGCTTTTCCAGCTGCAGCGCAATGTTCTCGGCTACCAGCTGCGCATCCAGCTCCGGCTTGTTCACCTCGAGAATGTCGATGAACACGTCGCGGTTGGTGCGCTTCTGCAGCTCCGCCTTCAGCTTCTCGATCTCGGCGCCCTTGCGGCCGATCACGATACCGGGACGCGCGGTGCGGATCATGAGCCGCAGCTTGTTGCCCGGCCGCTCCACTTCAACGGAGCTGACGCCGGCGGCCTTCAGCTTCTCCTTCAGCTCGCGCTTCAGGTGGACGTCTTCGACCAGCAGCTTGTCGTAGTCGCGGCTCACGAACCAGCGCGAGCGCCACGGCTTGTTGACTCCGACGCGGAATCCGTAAGGATGGACTTTTTGTCCCATAAGTGTTCCTTATCCTCTCGCTACTTCTTCTTCGCGGGCTTCTTCGCCGCGGCCTTCTTTTTCGACTCCGACGCCGGCTTCTTTGCAGCACCCTTTTTCGCCGCTGCCTTCTTCGCCGGAGCCTTTTTCCCTGCTGTCTTCTTCGCCTGTTTCGGCTGCTCCGCGGCTTCCTCATCGACCCGCTGCACCAGACCATTCGCCTGCGCGCGCTCCGCCACCGCGACCACGATGTGCGACAGACGCCGCTGATAGCGATACGCGCGGCCCATCGGCGCGGGCCGGATTCGCTTCATGCGCGGCCCTTCGTTGGCGACTGCCGACTTCACGTACAGGTTGTCGAGGTCCACGTCGAGGCCCTGCTCCTGGCTCAGGTGGTTGGCGTTCTGAATCGCCGAACGCAGCACCTTCTCCACCAGCGGAGCCACTGCCTTTTTCGTGAACGCAACCGTGTTCAGCGCGTCTTCGACGCCACGGCCCTTGATCAGATCGAGCACCAGCCGCGCCTTCTGCGGCGAAACCCGCTGAAATCGCGCTTCGGCCCGGAATTCTCGTGTCTCTGTCTGCATTCCCTTACTCCGCCCTTACTTCGGCTTCGCCGTGGTCTCGGCGGCCCGCACCGAGTGACCTTTAAAGGTCCGCGTCGCCGCGAACTCGCCCAGCTTGTGCCCCACCATGTTTTCCGTCACGTACACCGGCACGAATTTCTTGCCGTTGTGCACCGCAATGGTGTGCCCAATCATCTCCGGATGAACAGTCGAGCGGCGCGACCAGGTGCGCACGACCTTCTTGTCGTTCGCGCGGTTCATCGTCTCGATCTTCACCATCAGGTGCCCATCCACGAAGGCGCCCTTTTTCGTCGACCTTGCCATCAGTAAACCTCTGCTCTCTTACTTCGAACGGCGGGCCACAATGAACGAATCGGTCCGCTTGTTGTTCCTGGTCTTGTAACCACGGGTCGGCTGGCCCCACGGGGTCACCGGGTGACGTCCACCGGAGGTCTTGCCTTCGCCGCCGCCGTGCGGGTGATCCACGGGGTTCATCGACACGCCGCGGTTGGTCGGGCGAATGCCCTTCCAGCGGTTGCGTCCCGCTTTGCCGATCGAGACGTTCTCGTGATCGGTGTTGCCCACCTGGCCGATCGTCGCCATGCAGTCGATCAGCACGCGGCGCGTTTCGCCGGAGGGCAGTTTCAGCAGCGCGTAATCGCCTTCCTTGGCGACCAGCTGTGCTGAAGAGCCCGCCGAGCGCACCATCTGTGCACCCTTGCCCGGCCGCAGCTCCACGTTGTGCACTGTGGTGCCGGCGGGGATATTCCGCAGCGGCAGCGCATTGCCAACGAGGATGTCGGCCTCGGGGCCGCTCATGATCGTCTGCCCCACCTTGAGTCCGACCGGCTGCAGGATGTAGCGCTTCTCGCCGTCGGCGTAGCTGATCAGCGCGATCAGCGACGAACGGTTTGGATCGTACTCGATGGTGGCCACCTTGCCCGGCACGCCAGGCTTGTCGCGGCGGAAGTCGATGAGCCGCAGCTTCTTCTTGTGCCCGCCACCGTGATGGCGGATGGTGAGGTCGCCCGAATTGCGACGGCCGCCGGTGCGCACCTTGTTTACGAGCAGCGGCTTGTACGGCTCGTCCGTGGTGATCTCGTCCCGCACCAGGGTGGTCTGGAACCGCAGCGTCGGGGTGATCGGTCTGTATGTCTTAATCGGCATCGTATTAGCTCTTAGCTTTTAGCCGTTAGCCTCTAGCTGGCTTGCGGCTCGTTCGCGTTTCCTCTGCTGATAGTTGCCTTGCTACTCGCTACCAGCTACCCGCTACCTGCTATCTCACAGGTTGTTCACGTAATCCGGCATCTTCTCGCCCGCCTTCAGCCGCACATAAGCTTTCTTCCAGTCGGGACGATAACCGGCAAACTTGCCGCGGCGGCGTTCCTTGCCCGCCATGTTCACCGTGCGGACCGCCCGCACCTTCACCTTGAACAGCGTCTCCACGGCGTCTTTCACCTGGTTCTTGGTCGCCTTCGGATCCACCTCGAAGACCAGCGTGCCCTCGGTCTCCTTGGCAGCGAGCGCCTTTTCGGTGATCATGGCGCGGCGAATAACCGTATAGGTCTTCGGCATCAGGCCACCTGTACCTTTCTGCCCTTCGGAACCGACTTCAGCAGCGATTCCTGGAGCTTTTCGATCGCCGGCCGCGAGAAGATCACGCGCTCGTACCGCAGCAGATCGTACGGATGAACTTCGTTGTTGAGCAGCAATTCCACGCCCTCGAGATTGCGCGCGCCGAGCATCAGATTCCTGCCCAGCGTCTGGCCGTTCTCCACCAGCAGAGCCGTCTTCTTCGCTTCCAGCTTGTCGAGCGCCTGGCGGTAGAGCTTCGTCTTGCCATCGTTCAGCTCCAGCGACTCGACCACGGTCAGCTTGCCATCGGCAAACTTGGTGGCCAGCGCCGAACGCAGCGCGCCCAGCAGCTTCTTGCGCGGGAAGGCGTACTCATACGAGCGGGGCTGCGGTCCGTGCACCGTGCCGCCGTGCCGCCACAGAGGCGAGCGCACCGAGCCCACACGCGCGCGGCCCGTGCCCTTCTGCTTCCAGAGCTTCTTGCCCGATCCGGAGACCAGCTTGCGGTTCTTGGTCGCGTGCGTGCCCTGGCGCTGCGCAGCACGATAGTGCTTCACCGCTTCCCACAGCAACGCTTCGTTGACCTGTCCGAAGACTTCGTCGGCCAGCTCGAGCGAGCCGACTTTCTGTCCTCCGAGATCCAATACGTCAATGTTTGCCATCGTCTTCTCTTTCAACTCAGCTAGTAGTCGTTAGCTATTAGCTGTTAACCGATTTCCTGAGCGCTGAGCGCTGAACGCTGAACGCTATTTCCTCTTGCCCGTCGCCTTCTTCGAAGCCTTCAGCGGATCGACCGTGCCCGCGCCCGCAAATCCACGGCGCTCGCGCGGCGGAGCCTTCGCCCTGGTGATCAGCACGTAGCCATCACGCGGACCCGGCACAGCGCCTTCCACCATGATCAGGTTCTCGTCCACATCGATCCCGCGAATCCGCAGGTTGCGCACCGTCACCCGGTCCACGCCCATGTGGCCCGGCATGCGCTGCCCGGGAAACACGCGCGACGGAAACGACGAAGCGCCAATCGAGCCCTGCACCTGAAACATGTGGCCGTGCGACTTGGGACCGCCGCCGAAGTTATGCCGCCGCACCACACCCGCGAATCCGCGGCCCTTGCTGGTGCCCGTCACGTCGACGTACTTGTCGTCGGCAAAAATGTCGACCAGCACGCGGTCGCCGGCCTTCACCCCGTTGGTCGCGCCCTCGCCCTCGGCGCCAGGCTTGGTCAGCTCAATCGCGACTTCCTTCTGAAACTTCACCGGAGCGACATTGTTCTTCCCGAAATGACCGGCCTGCGGCTTGGTCACCTTCGACGCCTTGACGAACTCGACAAGCCCGATCTGTGCGGCGTCGTAGCCGTCCTTCGTCGCGGTCTTCAGCTGGGTCACGACGCAGGGACCGGCCTGCAGCACCGTAATCGGGTGCACCTCGCCGTTGTTGTCGAACACCTGCGTCATGCCGATCTTTTTGCCCAAAATTCCGTTAACTGGCATTGCCTTCTCTCCCTCATCATGCCCGCGCAATGGCCCGGGCACTGCAGGTTGTTGCTGGCCGCGTTTCAGCTGACCGTTTTATCGCTGACCGGTTCTCAGCTATTTTTCGAACGCCTTAATCTCCACGTCCACGCCGGCCGGAAGATCCAGCTTCATCAGCGCGTCCACTGTCTGCTGCGTCGGCTCCAGAATGTCGATCAGCCGCTTGTGCGTGCGAATTTCGAACGCCTCGCGCGACTTCTTGTCCACGTGGGGCGAGCGCAGCACGCAATACTTGTTCTTCACTGTCGGCAGCGGAATCGGCCCCGCCACCTGCGCGCCAGTCCGCTTCGCCGTATCGACAATCTCGCCGGTCGACGTGTCGAGCACGCGGTAGTCGTAAGCCTTCAGCCGGATTCGTATTCTCTGTCCAACCATTGTGTTTTTCTTTCCTCGTCAGCAGGGCCGTTTCGGGCCCCGCTGACTTGCTGACCTGCTGACTCGCTACTTCAGAATTTCCGAGATGGTTCCGGCGCCGACCGTGCGTCCGCCTTCGCGGATGGCAAAGCGCAGGCCCTTCTCCATGGCCACCGGGGTGATCAGCTCCACTTCGAGCGCCACGTTGTCGCCCGGCATCACCATTTCGGTGCCGGCAGGCAGATGCGCCACTCCGGTTACGTCCGTGGTGCGGAAGTAGAACTGCGGACGGTAGCCGTTGAAGAACGGCGTGTGACGTCCACCTTCTTCCTTCGACAGCACGTAGACCTCGGCCTTGAACTTGGTGTGTGGCGTGATCGAGCCCGGCTTCGCCAGCACCATGCCGCGCTCGACATCTTCCTTCGGAATGCCGCGCAGCAGCAGGCCCGCGTTGTCTCCGGCCAGTCCTTCGTCGAGCTGCTTCTTGAACATCTCGACGCCGGTCACGACGGTCTTGCGCGTTTCGCGGAAGCCCACGATCTCGACTTCCTCGCCCACCTTTACCTTGCCGCGCTCGATGCGGCCCGTGACCACCGTGCCGCGTCCCGAGATCGAGAAGATGTCTTCGATCGGCATCAGGAAGGGCTGATCGACCGCGCGCGCCGGCAGCGGCACGCTCTTGTCCACCGACTCCATCAGCTCGTCGATCTTCTTCTCCCACTGTGCCTCGCCGTTCAACGCGCCCAGCGCCGAGCCGCGAATCACCGGCACGTCGTCGCCCGGGAACTGATACTTCGACAGCAGCTCGCGGACTTCCATCTCCACCAGATCGATCAGCTCGGTGTCCTCGACGGCGTCGCACTTGTTCAGGAACACGACGATGTAGGGCACGCCCACCTGGCGGGCCAAG
>DASYYN010000195.1:0-8038 GCA_035933815.1 Acidobacteriaceae bacterium
ATAGGAGTGCGGAGTCAGCCCGCCGGCCTGCTCCACCACCTCGCGCAAACTCTCGCCGGGATGCACGCGATACACTCCCGGCGCATTCACCTCGCCGTCGATGCGGACGAACATGGCCTGCTTGTCCACCGGCAGCGGCAGATCGCGGCGGGCAAAGATCGTCACCACGTCACCCGGCCTGAGCACCTCGTTGTTCGCCGATGCCGGGTTGTCGAGGGCCTTGCCCAGGTTGAATGCGATCAGGCGCGTGCTCAGGTCCTGCCCGTCCAGCCTCTCAATGGCCGCATAATCCCAGTTGATTTCGGAATTGTTGCGGGTGATGTCGCTCATCATGTCCGTGGGAGCGGCCTCAGAGGACTCGCTTTGCAGCGGACTGCCGGACGCGCCACGCCGCCTTGCAATTCCGTACGCGCCGCTTTGAACTGCAATGCCATCAAGCTCGCCTTGCTGATACGGCTCGCTCTGCAGTTGCCGTCCGTCGATTGGCTCCGGGGAATCGCCTGAGATGTCCTGCTGACCCCACGAGCTTGCCGCGCCAGCATTGTACGGGCTGAATTGCGTATTCCAGCCCGGGTTTACCTGCGTGCCGCGCGTCAGGTGATTTTGTCCGATCCAGTAGCTGCGGGTAATCAGAAAATCGCGCGACGGAATCAGATCGGAGATGCGCATACCCTGATGCCACGGGTAGCGGCCGGGCTGCGCTACGTTGCCGCGCAACGTCACAGCATTGTCGAACTGCGGCGAGATGGGAAAGATTCGCAGCATGTCGCCGTCGCGAAGCACCCGTTTCATCGCCGAGCCGTCCAGGGAAAAATCATCGACGCGCCGCCGCTGATGGTCGTCGACGCGTTCCAGCAGAACTCGATCCGTGCCTGCCAGCGTGGTCAGGCCGCCGGCATCTTTCAGAGCCGCGGCGATGCTCGTTTCGCCGTCCAGTTCATAGATTCCCGGCTCGTTCACGCTGCCCATGATCGCTACCTGCGGGCCGGCCGGCGGAATGTAGATGACGTCGCCCGGCAGCAGCGGCACGTCATGCGTTTTATCGCCATTCCGGAGCAGACCGTAAATATCGAAAACGGTGACCACGCGTCCACCGCGCCGCACCTCGATCTGCCGCATCGAGCCCGCCGCGGAAGGTCCGCCCGACGCAAAAAGCGCGTCAACCAGCGTGCTCAGAGAACTAACGGTGTAAACACCCGGCTGGCGGGCATCGCCCAGGACAAAGATCTGGATGGACCGGAGCCGGCCCATGGTGACGTTCAGATTGAAATCCTTATATAGGTTGCCGACCGCGGCGTGGACGTAGGATTCGACCTGGTCGAAGCGCAGGCCGGCCACACTGAGCGCGCCCACCTGGGGAAGAAAGAACTGCCCGTTCCGGTCGACGGTTACGCGCCTGTCGAGATCGATCTTTCCCCAGATGCGGATTATCAGCTCGTCGCCCGGCCCGATCACGTAGTCGGCGGGAACAGGCGCTTCCGACAGGGGAGCGAACGTTGTGGGGACCTGGTCGAAAAGACGCCTGCCATAAACCGGCATCGGCATGCCTGCGGCGTCTTCGGCTAGCAGTTCAAATTCCGTCGGCGTGGTGATGGGGCCGGCTCTTCTCGTTGCCGGCAGAGATGACGTGTTGAATCCGCCCGCGGCCGGCAGGGTCTCAGGAAGCATTGCGGGGTATCCTGGCGCGGCGAGTGCGCTTCCCCTTGTGCCTAGCATCGTTGCATTCCCTCCAGCCGGCGTGCCGGCGGACGGGCATTGCGCCGCCAGAGAAGCGGGAACCGGCGCGCCGTCGGGAGGGCAAACCACCTGGGAGGCTGCGGGAGGTGCAGGTAACGATTGGCCTGCGCAAATGGCGGCAGAAAGCAGGAGAACGATCGAAATCTTGGAAATCATCTAAGGCTTTTTCTGGTGAATTTAGGTTGGGAAGCGGCGTCGAAGGCGCCGGCTAGCATGAGCTACATGCTTCCGGACTCTTCATCCGTCCTCTGGTGTTTTTTCAACGACGGCCACCATGTCTCCCGGCACCAGCGGCTGCATACCGGATTTGAGAGTGGCAAGCTCGACGGCAAGTAACTCCAGCCTTGCTTGCAATTCTTTGACCTGGGTAGAGTTCTGGTTCAGGCTCGCCAGAAGCGTGCTCTCCTGACTCGCCTGATTTACAAAACTGCTGATGGCATTGCGCGCGAGATCGGAGATACTGCGCGCTCCGCTTTCCAGGCAGAACCTTTCCAGGGTCGCGTGTTCTTCCTCGGAAAGCCTGACGGCGATGGTGCGGGTGCGTGGGATCAAAACCGGCACGGAAATCTCTGGTCTTGCTGGAGCTTGGTGATTCTGCGGGGACTGGCAATCAGGATTGCCGAAGTTAGCTCGGGCAGGCTTCGCCCCTCTCGGTCCCCCTGGGAGGATCGAGGCATGCGGGCACACTTTCCACGCCCGCCTGATCTGAATGAATCTGCAGGTGCGGCAAATTGCCGCTCGCGCTCGAGCACGTTCAGAGCTTCGCTTCCGAGCGCTCATCCCATGAACTCGACTAAGTGGAAAGTTAGGTCCAACCTAACACAGCGGCAGCAAATGGGCAAGGGAAGGTATTACTTTTGTCAACTGCTTGTAAAATCTCTCTTGCCCAATATGGGAACGGTGCAAAGCGATTTACTTCACTTCCCGGCTCAGCGTTTCCGCATCCGCAGGCTTTGCCAGCTTCCGTCTGCTGTCCAGCCGCCGTCGACCGCCAGCGCATGTCCGTTGACGAATCCGCTTTGCTCCGGATCAGCGAGAAAAAGAATGGCGCGCGCAATGTCGTCCGCAGCGGCAAACCGGCCCATGGGATTCACTCCCTCAATGTCGGCGTCGTTGTAACCGCCGCCGGCCTGATCCGCCGCGTCCATTTCCGTCTTTACCCAGCCTGGGCACACCGCGTTCGCGCGCACCCCGCGTCCGCCCCACTCTGCCGCCAGAGTCCGGGTGAGGCCGATGAGTCCGTGCTTGGATGCGTTGTAAGCGGCGCGGTCGGCGATTCCCACCAGGCCGGCGATCGATGCTACATTCACGATGCTGCCGCTTCTCTGCTGAAGCATCATGGTCCCAAAAGCCCTGGCCAGTAAAAACGGCGCCAGCAGGTTCACCTCCAGCACTCTGAGGAATGGCTTGGCCTCCACGGTTTCAGCGGGCGCAATAAAGCTGATGCCGGCGTTGTTCACCAGGACGTCGGCTCTGCCCCACCGCTCCCGTACCCCTTCGGCAGCCCGCTCCACGGCGCTCGGATCGGAAACATCGCCGGCGAATTCCAAAGCGTCTACGCCTTCGGCTCGCACCCGATCCAGCGTAGCGGCGCACGATTTCAGATCGAGCAACGCCAAAGTATAGCCCGCCTTGGCCAGCACTTCGGCAGTTCTTCGGCCGATGCCCTGCGCGGCGCCCGTAACTACGGCAACCTTCATACCCCTAAGGTAATCCAGCCATCTCACCCGGCGAGTTACCGGATAACCTGCCGGCCCGCATCTTCCATCAAATGTGTGAACGAGAGTCCAGGCCAGGGAAGCGGCGCTGGTGGTGTCCAATGACCCTGAAAACCGTCGAAGCACAAGGCAATTGCGATCCGTGAACGTTACCTGGCGCCCGGGATATCAGCTACCACCAATGACTAATACGTCAATCTCATGTAACATTAACCCTAAGATCTGGAGCGTCAACCTGCGACATTTTGGACGAATCATATGGACTCTGCTGCCCGCACTGTTGTTCGCAGTGCCGGGCGGCGCCGCGGGCTTGAGACCGGGAAGCGCGAAGAATACTTCCGCCGCCATTGGCCGGGTTGCGCATTTATGCAATCCGGACCTGAGGACCCCGATCAGCTTCCAGTCGCCACGGCAAAGTCTGCAGAGGAATCGCTCAGACCAGATCGCATCCGCCCGCCGGAGGCGGCGCCGGCGGACCATGCAGGCCAGCTCGCAGCGAACGTCGCCGGTCCAAGTACAGCGCGTGCGGCCGAATGGTTTGATCGGATGGTTGCCATTTCTCGGGCAGGCTTCGAACTCCGGGCGCTCGCCTCCGCTTCACAATCCCTCTCTGCTCTAATCTCCGCTTGCTGATCGAACTCCGCGTGATGCTGCACAGGCATCCCGTCTGGCGTTTCCAGCGGCAGGTTGTATCGTGGCAAGGCTGATTGGCCTGTGCAACCAGTTCATTGGTGTCCCCGTAGGCGGGTCGCACCCGGCAAGTGGCAGCGAAAACAGGGAATATCGAGGCCGGGCAGGTAATCAGGCAGGATCCGAACCCGTCCACATAAGAGACCGCAACTTCGATCCAGAATGCGAGTGGGACGGCAGACTGGTGCAGTGTACACCGGCTGCCGCTGGAGGTTTTTGATCGCATGTTTATCAGCAGGGGGAGACTGCTCCCCGTACTCGCTGTGTATTTTTCGCTGAAAGGGGTCACACCGGCGTGTGCGCAGCAGCCTGCCGCGCCGGCGGTGAAGCAATTTACCGTGCCCGAAGCGGTGGACTATGCGCTGGCAAATTACCCGGCGGTGCGGGCGTCCCTTGAGCAGTACAACGCGGCCAGGGCCGCTGTTGGAGTGGCCCAAACGAATTACATACCGCGTCTGGACAGTGTCTGGCAGGGTGATCGTGGATCGCGCGAGAGCGTTCTGGGCGTGCTGCTGCCGCAATCGCCTAACATCCTCACCGGAACCCAGGGCAGCGTAACCGCGCATGCCAACCGTCCTTTCTGGACCTCGGGCGCCGGCGTGCTGCTTTCCTGGGATCCGTTCCAGTTTGGTTATCGGCACGCCGAAGTGCTATCGGCCATGGCTACAGAAGCGCGCACGCAAGAGCAGGTGACGTTAACGAGATTGGGGGTCGCATCCGCGGTTGCGGAAGCTTCTCTGGCTTTGCTGGCCGGCCAGCAGCGCGTTGCCGCAACGCAGGCTGATGTGAACCGGCGCGAGGTTTTCGACAGATCGGTGCATGCCCTTGTGGATGCGCATCTGCGGCCCGGCGCGGACGCCTCGCGGGCGGATGCCGAACTGGCCGCGGCGAGGACCAGGCTGATCCTGGCGCAGGGACAAGCCGATCTGGGCAGCATTGCCTTGGCGCAGGTGCTCGGACTGGGGGGTATGCGGGTGATGATCGCGCCTGGACCCCTTCTGCAAACACCGCCCAACGAGCCGTTGACTCAATTACCCGTAGCCAGGCATCCTGCGGCGCTCGTGGAGCAGGGGCGCGTGAATGAAGAGAAGGCACGCATCAGCGTCCTGAACCACGAGTATTTTCCGCATTTCACCACCGAGGCGCTGCTCTCCGCGCGCGGCAGCGGCGAACGATCGAACGGCACTGTGGAACCCGGCCTCAACGGGCTTGATTTTTCTGCCTACAACTGGGAAGCCGGCCTGACGGTGCAGATGAATCTGACGCAGATTTTTTCTATTCACGAGCGCAAACGCGTGGAAGTGGCCAACCGCCGCCGCGAAGAAGCCTTTTACGCGCAGGAGGTGCAAAGCCTCAGCACGGAGCAGCAGACGGCCATGGCGCAATTCGAGGACGCCCGCCGCGTGGCTGAAAATACGCCCATCGAGCTTGCCGCTTCGCGCGAGGGCGAAATCCAGGCGACGGCCCGTTTTCGCGCCGGGCTGGGGACGATTGTCGATGTGGCGGAGGCGGAGAGTCTGCTGGCCCAGGCCGAAATGGATGATTCGCTGGCCCGGCTCAGCATCTGGCGCGCTCTGGCGCAGCTCGCAGCCGCCAACGGCGACCTTACTCCATTTCTCAACACCGTCCTAAACATGCCGCAGGGGGGGCACTGATTTATGTGGCTGATTCACGGCGCCCTGCGGCGTCCTTTTACGGTTCTTGTAGCAGTGATTGCGGTGGCGCTGTGCTCCATCCTCGCCCTCAGCCGCATGCCGCGCGACATCTTTCCGAACCTGAACCTGCCGGTCATTTATGTTGCGCAGCCTTACGGCGGCATGAGCCCGGCGCAGATGGAAGGCTATCTTACTTACTACTACGAATCGAATTTTCTCTATATCGCCGGCCTGCAGAGCGTCGAGTCGAAATCGGTGGAGAATTTCGCGCTGATCAAGCTCTCGTTCCTGCCCAATACCGACATGAACCAGGCGCTCTCGCAGACGGTGGCTTACATTGAACGCGCGCACGCTTATATGCCTCAGGGCACCGTGCCTCCGTTTGTGCTGCGGTTCGATGCGGGCAGTGTTCCCGTCGGTTATGTTGTGTTTTCGAGCCAGACGCGCAGCGTGGACGAGCTGCAGGACCTGGCGCTCAACAAGGTGCGGCCGCTCTTTGCCACCCTGCCCGGCGTCTCTTCGCCGGCCACCTTTGGCGGGAGCTCGCGAAGTATTGTAATTCGGGTAGACCGCGACAAGCTGAACAGCTATCGCATGTCGACAGGTGAGGTGGTGAAGGCGCTGCTCTCCGGCAACGTGATTGCGCCCGCCGGCGACGTGCGCACCGGCAATCTGGACCGCATCACGCCCATCAACGGAGTCGTAGACGATATTCACGATCTCGCCGATCTTCCCGTGCGCAGTGGCTCCGGCCCAACGGTGTTCATGCACGATATCGGCACCGTGGAAGACGGCAGCGATCTGACCCTTGGCTACGCGCTGGTGAATGGCCGACGTACGGTCTATCTGCCCGTGACTAAGCGCGCCGACGCTTCCACGCTGGATGTAGTCAACGAAGTGAAGTCGAGCATGGGCCGGTTTGCCAACGTGCTGCCCCCGGATGTGCAGGTGAGTTACCAGTTCGATCAGTCAGGACGCGTGCAGCGTTCGCTTCTCGCGCTGGTCTGGGAAGGCGGCATCGGCGCATTCCTTACCGGGCTCATGGTCTTCCTCTTCCTGCGCGAATGGCGCAGTTCCCTGATCGTGATCCTCACCATTCCGTTCGCGCTGATCGCTGCGGTCGTCGGGCTTTGGCTGGCTGGGCAATCGATCAACATCATGACCCTGAGCGGCCTGGCGCTGGCGGTGGGCATTCTTGTGGACGAAGCGATGGTGGCCATCGAGAACATCCACAGCAATCTGCAGGCGTGCGACAACGTACCCCACGCGGTGCTCGAGGGCATTCGCGAGACGCTGGTGCCGCAGATGCTGGCGATGTTGGCGATTCTCGCGGTCTTCGTGCCGTCATTTCTGATGGTGGGCGTCACGCGCTCGCTGTTCGTGCCGCTTTCGCTGGCGGTGGGCTTCGCCATGATCGCGTCATATGTGCTGTCCACTACGTTCGTGCCGGTGCTTTATATCTGGTTGAATCGCCGCATGCGCCGTGACGAGGAGGAACTCGCCGGCAAGACGCACTTCGATCATTTCCGCGATCGCTACGCCGGATGGCTGGGCCGGCTGATGCGACGGCGCAAGGTGCTCATCGCAAGCTATCTCGGCCTTTCCGCAGCCATCATTCTTCTGGTTGGGCCGCAGCTGGGCCGCGAGATTTTTCCCCACGTTCCGCAGACGCAGTTCCAGCTTCGCCTGCGCGCGCCGGCGGGAGAGCGAATTGAATCCACCGAGCAGCTTGCCCTGAAGACCCTCGACGAGATCAAGCAGCTTGCCGGACCGCAGAATGTTGCTATCAGCATTGGCTATGTGGGCTCTTATTCGCCGAGTTATCCGGTGAACCTGATCTATCTATGGACCAGCGGCCCGCAGGAAGCGGTGTTGCGCGTGCAGCTCCGCGATGATGCGCACCTCAATATCCCGCAGCTGCAGGAACATCTGCGTGCCCAGCTTGCGCACGATCTTCCCGGAGTCGCCTATACCTTTGAGTCCGGCGACATCGTCGACCAGATCATGGACTTTGGTTCGCCCACGCCCCTCGAGGTTGCCATTCAAGGCTTCGATCTTGCCGCCGACCACGCCTATGCGGAGCGGGTGCGCACTGAAATGGCAAAGATCAGTCACATTCGCGATTTGCACTATGCGCAGCCGCTTGAGTACCCCAGCCTGAACATCGACATCGACCGCACGCGCGCCGGGCAGCTTGGCCTGACCGTGGACCAGGTGGCGCGTTCCGTGGAGACGGCA
>DASYYN010000203.1:0-1845 GCA_035933815.1 Acidobacteriaceae bacterium
GCACCACAGCATGTCTTCGATGTTGTTCACGTTCCGCTTCGGCTTGCCGTAGTCGGCCGTGTCGTTCAGGTAATGCCGCTGCATGATGTCGGCAATCTGCGCGCTCGTCAGCCCCGGCACGGGAGCCGACGCATCCACCACCGCCGCCACGCTGCGGAAGAAGACGTTGTGCGGCCAGCGATGATAATCCCCAAACGGCTCCTGAAAGGCCAGCGGCCCCAGGTAGCCCTCCGCATCCGGATGCGAAAACGTCAGTGCGATCGGCCGCTTCGCCCTCTCCAGCAGCGCCTGATCCTCGAGCAGAATCGCCAGCCGCGCCGAGCCGTCGATCCAGTACGCCTTCTGCTCCCATGGCCACCAGCCCTCGCCCTGCTGCTCCGGCAGCCAGTAGTCGCCCTGCTGTTTCGTGCCCCAGTAGTCCTTCGTGAACGGCCACGAAATCTCATCCAGATGCGACCCCAGCCCATCGGCCTGCTTCTGCAGCCATCCGCGCAGCCAGCCCTCCGGCCGCACCGCTCCCGGCGCCAGCGGACGCAGCGCCCCATGCCACTCCACCGAACCCGCATCGCCCTCGGCAAACGCCGCCCCCGGAGCGATTACCAGCGCCGACGTCATCGCCGCCAGCCGCAAAAACTCCCGCCGATTCAGCTCGCTCGCCGTGCGCGTTCGCCGTGTCATCGCTTCTCCCTTACAAGTAGAAAGTGTCATCCTGAGCGAAGCATCCGAATTGTTGCGCGCGCAGTTCGCGCAACATCAATTCAGGCGCGAGCCGAAGGACCTGCATTTCTTTGCTGCGATCCGGGGAATCAATCCGCCGGCGCAACCGCCAGCCGCTCCGCCGCCACTCGCGTCCCCGCCTCGCGATACAGCAACGCTGCCCCAATCAGCGGAGCATCCTCGCCCAGCGTCGACCGCCCAATCTTCACCTGCTTCGCCGCCATCTCATACGCGCGGCTTCTCACAAACGCCATCAGCGGATCGAGCAGCAACTCCGCCGGAGCATTGCTGATCCCGCCGCTCAGGCAAATCATCTCCACGCTGGTCAGATTAATCAGATTCACCAGCCCTACGCCGATGTACCGGCACACGCGCTCCGTCAGCTTTCTCGCCTCGGCATTCCCGTGCTGCGCCAGCACATAAACATCGGCCACCGAAGGCTCGCGCTCGCCCGCAAGCTGCGGAATCCGTTTCTTCGCCTCGCGCACAATGGCCAGCCCGCCCGCGTGCGCTTCGAGACACCCAGTCCGCCCGCAGTTGCAGTGCTCGCCGTCGATCTCCACGATCTGGTGTCCGAACTCTCCCGCCGTATTCAGCGCACCATGAAAAATCCGCCCGTCGATCACCAGCCCGCAGCCAATCCCCGTGCCCAGCGTCACCGCCGCCACGCCGCGCAGCCCGCGCGCCGATCCCACCAGATACTCGGCCCACGCCGCCGCGCGCGTGTCCTGCGCAACGGCCACCGGAACCCCAAACACCGGCGCTATGACCGGCGCCACCGGCACATCCCTCCAGAACAGATTCGGCGCGTACACCACCGTCCCGTCCAACGCCGTGCCCGGGACGCCCAATCCAATGCTCGCCACGTCGCGCGCGTGCAGCCCCGCTTCGCTCAACAGAGCCGAAACCTCCCGCACAATGCCGGCGAGAATCGCTTCGCATCCGCGCCGCGGATCGGTCGGCGTCTTCTTCTGCCGAATGATCCGGCCTTCGGCATCGACGATGCCGAACTTGATGTTCGTTCCGCCGATGTCCACGCCAACGCTGAATTCCTGAGCGCCCATCGCAGCCCCCGCGCTACCTTCCATTCCGCGCCACGGTCTCTCCGTGTGCGTTTTCATATGCGCT
>DASYYN010000219.1:0-53316 GCA_035933815.1 Acidobacteriaceae bacterium
CTGGAGTCGGCGCGGATGTTTGCCACGCTCGATCCGAAGCTCAGCGCGATTCAGCTGGCGAGCCGCCGGAAGGTGCTGCTGTCTGACACAGTGGGTTTCATCCGCGACCTGCCGCACACCCTGGTCACATCGTTTCGCGCGACGCTCGAAGAGGTGAGGAAGGCCGAGGTGCTGCTGCATGTGCGGGATGCTTCGAGTCCGATGCGCGATGAGCACAAGGCCGAAGTGGAGAAAGTGCTGGCGGAGCTGGATGTGCTCCACAAGCCGCGGATGGAAGTGCTGAACAAGGTGGATCTGCTGAGTCCGGAGGAGATGGAAACGGCCGCCCGGGAAAGTGGCGGCGAGGCGATTCTGGTGTCGGCCAAAGATGGGAGCGGCATCGACGCGCTGATGGAGCGAATCGATCGAGAGCTGATGCAGGACCCGATCATCGAGCAGCATTTCCAGATCCCGCAATCCGAGGGAGACGCGCTGGCAGCCCTGGAGGGCGGCGCCGTCGTCCGCGATCGCCAATACGAAGGAAACCTGGTGCGGATGACGGTCGCCGGACCGGCATCGCTGCTGGGGCGGTATCGCAGGTTTCGCAGAGCGGAATTCTGAGAAAAAAGGGCTGAGAATTAAACGAGCCGGATGCGGGGTGGTGGGAACCCCGAGACATCCGGCTCGCCGACCCTGACACGGGTCGAGGTGGTATTCTTATTCTACGCCGGAGGTGCGCTGGGTCAAGCGGCCCGTCTCGCGTCCCGCACTTTTCCGGATTCCGTCGCGATTCCACTTTCAGGAGATGAAACGGGCAGTCAATCAGGGGGCGGGTTGTGTGTTTCGTCAGGTAAGTCGCTTTCGTTATTTGACTTTCATTTTTTTCGTCTGTTAGAACCTAAGGTTCCAGCTAAGCCCTTCTGACTCGTTCCCGACAGCCTGCACCGGCCGACCTATGGATGAATTGCTGCGTCAACTCGAAAGCCTTGCGATCGGTGCGATTCCGACCCTGATCCTTTTTATTCTTCTGGTTTTCGCGTACCGATTCATCCTTTACCGTCCGCTGATGAAGGTGCGGGCGGAGCGGCGCGAGCGCACCATGGGCGCAATGGAGAAATCGCGGCTGGCGATCGCCGCAGCCGACGCGAGGACTCAGGAATACGAGGCAAAATTGCGGGCAGCCCGGGCGGAGATATTTCGCCAGCGCGAGAACCGCATGCAGCAGAGAAACGCCGAGAAGGAAAGCGCCCTGTCCGCCGCGCGTCTTGCCGCGCAGCAGCGCGTGCACGAAGCCCAGGCCGCGTTGGAAGCACAGAGCCGCGAAGCGCGCAGGCAAATCGAAGGAGCGGCGGGCACGCTGGCCGCCCAGGTGCTGGCGGCGGTGCTGCCCGGCACAGCTGCGGAGCGTGCGCAGTGAAGCAGATCTCCCGACTCCTGCAGTGCCTCATGTTGCTCGGTTTGCTGGCCGCTGCGGCTCCCGGACTGCGCGCGCACGCGCTCGCCTCCGCCGCGGCGCAGGACGTCCAGCACCCCGCGCTGCCCAATGAAGACAAGATGGATGCTCCTGACACGAATTCGCAGGTCGAGGAGTACCGGCATTCATCCGTGGTGCAGGCCATCGGGCGCAAGCTCGGCCTGAGTACCGAGACGACCGCTGAGATTTTCGAAGACATCAACTCGGGCGCGCTGCTGCTGGCGATCTTTATCGGCATCTGGAAGGTGCTGCCGAAGATATTCCGGCGCCGCACCGAGACGCTGCAAAAGGAACTGACGCTGGCGCAGGCAGCCACCGAAGACGCCAACCGGCGGCTGGCGGGGGTGGAAGCGCGGCTCTCCCGGCTGGACGGCGAAATCGATTCGATTCGCCAGCAGGCGGAGAAGGATTCAGCGGAAGACGAGAAGCGTATCCACGCCGCTCTCGAGGCAGAGCGCGAGCGGATCATCGCATCGGCGGAGCAGGAAATTGGGGCGCTGCAATCGGCTGCTCAGCGCGACCTGAAGAAGTTTGCTGCGGATCTGGCTGTGGATCACGCGCTGCGCAAGCTGCAACTGACCACGGATGCGGATCGCGCGCTGGTGAAGGAATTCGGCAAGACGCTCTCCGGCGGGGGGAAGGCATAGATGGCCAGTTACGTATCCCGCTACGCGCAGGCGTTTGCCGATGTGGCCTTCGAGTCCCATCTGAACGCCAAAGACATACAGCGTCAGCTGGCGGACTTCGGCGCCGCCTGGCATGAGAGCCGGCCGCTGCGCGAGTTTCTGCTGGATCCGTCGTTCCCGGTGGACCAGAAGGTGGCGTTCCTGGACAAGCTGAACGCGAAGCTGGGGATGGCGCAGCAGACGCGGAACTTCATCGCGGTGCTGATCCGCAACGACCGAATCGCCGGCTTCGATGAAGTAGTGAACGAGTTTCGGCGCGAGATCAACCGGCGGCTGGGTATTTCCGAGGCGAAGGTGATTTCCGCGCGCAGGCTGGAAGAGCAGGAGCGGCGCGATCTGGAGAAGCAGATTGCCGCCCTCACCGGCGGGCAGGTGGAAGCGCATTTCGAAGAGGATGCCTCGCTGATTGGCGGAGCCATCGTACAAGTAGGCAGCACGGTTTATGACGGATCGGTGAGGGGACGGCTGGAGCGGCTAAGGCACGACCTGTCAGCCGGCTGAGCAGCCGAAACGCACCAACTGGACGGGAGAGCAATTCAAGGTTAGACGAGCATGGCGCAGATCAAAGCAGACGAGATTACAGCGCTCCTGAAGGAGCAAATTGCGAATTACGACGCGAAAATGCGCGTCGACGAGGTTGGGACCGTGATCACCCTGGGCGACGGCATTGCGCGCCTGCACGGGCTCGACAAGGTGATGGCGGGCGAACTGCTGGAATTCCCGCACGGCGTGAAGGGCCTGGCCATGAGCCTCGAAGAGGATCAGGTGGGTTCCGTGCTGCTGGGCGACTACACCGAGATTCGCGAAGGCGATCAGGTCAAGCGCACCGGCGAAATTCTCAGCGTGCCGGTCGGTGAGGCGATGATCGGGCGCGTGGTGAATTCGCTCGGCCAGCCGATTGACGACAAGGGCCCGATTCAGACCTCGGCGACGCTGCCCATTGAACGGCTGGCGCCGGGCGTGATCGATCGCCAGGGAGTCCGTGAGCCGATGATGACCGGCCTCAAGGCCATCGACTCCATGATCCCGATCGGCCGCGGACAACGCGAGCTGATTATCGGCGACCGCCAGACGGGCAAGACCGCCGTGGTGCTGGACACGATCATCAACAACGAGAAGAACGACCTGATCTGCATCTACTGCGCCATCGGGCAGAAGCGGTCATCGATCGCCCAGGTGGTGCAGACGCTCGAAGGGTACGGCGCGATGGGACACACCATCGTCGTGGCGGCCTCGGCGTCGGAGCCAGCTCCGATGCTCTATCTTGCGCCCTATGCGGCGTGCGCCATCGGCGAGTACTTCCGCGACAAGGGCCGGCACGCGCTGGTGATCTACGACGACTTGTCGAAGCACGCTATCGCCTATCGCGAGATTTCGCTGCTGCTGCGGCGTCCGCCAGGACGCGAAGCCTATCCGGGCGACGTGTTCTATCTGCACTCGCGCCTGCTGGAGCGCGCGGCGAAGCTCAGCGACAAGAACGGCGGCGGTTCGCTGACGGCCCTGCCGATCATCGAAACCCAGGCGGGCGACGTCTCGGCATACATCCCGACCAACGTCATCTCCATCACCGACGGGCAGATCTTCCTCGAGACGGACCTGTTCAACTCCGGCGTGCGTCCGGCGGTGAACGTGGGCCTCTCCGTTTCGCGCGTGGGATTCTCGGCCGCGATCAAGGCGATTAAGCAGGTGGGCTCGACTCTGAAGCTGGATCTGGCGCAGTACCGCGAGCTGGCCGCCTTTGCGCAGTTCGGCAGCGATCTGGACAAGGTGACGCAGAACCAGCTGAACCGCGGCCAGCGGCTGACCGAGCTGCTGAAGCAGCCGCAGTTCCATCCGCTGCCGGCGGAGAAGCAGGTGATCATCCTGTTCGCCGGAACGCAGGGCTACCTCGACGATCTGAAGGTGGAGCAGATTCGCGGCTTCGAAGACGGACTTTACCCGTACCTTGATTCGGCGCAGTCGCAGCTGCTGCGAGACATCGCAACGAAGAAGGCGCTCGACGACGATCTGCGCGGGCGCATCCATGCGGCGCTGAAGGAATACAAGCAGAACTTCGTGGCGGAGCATGAAGGCGCGAAGCTGAAGCAGAGTTCGGTCCAGCCGCTCAGCGCAGACGAGCAGAAGAAGGTCAAGGCGCAGCAACAGCAGCAGCCGCAGCCTGCGGGGGCAGCGCGCTAAGCAGCCATGGCGAACGTCCTTGACTTACGGCGGCGTATCCGCAGCGTGCGCAACACGCGGCAGATCACCAAGGCCATGAAGATGGTTTCGGCGGCGAAGCTGCGCCGCGCTCAGGAGCGCGCTGTCTCGGCGCGTCCCTATGCGGCGATGCTGGCCAGCGTCCTCGAATCGCTGAAGCGGCGCGCGGACATTTACGATCCGGTCACCGGCGAAGTGCGGCACCCGCTGCTGCTGACGCGGCCGGAGAAGCGCATTCTGCTCGTCGTGATTTCCGGCGACAAGGGATTTGCCGGCGCATTCAACACGAACATCTTCAAAGCCGCGGCGAATTTCATCCGCGAGAACGACGACAGGGAAATCGACATTGAGGCGATCGGCCGCAAGGGTCGCGATCTGTTCCGGCGGCGGTATCCGGCGGCGCAGTTCAACGAATCGGCGGAAGAGCACGTGAGCCCGTCGCGGCAGCGCACCAGCGCGATCGAAGTGATAGTCGGGCAGGCGACGCCGATGGAGAAGCTGAACTTCGACGCGGTGCGCGAGTTGTCGGAGGAGATCGTCGGCTGGTACACGCGCGAGGAGATCGACGCGGCGTACCTGGTCTACAACGAGTTCAAGTCGGTCATCCAGCAGCGCGTAGTCGTGGAGCGCGTGCTGCCCATCCTCTCCCTCAGCATGCATGAGGTGGAGCGAGCCGAAGAACCGACCCTCGAAGAGCGCGAGCGGGCAGCGGAAGCGGCGCTCTCAGCCGGCGTGAGCCTGTATCCGCACGAGGCGGCAGAGGCGCAGAAGCAGCTTGAGGATGAAGCGAAACGCTTCGGCACGGCCGAGGTGGACTACATCTACGAGCAGCCGCCGCAGGAGATCTTCGCAGACGTGCTGCCGCGCTACGTGACGTCGCAGCTGTATCACGCGACGCTGGAGTCGACGGCGGCCGAGCATGCCGCGCGTATGACGGCGATGGATTCAGCGACGAACAACGCTTCGGACATGATCGACTCGCTGACGCTGACCATGAACCGCGTCCGTCAGGCGGCGATTACGAAGGAAATTATCGAGATTGTGAGCGGCGCAGCCGCCATTTAAGCGAGCGAGATTTATGGCAGAGAACATCGGCAGAGTGGTACAGATTTCGGGTCCGGCGGTCGACGTGCAGTTCGAAGAGTCGACGATGCCGCCCATCTATCAGGCATTGCGCGTGGTCAGCGACGGCTTCAACGTTCCGATGCGCATCAACGTCATCCTCGAAGTGCAGCAGCACCTCGGCGAGGGGCGCGTGCGCTGCGTCGCGATGGAAGCGACCGAAGGCATGGTGCGCGGCATGAAGGCCATCGACCTCGGCGGACCGATTACCGTGCCCGTGGGACGTGCGACGCTGGGCCGCGTGCTCAACGTGATCGGCGAGCCGGTGGATGAACTCGGCCCGGTGAACGCGAAGGAGCGGAAGCCCATTCACCATCCGGCCCCGGCGTTCGACGAGCAGTCGACGCGCGAGGAGATGTTCGAGACGGGCGTGAAGGTCGTTGACCTGATCCAGCCCTTCCTCAAGGGCGGCAAGATCGGCCTCTTCGGCGGCGCGGGCGTCGGCAAGACCGTCGTCATCATGGAGCTGATCAACAACGTCGCGACCAAGCACGGTGGCTACTCCGTCTTTGCCGGAGTCGGCGAGCGCACCCGCGAGGGCAACGACCTGTGGATGGAGATGCAGGAGTCCGGCGTCATCAATCTGAAGGAGCCGGACAAGTCGAAGGCCGCGCTGATCTACGGCCAGATGACGGAGCCGCCAGGAGCGCGTCTGCGCGTGGCGCTGACGGGGCTCACCGTCGCCGAGTACTTCCGCGACGAGGAAGGCGCCGACACGCTGCTCTTTATCGACAACATTTTCCGCTTCACGCAGGCGGGGTCTGAAGTGTCGACGCTGCTGGGCCGCATGCCCTCGGCTGTCGGGTACCAGCCGAACCTCGCCACGGAAATGGGCGAGTTGCAGGAGCGCATCACCTCGACGAAGCGCGGTTCGGTCACCTCAGTGCAGGCGGTGTACGTGCCGGCCGACGACCTCACGGATCCGGCTCCGGCGACGACCTTCGCTCACCTCGACGCGACGACCGTGCTTTCGCGTCCGTTGTCGGAACTGGGCATTTATCCCGCCGTCGATCCGCTGGCCTCGACCTCGCGCATCCTCACGCCGCGCGTCGTTGGGCAGGAGCACTACGACGTGGCGCAGGGCGTGAAGCGCATTCTGCAGCGCTACAAGGACCTGCAGGACATCATCGCGATTCTCGGCATCGACGAATTGTCGGAAGAGGACAAGATCACCGTGTCGCGCGCGCGCAAGGTGCAGAAGTTCCTCTCGCAGCCGTTCCACGTGGCCGAGCAGTTCACCGGAATTCCGGGCAAGTACTGCAAGATCGAAGACACGGTTCGCAGCTTCAAGGAAGTGATCGAAGGCAAGCACGACGATGTGCCCGAGCAGGCGTTCTACATGCGCGGCACCATCGAGGAAGTGCTGGAAGAGGCCGAGAAGCTGAAGGCGACGACGAAATAACATGGCTGATCAGCTCAAAGTCCGGCTCGTCACTCCCGATCGCATCCTCGTCGATCAAACGGTGGATGCGGTGGAGTTGCCGGGGAAGAACGGCTACTTCGAGGTGCTGTATGGGCACGCGCCGCTGCTGTCCGCGCTTGGAGCGGGCGAGGTGCGGCTGCACGGCGGCGAGAGTGGCGACGAGCGCTACAGCGTTGCGCGCGGCTTTGTGGAAGTGCTGCCCGAGCGGGTGACGATTCTCGCCGAGACCGCGGAGAAGCCGGAGGAGATCGACACCGGCGCCGCGCAGCAGCAACTCGAGCGCGGGCAGCAGCTGTGGAACGAGGCCGGCGAGGATGCCGCCAAATACGCGCACGCCAACGAAGTGATCGCCGAGGCGGAAGCGCGCCTCGAGAGCGCGGGCGCAAAGAGACACTAGACCGGAGGCGGCCCGGAGCTCGAGCCGCCGATTCCTCTCAACACTATTTCCCAATCGGCTTGTATCCGGAACCGCCCGCCTTTTTCAGCGCGGCGACACCATCGGCCGTGCTCAGCAGCGGCGTGGTCTTCACCGCTCTGCACGCGCCACCCGCGGAAATTGCGAAAGCAAACGCGGCAGCACTGATGTTGTCGGGCATGTCATAAATTCCGATCACGTCGTACTCACCGAACGCCAGGTACAGCGGTCCAAGTTTGCCGCCGAGTTTTTCGACGACCTTGCGAACCGCTTCGGTGCGGTCCTGCGGCTTGCTGACGAGGTTGTTCAGCGCTTCGGTGGTATAGGCGACCTGCACAAGGTAACTGGGCATAGGAGTGCCCCCTTTCCCAAAGAGAGGTTTGCGTTGCGGGCCTTTTCGGAGGAGGGCGGCAGTATAACGCTGATCAGCTGTCAGCGTTCAGCGATCAGTGATCAGGAAACAGGAATCAGGAGTCAGAAAGCAGGAATCAGGCGCGGGTCGGGATACTTACTGGTTACTGATCACTGGTTACTGATCTCTGATCACTGATTTCTGGTTCCTGATTTCTGACTTCTGCCGTCCTTCTCATTCACCGAACGCCTTCTTCAGGAAATCCACGATGCGCTGACGACCGTCGAAGCCGTGCCATGGCTCCGGGCTGGGGGCGCCAAAGATGCCCAGGGCGAGCGGGCCGTGGTCCTCACGTGGATACTCCACCAGATCGACGGGAACACCCATTTGCCGCAGCGCTCGATACATCTCCTCGCTCTGACCGAGCGGATCGGTGCGGTCGCTCTCGCCCTGCAGCAGCAGGAAGGGCGTCTTCGCGTGGGCCACGTTCGCCAGCGGGCTCTGACGCCAGGCGTCGGCGGCATGCTCCCACGGATATCCGTTGTAGAACCAGCGGTCGTACCACGAGCCGTCTTCGGTGCCGTACTCGCTCTCCTGGTCAATCACGGGCGCTCCGCTGATGATCGCCCTGAATCGGTCGGTCTGTCCTTCGACGAAGCCGGCCATCTCGCCGCCGTAGCTGTAGCCCATCAGCGCGAGCTTGCCGGAATCGACAGGGTAGTGAGCAATCGTGTAGTCCACGCCGGCCATGATGTCGCGATAATCGCCGCCGCCGAGGTCATTCTTGTTGGCTGCAGCGAACGCGGCGCCATACCCGGTGCTGCCACGCGGATTGGTCCGCAGAACCGCCCATCCGTGCCCGAGCAGAAATTCGATGAACGCTGCCCACGTCTCTTCGAATGCACCTGTGGGGCCGCCGTGTACGTCGACGATCAGCGGAACCTTGTGCTGCGCGGCTTGCGGCGGCAGATACAGCAGGCCTTCGATGGTGAAGTTGTCGCTCTTCCACGAGACCAGTTTTGGCTCGACCTGCGTCCACGAGGCAGGCAGCAGGTCCGGTGTCTTCAGGACTTTCGCAGCCGCGCCCAGCTTATCGGCGAAGTAGAGCGTCGGCGGCTGATTGCCCGAGGAGCCGAGCCAAACCCATCCAGTCTGCTTCGCGTTGGTGTTCAGTTGCGCTGCCGTGGCCGTCGGAAGCTGCACAGGTTCGCGTCGGCCCTGAGTGAAGCGCATGAAACTGGAGTGCGTGCCGCGCTCGACGGGTTCAATCACACGGTTGGCCTCAGCAATCGGCTCCGCATGACCCAGGCTGCCGTCGAAGCCGTCGGTCAGGTTGTGGATGGAAGAGTCGGCAATGGTGTATTCGTACAGGTCTTCGTACCCCGGAGGAGCATCGGCTTTACTTTGCGCGAGGTAATCGATGCGCGTGCCGTCCTGCGACCATACGGCCGTGCCGATGGTGGCCGGCAGCGGCTTGAGCTGCGAAGGATGGCTTGGGTCGGAGACGGAGAGCGTCCACGCGGTCGCAGCGGGCGCGATGTCGCCTGCGTTGTTCATGCCTTCGGCGATGGCGAGGAGCCGATCGCCGCTGCGCGTCCAGGCAACGTGCTGCACGTTCGGCGGCACTGCCGTGGGCGTGATCTTCCCCGTCGCGGGATTGAGCAGGTACAGGCGCGAGCCGTGCGGGTTGTGATTCACCCAGACCGCGTCGGCTTTCTCGTCATGCTGCTTCTTTTCGCCGGGCGTCTGCGGATCGCGCACCAGCAGAGCGATCCAGTGGCCGTCGGGCGAGACAAAGTAGCGCTCGACATCGCACTCCACGGGTTCGGGTTTGCTTTCGGCCGCGGGCTTCGAAGCGTCTTTGGCGTCTTTGGCCGGAGGCAGCGCGCCGGGCTCTTTCGATTCATCGACCGGCGGCACGAGCTTCACGTCGAACGGATGCGCTTCGCCGCCGTTCATCGGCAGCTGATAGAGCTGGGTGTGCTCTCCGCGATGCGCGAGAAACAGAATGCCATTGCCGTCGGGCATCCACTCGGCGGAATTCTCACCGCGCTTGTCAGCGGCCGGCGAGTACGTCAGCTGCCGTGCGGCGTTCTGCTGCACGTCCACAAGCCAGATGTGGCTCTTGCCGCCGTCGGCTGTCGAGTCGGCAATCTGGATGAGAACGCTGCGGCCATCGGGCGAGAGCCGCGGCTGCGACATGATGCGGATGTGGCGAAGGTCTTCGCTCGAGGGGAAATGATTTTCATCCGCCGCGCGCGCGACGGGGAGCAGGCAGAGGAAGGCTGCGACGAGCGTGCAGCCACAACTTGTGCGCATGCAGGAAAGCATACCGTACCGCACGATTCACAATGCCGGCGGAAAGCCTTCGGCGCCTCCGGTAGACTCAACTGACCGTGAACCCAACTGTTCAGTCCGAACCGCAACCCGGCTTCTGGGCCTCGGTGTGGGATGCGCTGCGCGGCTCGCACCAGGACTTTACCAGCGGCGATCTGAACCGCTCCATCCTGCTCCTCGCGATCCCCATGGTGCTGGAGATGGCGCTCGAGTCGCTGTTCGCGGTCGTCGATACGTTCTGGGTGGGGCGGCTCGGCGCGGATGCGGTGGCCACTGTGGGTCTCACCGAATCGATGCTGGCGCTGGTCTTCGCCATCGGTCTCGGCGTGTCGCTTTCCACAACGGCCATGGTGGCGCGCAGGATTGGCGAGAAGGATCCGGAGCACGCCGCGATTTCTGCCGTGCAGGCGATCGTGCTGGGACTGCTGATTTCGGTTGGGCTGGGGATCCCCGGATTTATATTTGCGCCGCGGCTGCTGGCGCTGATGGGTGCCACGCCGGCGATCGTCGCCACCGGCTCCGGCTACGCCCGGATCGCGCTCGGCGGCGGCGGCGTGATCGTCATGCTCTTCCTGAACAACGCGATCTTCCGCGGTGCAGGTGACGCGGCCATCGCGATGCGCCTGCTGTGGGTCTCGAACGTCATCAACCTGGTGCTCGATCCCTGCTTCATCTTTGGGCTCGGGCCGTTTGCGCGGCTTGGAGTCACGGGCGCGGCGCTGGCGACGTTTACCGGCCGCAGCATCGGTGTCCTCTACCAATTCTGGCGGCTGCTGCGCGGGACGGAACGCATTCACGTGCTGGCGCGCCATCTGCGGCTGAACTTCGCGGTCATGGGGCGGCTGCTGCGGATTTCGATGACCGGCATTCTGCAGTTCGCCATCGCCAACGCCAGCTGGATCGGGCTGGTGCGGATCATCGCGCTGTTTGGAGCGGCGGCGGTTGCCGGATACACCGTCGCGATTCGGATCGTGATCTTCTACACGCTGCCGCTGTGGGGCCTGAGCAATGCGGCGGCCACGCTGGTGGGGCAGAACCTGGGAGCCGCGCGCCCGGATCGCGCCGAGCAGGCGGTGTGGCGCACTGGAATGTACAGCATGGCGATTTTGGCCGTCATGGCCGTCTTCCTGTTCGCGTTCGCGACGCCCATTGTGCAGGTTTTCGTCAGCGATCCTGAGGTCGTGCGCATTGGCGCGCTGGCGCTGCGCACCTTCAGTTGTGGGAACGTCGCCTACGCCTGGGTGATGGTGCTGCTGCAGGCCTTCAACGGCTCGGGCGATACTGTAACGCCGACCTTCGTCAATTTTCTCGGCTTTTGGGTGCTCGAATTGCCGTTGGCGTGGTGGCTCGCTGTGCGGATGCATTTGCATCAGCAGGGGGCGTTCCTGGCCGTGGTGATTGCAGAGTGCTCCATCGCCCTCGGATGCCTGCTGCTCTTCCGTCGCGGCCGCTGGAAGACGGTGCGCGTCTGAACTGTCCTAAGTCCCTGCAACACGTCCTCTTGCCGAAAAATGACCCCCTGCAGGAAGCCTCAGTTTTTGTGGCCGCAAAGGGTATTACGGAAGGCACCCCCCTGTGCCAGCGGTCACATACAGATGCAGTCCTCCGGTATGAGCATTAAGTCCCGGAAAGGAGGGCTGATATGCCGAATCGAATCCACGTCGCATTCGTAGCGGGGCTGCTGGCCACCGCCGCATTCGGAGTCGCCCAGACTGGGACGCAAATCAAGACTGTGCCTGTGAAGCAGACCTCGCCGGCATCCGGGAAGCAAATGTACGAAACCTACTGTGCGGTGTGCCATGGAGCGGATGGCCGGGGAAATGGCCCGGCGGCCGTCGCCATGAAGGACACACCGACGAACCTGGTGCAGTTGGCGAAGCAGAACGGGGGCACCTTCCCCGACGCCCACGTCTACACCGTGCTGCAGTTTGGAACGGAAGAGGCCGCGCATGGCTCGAAAGATATGCCGGTCTGGGGTACCGCGTTCCGGTCTCTCGACAAGGGAAGCGCGAGCAGCATGATCGAGCATCAGCGAATCGCGAATCTTACGAATTATCTGAAGAGCCTCCAGGAAGACTGAATCGCGCCAAACAAAACTCCCTGCCGCGCGCAATGGCAGGGAGTTTTTCTGTCTGCGGCAATGCCGCGGCGCTTACTTCGCTTTGATCAGGATGATCACGAAGGTGAACAGCGCGAGCGATTCCATAAACGCTAGGCCGAGACTCAGGAACAGCTGGATGGCTGCGCGGGCTCCAGGGTTACGGGCAACGGCTTCCGTCGCGGAACCGGCGGCGCGGCCCTGTCCAATGCCGCAAAGACCGGAGGCAATGGCCATACCGATGCCGGCACCGATCGGGATGAGGCTGTTCGTCGAGCTGGTGGTGGCCGTCTGCGCGAACGCCGGGGCCGCCATGAACAGCGCGGACAGAGTCATGAACAAGTACTGTAGCTTTCGCATTGCGTGAATCTCCTGCTTCCGTAAGATTTGCCGCCAGTGGGTGGTTGAGGCTCACCGTGCTGGCCCCCTCACGCTGAACGGCGTTTCCCAAACCGGAGTGGAAGCGGCGCTCCGGCGGGAAAACTCGATTAGTGATGCTCCGTATGCTGCGCTGTGGCTTCTCCCAGATAAATCATGGTGAGCAGCATGAAAATGTAAGCCTGAATGACGGCAACAAACAGGTGCAGGCCGAGTCCGACGATGGGCAGAGCCAGCGGCACCATGGAGAAGAAGATAATCGTGATCAGATCGCTGGCCAGCATGTTGGCGAAGAGACGCACCGTGAGCGACAGGATGCGGGCAAAGTGCGAAATGATCTCGATGGGGAACATCAGCGGCGCAATCCACCACGCCGGCCCCATGAAGTGCTTGGCGTAACCGATAGGCCCCTGGGCGCGCAGGCCGTTGAAGTTGTAATAGACAAACGCGCAGATCGCGAACCCCAGCGGCACGGCTGGATTGGCCGTCGGCGTTTCGAGGCCCGGCAACAGGCCGAAGAGATTGCAGAGCAGGATGTACATCAGCAGGGAGGTGAGAACCGGCAGGAAGGGGCTTTCCGAGCGGCCCGTGACCTGCAGCGACTGGTCGTCCACGAATTCGTGGATCATCTCCGCCATGTGCTGGAAATTCCCCGGCTTCTCCACGCTCAGGACGAACCGGACGATGACGAAAAAGGCGATGAGGAGGAAGAAGACCAGCAGTTCCTCGGTCAGCGTGTTGCCGATGGGGTGCCGGGGGTACGTCGGCTCGATGTGCAGGAAGCGCATCGCCGCGTCAACGGGAGCAGCAAACCAGTGGTTGAGCAGTCGAGTGAGGAGGGTAATCCAGATCAGCATGCAGTATTCCGGAAATGAGAAGCAGGGTTAAGTGCGTAAGAGCCGAAGAGCATGAAACGAGAGCGCCACGATGGCCAGTCCAATACCCGCAATCAGGGCGTAAACTGTACCGTTTAAAAACCTTAGACTAACATACAAGATCGCCCCCACGGCCGCCAAACGCACAAAAAACATGATCACCGTGCGGCTGGCAGGGCGGGGCTGCTGCTGCTTGTCGAGGCGGGAGAAGACCGCGACCGTAAGGCTGCGCCACTCGAGGATTCCGGTCCAGGAAATGGCGGCTCCAGCCAGCGCCAGCACGCCCGATTGCCACCCCGCCGCCAGCCAGAAAATTACAGCGACGATGACGCCGAGGACCACGATGGTGTGCTGCGACCGCCGCAGCACCGTGAACAGGTCTTCATCCGTCATGCCCGGCGGCGGCTCGAGGCTCACTGCTCGTCCTTTTCGTACTGGTTGACGATGTGGAAGATCTCGATGAAGCCGGCCACAGCGCCGAGGACCACCCCCGCGAGGTAAATCCAGTCCTGGTGCAGCCACTTGTCCAGCAGCGCGCCAATGCCCCAGCCCACCAGCACGCTGATCGGCAGGGCAACGGCAATCTGCATCAGGCGCTCGGCCTTGACCAGACCGCCGAGGGCTCCGTCGGGGCCCTTGCGGGGGGTGGGATTTTGGTTCTGTTCCGGCATAAAAGCGGACTGCGCCGGGTCAGTTATACACCAGCGCTGCAGACGCTGCGGCCAGGCGATCCGGGCCGGCAGGCGGGTGTATGATCGAGGCCGACTCAGCGGAAAACTCCACTGGCCAAATCGCATGCCACCGTTGCCGGAGGGCGACCATGAAGTGCGCGGCTCTTGTTTGTCTTCTTCTCGCTGCGCCGCTCTGGGCGCAAACGCGCGAACTGGACGTTGCGCCCACCGATGGCTGGGCGGACACCAGCGTGGACGTCAAGGCGGGCGATACGCTGCAGATCACCGCGACCGGGCAATTGCAGTATGTGAACGCCGCACAGCCCAATGGGCCCGCCGGATTGCCTCGCGGCTTCGCCGACCTTACTCGCGTTCTCCAGCTAAATGACGCCGGCCGCGGCGCGCTGATTGGGCGGATCGGTTCGAGCACCGCAGCGCGGCCGTTCCTGATTGGCGAGCAAGTGACCACGAAGGCGCCCGTGGACGGCCGCCTGTACGTTGCCATCAACCAGTCGGCTTTCGACCAGGGAGCCGGGTCCTACCACGTCACCATTGCGCGTACGGCTGCAGCCAGGGCCGCGCCTGTCAACGTCACGGTGCCGTTCTTCCCCAAGAGCCTGCTCGACACGATTCCCACGCGGGTCAGCGATCCGAATGGCGCGCCCGGCGACCGCGTGAACTTCATCATCATTGGGTCGCAGGAGCAGATGCAGGCGGCATTCAAGGCCGCGGGTTGGGTGGTCGTCGATCGAACGCAGCGTGAGGCGGTGTTGAGCGGCTTATTCGCCAGCCTTTCGAAAGAAGCTTACGTCACGCTGCCCATGAGCGAACTGCACCTCTTCGGGCGTCCGCAGGACTTCGGCTACGCCCAGGCCGATCCGCTGCGCGTGGTCGCCTCGCGTCATCATTTCCGGATCTGGAAAGTACCAGATCAGCTGGACGGGCTCACCGTCTGGGCGGGAGCCGGCACGCACGACATCGGCTTCGACCGCGACCAGCGCAACAACGGCATCACCCACAGGATCGATCCCGATACCGACGGCGAGCGCGACTACATTCGCGACAGCCTGATGCAGACGGGCCTGGTGGTGAAGGCGGCCTATGTCACGCCCACCGATCCGGTGCGCGAAGCGAAGACGGCCACGGGCAGTTCGTTTCATTCCGACGGCCGCACGCTGCTGATCTACCTGGCCGGCACGCCGGGCGGCGCCTCCTCAACCGCGTCGGAAGCTCCTCCGAAATAGCCAGCACTTATACTCGAACGAGACCAACTCGACCGAGGCGATGCCGTGTTTGAAAGCGAATTTGAGCGCAACCTGTACGCGCTCCGCCAGGAAAAACTGAAGCAAATTGCCGCGCTGGGGCAGCCCGCGTACCCGAACGCCTTTCGCGCAACCCACACGCTCGCCGCTATTCGCGCTGCTTACGACGCCTCGACCGGTGAGCAACTCGAATCGCAGCGGATCGAAGTCGCCGTCGCGGGCAGGATTATGGCCATCCGCCAGCAGGGCAAAGCCGGATTCGCCACGCTGCAGCAGGACGGCGTGCGCCTGCAGATCTACGTGCGCAAAGATGCGGTTGGCGATCAGGCGTTTGAGCTGTACAAGCTGCTCGATTTGGGTGATCACATCGGTGTCACCGGCTACCTCTTCCGGACGCGCACGAACGAGCTCACGGTTCACGTCGAGACGGTCACGTTCCTGGCCAAGGCGCTGCTCGCGCTGCCGGAGAAGTACCACGGGCTGGCGGATGTGGAGCTGCGCTACCGCCAGCGCTACGTCGATCTCTTCATGAACGGGCTGCTCAACGAGGGCGGACCGGATCAGGTTGCGGTCCGCGAAGTCTTCGTCAAGCGGGCGCAGGTGCTGCGCGCTATGCGCAGGTTCTTCGACGAGCGCGGCTACATCGAGGTGGAAACGCCCATGATGCAGCCCATCGCCGGCGGAGCGGCAGCGCGGCCCTTCATCACCCACCACAACACGCTCGATATGGACCTCTTCCTGCGCATCGCGCCGGAGCTGTATCTGAAGCGCCTGGTAGTCGGCGGATTCGACCGCGTCTACGAGATCAATCGTAACTTCCGCAACGAGGGCATCTCGACCCAACACAATCCCGAGTTCACCATGCTGGAGTTCTACCAGGCGTACGCGAATTACCACGATCTGATGGACCTGACCGAGCAACTGGTGAAGGTGGTCGCGCAGGAGGTGAACGGCTCGCTCATCACGCACTTCAACGGATTGGAGATTGATCTGGGCAAGTGGCGGCGGTACACCATGCGCGAGGCGATCCTCGCGTTCTGGCCCGCAGGCGCGAAGCCGAACATGCAGGACTTCGAATCGGATGCCGGCGTCCTGAAGCTGGTGCAGCAGTTGCGCGGCGCGAAGGTGTTCATCGAAGTTAAGCCCGGCGAGCCGCGTGGCGTGACGATTGCCGGGATCTTCGAATCCGTGGCCGAGGAGCATCTGATCCAGCCGACCATCATCTACGAGTTCCCGCTGGCCGTCTCGCCGCTCTCGAAGCAAAAGCCCGACGAGCCGGACTGGGTCGAGCGCTTCGAGTTCTACATTGGCGGATTCGAACTGGGGAATGCCTTCAGCGAGTTAAACGATCCGGAGGAGCAGCGGCGGCGCTTCGAGCTGCAACTGGCCGAACGGGCGCGCGGCGATGAGGAGGCCCATCAGATGGACCTCGACTACGTGCGGGCGCTGGCCTACGGGCTGCCTCCGACGGGCGGGGAGGGGATCGGGATTGATCGCCTCACCATGGTCCTGAGCGGCGCGCGGTCGATCCGCGACGTGATCCTGTTCCCGCTGCTCAAGCCGGAATCGAAACAGGGCACAGGGGACAGGGCACAGGGCACGGAAGGCTGACCGGTTCGCGACCTTCAACTTGATCAGCTCACGACCGTGAACTGATCATTCGCGGCCATAAAGCCGTCAGGAACCGTCCTGGCCGTTCTGCCCTCTTTTCAATCAGGAACGATGGAGACGGCCTTCAGCTGTTCAAAGAAGCTGCCGATTTTAGAACAGCTTCCCGAGCCAGGCGTGCCCGCACGAACTCGACCACCTCGTCCGTGATGTAGGCGGGCGGCCTGACGACGAATGAGGCTGACTCGGGCGGCATCACGACGCTCTCCGGCTGTGTGCCCGCCGTGAGCAACACCGCATCAGCCCGTTGGAGCAGCCGACGCGCGGAGTCCTTCCAGTCAGCCACCCCACGATCAAGCACGGTCAGGTAGAGGTCGGGCTCGATGAAGTCCAGGATGCTGTTCGACTCGAGGATGGCATTCTCAGCCGTAGTGAGTTCTTCACGGATGCGCGGCATGGCCTCAGCCAGCATCCCGACACGGGTGCGGACCCAGAGCGAGCGCGCAGCCCCGGCAGCCAGGAAGCGCGACGTATCGGTCCCGCTGGCGGGATCGCGCTCGGCCGTGATCGAGACGCAGGAGTCCTCGGTTTGGCACTGACACGGCTTGCCGTCGGCAGTGCAGAATCCGTGGCCGTACTGCGTGATTTTGAACGCGGTCCAGTGGTACTCCGGCAGGCGCGCGATGAGCGCGGCGACGGCCGAGGTCTTGCCGATGTTGCGGGATTGCCCGCCGACCACAACGACTGCCACCCTACTCCTCCTGCTTATCCGATGCGCGGGCGAGGCGTGCTAGTGCAGCCAGTTCTTTCAGATACTGGCGGAGCGGGCGCGCGGGGCGTCCCCAGAACACAATGCCGGGGCCGTGCACCTTCTTATGCGTGAGGACGCCCGAGCCGGAGCCGAGGATTACCTGCTCGCCGACATGCGCATGATCACCGATGCCGACCTGTCCGCCGACCACCGCACCCGCGCCGATGGTGCTCGAACCCGACACGCCGGTCTGGGCGGCGATGACGACGTCACGACCGACGAGCACGTTGTGGCCGAGGTGCACGAGGTTATCGATTTTGACGCCGCGGCTGATGCGGGTCTCTTCGAGCGCGCCGCGGTCGATGGTGGTGTTGGCGCCAATCTCGACATCGTCTTCTATTACGAGGCGGCCCTGCTGCGGGAACTGCAGGTATTCGCCGGTGGCGGCGTCGCGGACGTAACCGAAGCCGTCGGAGCCGAGAACGGCTCCGGCATGGACGACGACATTGTCGCCCAGCTGCGTGCCTGGATAAATCACCACGCGAGGATAGATTTGCGCGTCGCGGCCGATCACGACGCCGTGCCCGATCACCGCGCCGGCGCCGATCCTCGTCCCGCTGCCAATACGGACATCGGCTGAGACGACGGCATAGGCGTCGACGGAGACGGTCTCGTCCAACTGCGCAGAAGGATCGACCACCGCCGTCGGATGCACTCCCGTAGCAGGGGGTACCTGCCGAAGAAGCGCTGCGGCACGGGCGAAGGCGAGGCGCGGCTGCACTGCGAGCACGAGCGGCTTGCCTGCGACGACCGGGGAATTTTTTGCCGGAACGATGACTGCCGCAGCGGCCGATGCCAGCGCGGCGGGGATCGCGCCCGGTTCCTCGGCAAAGACGAGGGACTGCGGCGTTGCCTTGGCCGCGCTCGCCACACCGAGGACATCCGCCTCAGCATCGCGCGGACGCAGTTCTGCCCCAAGAAGCTGCGCGATCTCGGAAAGTCTCATTGTGTTTAGCGTACAGCGGATAGCGGATAGCTGGCTGCTGGGAGCTGATCGCTGAGGGACCCGCTACTTATCGCGGGCGACGACGAATTCCGGCATCCACTGCAGGGCACGCTTGTAGTCGGACTCCGGCAGACAGGCGAGAGCAGCCTGCGCGGCAGCGGCATAGGCGTAGGCCGTGTTCGTGGCGTAGGCGACCGACTCGCTGCGGTTGAGGATGCGCAGGATCTCCTCGTGGGAGACGTAGTTGAAGTTGCGGTCGTTGAGCACAATCTGAATCTTGTTGCGCTCGGAGGGCAGTATGCCGTTTTCGAGCGCGTGGATGACCGCAAGGGTCGCCTTGCCTTCGCGCAGATCGCTGGCGACGGGTTTGCCGAGCACCTGCTCCGTCGCGGTCAGGTCGAGCACGTCGTCGATCACCTGGAAGGCCATGCCGAGGCAGCGGCCGTACTCGCCCATCGCGTCTTCCAGAGGGCGGTCGGCCCCGGAGAGGCACGCGCCGAGGCGCATGGAAACTTCGAAGAGGCAGGCGGTCTTGCGATAAATCAGGTCGCAGTACTCGCTCTCGGAGATCGCTTTGCCGAGCTTCTCCATTTGCATCAGCTCGCCTTCGACCATCTGCTGGGTCAGGCCGATGAGCAGTTCCAGGATGCGGAATTTGCGCTCGGAAAGGGCGATCTTGAAGGCCTGCATGTAGAGCCAGTCGCCAACCAGGACGGACTTGCTGCTGCCCCAGGTGCGATTCGCCGAGGGCCGGCCGCGCCGGGTATCCGCCTCATCGATGATGTCGTCGTGCACCAGCGTGGCGGTGTGCACCATTTCCACCACGGCGCCCAGCTTGATCATTCCCTGGCCGGAGTAGCCGAGGCTGCGGGCGGCCAGCAGAAGCAGCGAGGGGCGGATGCGCTTGCCGCCGCCTTCACGCAGGTAGTCCGAGATTTCCGTGATGGCCGGGACGTTGGAGACAGCGTCCGCGCCGAATTCGCGCTCGATGAGCACGAGATCGTCGTGGAGCAGGTCGAAGACTTCTTTGGCCGTCGCTGTCGGCGCAGTGCTCACTGGAGGTTCCTCAAAAGCCGCCCGCTCAGCTGGAGCGGTAATTCGTGAACTGCATGTCGATGCCGAGATCGCGCCCGCGCAGCAGGGCAATGATCTCCTGCAGCGCGTCGCGGTCTTTGCCGGAGACACGCACCGTGTCTCCCTGAATCGACGCCTGCACTTTCTTCTTCGAGTCTTTGATGATCTTGACGATCTCTTTCGCTTTTTCGCCCGCGATACCCTGCTGGAGCGAGACTTTCTGCCGCACGGTCGACCCGGCCGCCGTTTCTACCGTTCCGAAGGTGAGCGCCTTGAGCGACACGCCGCGTTTCACGAGCTTCTGGCGCAGGATCTCCGTGACGGCCTGCAGCTTGTACTCGTCGGCCGAAGTCAGATGGATGGCGTCCTCGCCTTCGAGCCGGATGTCGGATTTCGAGTCCTTGAGGTCAAAACGGGTACGGACTTCCTTCATCGCCTGATCGATGGCGTTGCGGACCTCCTGGAGGTCCACTTTGCTGACGATATCGAAGGAGTTTTCTGCCGCCATGTGCCTTGTCCTGTACTTCCAGATTATCTGCTAGAGAGCTGGATTACCAAAGCGTTCATTTCAGGAGGATGAACCCAGAAGGAAACCGAAGTTTTGTGCGGTTTGGGCGGCTACCTGGGCGGGGTCGAGGTTTTTGAGCCCGCCGATTGTCACGGCAACCTCTTTCACCCATGCCGGTTCGTTGCGCTTTCCGCGGTTGGGAACCGGGGCGAGGAAGGGTGCGTCGGTCTCGATGAGCATCCGGTCCAGGGGCACAACGAGGGCGGCATCGCGGATGGCCTGGGCTTTTGGGAAGGTGATATTGCCGGCGAAGGAGATGAGAAAGCCGAGGTCGAGCGCCGCCTGTGCGTGTCGCATTTCCCCGGTAAAGCAGTGCAGAATGCCCCGGAGGCCCGTCCGCGACCAGTGGGACTGCAGCATCTCGAGAACGTCGTCCCACGCGTTGCTGCTGTTGTCCGAGGGACGGCAGTGGATGATGATCGGTCTGCGCCGGGCGGCCGCGATTTCCATCTGCCGGGCGAAGACCTGCTTCTGCACGTCGCGCGGCGAATGGTCGTAGTAGTAGTCGAGGCCGATTTCGCCGCAGGCCAGGACTTCGGGTTCCTGGAGCAGCGCGTCCAGTTTTGCCATCGCGGCCTCATCCGCCAGGCTAGCTTCGTGGGGATGGACACCCGCGCTGGCCCATATCTTCGGCACGTCCGGCTGCCCCGCGTATTCGCGGCTGATCTCCAGAGCGCGCTGCATTGTGTCCGGGCCCTCGCCGATCCCGATCGACAGGATCTCGCGCACGCCGGCGCCCCAGGCGCGGCGGAGCATGGCCTCGCGGTCCTCGTCGTACCGGGGACTGTCCAGGTGGGCGTGGGAGTCGATCATGGCCTACTTGAGCTTTGCCCCGACCTCAATATCCTCCGCAAACGTGGCGAGCACTGCTTTGCCATCGGCCGTGGTGGCGGCGACGACCATGCCATTCGACTCATAGCCGCGCAGCTTGCGCGGGGCAAGATTGGTAACCAGCACGATCTTGCGGCCGATGAGCGATTCCGGCGCGTAGGACTCCGCGATCCCCGCCAGGACCTGGCGCGTTTCCGTGCCGAGGTCCACTTCGAGGCGTAGCAGCTTATCCGCCTTAGGCACGCGCTCGGCGACTCTGATCTGCGCAACGCGCAGCTCCACCTTCGCGAAGTCGTCAATGGAGATTTTGCCCTCGGGCACCGCCGGACCGGCGGGCGAAACAACGGTTCCTGTCTGTGGAGCAGCGGGCATGCGCGGACCGCCTGGCCGGTGCAACTCACTGGAAGAGAAGGACGACGCGGGTCCGGGATTAGAGGCTGCCGTGGGCGGAGGAGTTGGCGTGCCGGGCGCCAGATTGGGCGGGACCGTCGTATGCTTTTCGCTCCCGCCGATGGTCTCCCGCAGCGTCTCCGCGATCGCGCCTTCGAGCGCAAGGATGGTCGACGTCTCGTTGGTCGATTCGGCCAGCGCTACGGCAAGGCCGTCGACCAGCGAGTGCAGCTTCGAGATGTGTCCCTCATCGCTTTTGCTTTCGCCGGAGGCAGCGTCGGTGGCGGGCGCTGTGTTTCTCTGCTCAAGTTCGCTCATACGGGTGATGGCCTCCTTGTCCTTACGTGGGAACAGGGGCGCCAGTTCGCCGAGCTTCGTGCCCGGCTTCAGGCCGCCCCACTGCAGGTTGCGGAGATCGGCGGTAGTGATGTCGCCGAGTCCCAGCTGCGTCCAAACTTTTGCGGTCGCGTCTGGAATGACGGGATAAACGAGCGCGGTGATGATCCGGATCGCCTCCGCCGCGTTGTAGAGCACGGTGGCGCGGAGCGCCTGCTGCTGCTCCTCAGTCACGCTGTCGGGCTTCTTCCACGGTGCGGTGGCGGTCAGATAGCCGTCCGTTGCCGCGACCATGGCCCAGGCCGTTTCCAGCGCGCGCGAGAAGTCCAGCGCGTCGAATTGCCGCGCGAAGGTGGCGATCACCTCCGGCCCTTCGGTGCGGATAGAAGCGGCCTGCACCGAAGCCGGCTCCGGCACGACTCCGTTAAAATAGCGGCCGATCATCGACAGCGTGCGGCTGACCAGATTGCCGTAGCCGTTGGCGAGGTCGGCGTTGTAGCGCTGCACCAGGGCGTCGAAGCTGAAGCTGCCGTCCTGCCCGAAGACGATTTCGCGCAGCAGAAAGTACCGCAGCGCATCGGCGCCGAGCACCTCTAGGATCCTCTCCGCGCGCACGATGTTGCCGCGCGACTTGGACATCTTGCTCTCCTCAAAGAGCAGCCAGCCGTGCGCCACGACGCTCTTCGGCAGCGGCAGCCCGGCGGCCATCAGAAATGCCGGCCAGTAGACGCAGTGGAAGCGCGTGATTTCCTTGCCGACGATGTGGATGTCGGCAGGCCAGAACTTGTCGAATTTAGACGTGTCGTCTGTCCCCCAGCCGAGCGCGGTGATGTAGTTCGCCAGCGCGTCGAGCCAGACATAGATCACGTGCTTTTCATCGCCCGCAACAGGAATGCCCCAGTTGAAGCTCGTGCGGCTGACGGAGAGGTCGCGCAGGCCGCCCTTCACGAACGAGATGACTTCGTTCCGGCGGGTTTCCGGGCGGATGAATTCGGGATTCTGGTCGTAGAACTCGAGCAGTTTGCGTTCGAACGCTGACAGCTTGAAGAAGTAATTTTCTTCGCTCACCGTCTCCGTCGGGCGCCCGCAGTCGGGGCACGGTGCGCCCGGTGGCGCTTCGACGTAAAGCTCGTCGTAAACGCAGTACTGGCCGGTGTAGGAGCCCTTGTAGATGTAGCCGTTCTTTTGCAGCAACGCGAACAGCTTCTGCACCGCCTGCTTGTGGCGCGGCTCGGTGGTGCGGATGAAGTCGTCGTAGGTGAGCCCCATGCGGTCCCACAGGCCACGAAATTCGGCGGAGACGCGGTCGGCAAATTCCTGGGGGCTGCATCCGGCCTGGCGGGCGGAGCGCTCGATCTTCTGCCCATGCTCGTCGGTGCCGGTGAGAAACCACGTATCGATCCCAATGGAGCGCTTGCGGCGCGCGATGGCGTCGGCGACCACGGTCGTATACGTATGCCCGATGTGCGGGCGCGCGTTGACGTAGTAGATCGGGGTGGTCAGGTAGAACTTTGCGGAATCAGGCATGCGGCAGGAATGAAGTCGTTTGACTCTTTGATTTTAGCGGAAAGGGGAGAAGCAGACAGGGCTAGCAAGTCAGTGAGGCAGCGGCCTGCGCTCGCGGAAGGGCGTAATGCTGTGCGCTTCAGCAGACAGGTACTTCTTCAGTGAATCGTGCCCGAGTCCTCTTAGTCCGGCGATGACGCACTTTGCGTTCAGCTGTGCTCCGGTGAGGGACGTGTGGGTGTGCGGGTCGGCAAACATCCGCTCGACCGCGGCCGGTCCCATCTGCTCGTACTGCTCGGCGATGATCTCGTTGAGGTTGACGAAGAGCGCGTGGTCCTGCTGTGCCGCCTGCCGGGCCCACTCAACGTACTGCTCGCGGTGGATGTGGTTGCCGTCCCATATTTTGCGCGGGATGAGCGACAGCACGATGGGGGTGGCGCCGCGCTGGCGCGCCTGTTCGATCATCTGGCGCAGATACCAGCCGTAGCTGTGGACAGTTTCCTGCTGGCCGGTGTTGGGATCATCGACCAGTCGACTATCGTCGCCGTCGCCGGGCAGCGTAGCGCGGTAGCGGAACGGGCCGTCGAGCGCGCCGTTGTCGTTATGGCCGAACTGCATCAGGACAAAGTCGCCGCGGTGGATTATCGCCAACACGTTGGGCCAGTGCGAATCGTAGTAGGTGCGGCTGCTCGTCCCGCCCAAGGCGCGATTCACGACGTTGAGCTTGTGCGCGTTGAAGTACGGCGCGATCTCGTCGCCCCAGCCCCATTGCCCGTTGGCGCCGTCGCCCTGACCGTTGCGCACCGTGGAGTCGCCGATGATCCAAAGCGTCGGGAGTGCCGGGTTGGCGGGCAGCTTCATCGACATCTCTGAAGCCTGCACGACGGCTCGGCCCTTCGCGGAGAGAAACGGGTCGAGCGGCTTACCGGGCAAGTCTTTCAGGCCGGCGACGACGGAGGCCGCATTGAGTTCCGCGCCGGCGGCGTCCGTGTGGGTGTGGTCGAGCGGGAAGAATGCGCCAACCTTCTCTGGGCCAAGCTTCTGATATTGGCGAGCGACGATCTGGGTCAGGTCGACATAAGGGACGTGCTCCTCGCGGGCGACCTCGGCCGTCCACTCGCGAAAATGGCCGAGGCCCATTTCAACTTTGCCCTCGCTCCAGATATTGCGCGGCGTGACGGAGATGAGAATGGGCGTCGCGCCCTTCGCGCGGGTGTCCGCGACGTACTTCCGCAAATACCACCCGAAAGTGTGGACGGTTTCGTGCGAGCCGTCGGCTTTGGTGATGTCGCGGCTGTCGTCGCCGATGCCGGGGAGCGAGCCGCGGTCTTTGCCGGTCCCAATTTCGCCGGGATCGTTGTGGCCGAAGTTGATGAGGACGCAATCGCCGGGATGAAGTTGCTGGACGACAGCGTCCCACTTGCCCTCAGTCATGAAAGTGCGACTGCTGCGTCCGGCGGCGGCTGCGTTCACGACGCGAATCTTTGCCGGATCGAAGTATGCAGGAAAGGGCGTTCCCCAGCCCACGCGCTGCTTGTCGCCGAGCGAGGGATCCGGCGCGACATGAGCTGTTGAATCACCCACGATAAAGAGGGTCGGGATGGATGCGCCCGGCCGCGCGGGCACGCTTGGGCCCTGCGCGATCGCCGCGAGCCAGCAGAGCGTGAGGACAAAGAGGAAAGCGATCCAGCGAAAACGCACGGTTTCTCCGCCTGGGATGGGATGCAGCACAACCCTTGTTCTTTGAGTAAGGGAGTCACTGAGACGATATCAATTTCTGCGGAAGCGCGGATCGCCGAAGCGAGCGGTTCGCGCCGCTGCGAACCGCCTGTTAAGATGCAGAAGAAAATCAGGGCTATTTTCCTTCTCTTCCGGTGGTCCTCGCGTGTACTTAGCTCAGCAAAAACAGCTGGCAGAGCGGCTGCGCGCCACGCTGCGCGAGCTGTATCAGATCGAAGTCGACAATGTGGTGCTCGAGCAGCCGCCCGACCTGCGGTTCGGGGAATATGCGACGCCGCTGGCCTTTGAGCTGGCGCGCAAGCTCCGCAAGCCGCCGCGCAAGATTGCCGAAGAGGTGGTCGCTGGCCTGGGCGTGGTGCCTGGATTCCTGGCCTTCGAAGTGGCCGGCGCGGGGTACATCAATGCGCGGCTGGACCGCTCCGCCTCGGTGAAGGCATTCGCGATCAGCACCTGTGAGGCGGCGCCGCTGCACCCGGTCCACGCCCTGGTGGAGCACACCAGCATCAATCCCAACAAAGCAGCGCATGTGGGACATCTGCGGAACGCGATCCTCGGCGACACGTTTGTGCGCCTGCTGCGCGCGGCCGGGCAGAAGGTCGATGTGCAGAACTACATCGACAATACCGGCGTGCAGGTCGCGGATGTTGTGGTCGGACTGGTGCATCTGGAGGCGCTGAACCTGGCCGGTGTGGAAGAGCTCATGGCGGAGCTGGCCGGCGATGGCGAGCGCATCGACTACTACTGCTGGGACCTGTATGCGCGCGTCTCGCAATGGTACGAAGCGGAGCCGGCGGAAACCACAGCGCGAAAAAAGCTGCGGCTGGACACGCTGCACGCCATCGAGGCAGGCGGGAACGAGCTGGCGCAGATTGCCGACCGGATTTCGACGGCGATCCTGCGGCGGCATCTCGAGACCATGCTGCGGCTGGACATCGAATACGACCTGCTGCCGCGCGAGAGCGAGATCCTACACCTCCATTTCTGGGATTCAGCGTTTGAGCAGCTGAAGGCAAAGGGCGTTCTCTACCTGGAGACGGAAGGGAAGAACAAGGGCTGCTGGGTGATGAAGCGTCCTGGCCGGGCGGGCGGCCCGCTTGGCCAGCGTGATGGAGACGAAGATGAGGCCGAAGAGGCTGCTTCCGGTCCGGATGAGGACGCCAAAGTTATTGTGCGCTCCAATGGCACCGTGACCTACGTTGGCAAGGACATCGCTTATCACCTCTGGAAATTTGGGCTGCTGGGGCGGGACTTCGCCTACCGGCGCTTCTTCCAATACGGCGACCGCGACTGTTGGATTTCGGCGATGCACGGCGAGCCGGATCACCCGGACTTCGGCGGGGCGCAGGCGATCTACAACGTCATCGACTCACGCCAGTCGGATCCGCAGGCCAACGTGATTGAGGCGCTGCGTGGTCTGGGATACACGGAGCAGGCGGCCCACTACACGCACTTCTCCTACGAAATGGTGGCGCTAACACCACGCTGCGCGATGGAGCTGGGATACGAGGTCTCGGAAGAGGATCGCGCGCGGCCCTACATCGAGGTCTCAGGACGCAAAGGATTCGGAGTCAAGGCCGATGACCTGATCGACAAGCTGCTGGCGGCAACGTACGCTGAGGTGGAGAGCCGGCATCCCGAACTGAGCGAGGCCGAGCGCGAGCAGACGGCGCGCGATATTGCCGTAGGCGCGCTGCGGTACTTCATGCTGCGTTACACGCGGAATTCAGTGATCGCCTTCGACTTCAAAGATGCGCTGAGCTTCGAAGGCGAGACCGGGCCGTATCTGCAGTACGCCGTGGTGCGCACGCGTAGCATCTTCCGGAAGGCGGGCACCACGCCCGAGGAGGCGCTGCAGTCGCTGGCCGGAATCGATGCGGCCCCGTATCTGAGCGGCGAAGGCAGCGAGGGCATCTGGGAAGTGTGGCTGCGCGCGGCGAAGACGACGCTGCTGCTGGAGCAATGCATCGGGACCGCGGAGCCGGCTTATCTGGCCAAGCATGCTTTTCAGCTGGCACAGGACTTCAGTAATTTTTACCGCCTGCACCACATCCTCAGCGAGGAAGATCCCGCGCGGAAACAACTGCTGCTGGCGACAGCGGCGGTGACGCAGCGGGAGCTGGTTCGATCGCTGGCGTGGCTGGGGATCGATGCTCCGGAAGTGATGTGACGGCGGGTATGGGTGTAGGACATTAGGGTTGAGGGGCGCTGATGAGTCACGAAGAAGTTGAGCTGGCGAAAGGGAAGTTGGCTTCCATCCGGTGACGCGCGCTTTCCTGCGGTTCCTTCTCGGCCTGGCATTTCTTCACGCGGCGACGTCTTTCGCCGCTTCAACGGTCGGCATCGCGGCCATTCCTGAGGAAGTTCGGTCCGACTACTTCGTCGTCACCATTAATGGCCACCAGACGCCGGTGGTGCATGCGGCGTCGAGCTACTACCTGCTGAATTTCGATCTGAATGGGCCGGCGACGGTGTCGGTGCGTGGGCCCGACCCGCACTACTGGGATAGCGGGGTGGAAGTGCAGCCGATGCGCTACGGGATTCGTCCGCGGCGCAATGGGGCGACGATCACGTTTCGAATTCCGGGGCCGGTGAAGCTGTCGATTGCGAGGCCGGGCGATCACTTTGCCGACTCGCAGATGCTGTTTTTGCTGGGGAGCCCACCGGATAAATCACACGTGACCAGCGACACGCCCGGCGTCCGCTACTACGGCCCCGGCGTCCATCGCGAGGAGATCGAAGCGCAGTCGGGCGACCGGATTTATCTCGCGCCCGGTGCCGTCGTCTTCGGATCGCTGACCTTCTGGCAGGCGCGCGATGTACGCGTGTGGGGACGCGGGATGGTGATCTACGACGGGCCGCAGGAGTACAGCACTGACACCGGCTGGCAGCAGCTGCGCGCGTGGCACTGCATCACCATGGACGAGGCGCAGAACATCGCGATCGAGGGAATCACGTGTGTCGTGCGCAGCCGGACCTGGCAGATCCAGATGAAGGACTCTCGCCAGATCGGCTACTACAACGTCAACGTGATCGGCGGGCATCCGCGCGACGCAAACCAGGACGGCATGGATTGGCTGGGCGGCGGCGACACCACCGTGCGCAACTGCTTCTTCCGCGCCTCCGACGACGTGTTTGCGATCCAGGGGAACTGGGATGGCTACAGCGAGGACGCGATGCGCCTGCCGGGCAAGGACGTCACCAACATCACCATCGAGGACAGCGTGGTCTCGACGAGCATTTCGAATACCGTGCGCGTGGGCTGGCCGAAGAAGACCTTCCGCAGCGCGCACGTGGTGATGCGCAACCTGGACGTGATCCATACGGGGTATGGCGGCTGCGTGGTGCCCTTCGCGTTCTTTGAGCTGTGGGCGGACCCGGAAGGCGCGGGGGAGCACACTGACTACCGCATCAGCGACATTCGCCTCGAGGATTACTACTCCCTGGTGCGTATCCAGCAGCCGAATCCAGGAGTGCACGACTGGACCTTCTCGAACATCACCGCGATGGATGGGCCGCCGATGGTGCCCTCGATGATTGAGGGCGACGTGAGCGGGATCCAACTCGACGGCGTACGGACGCTGGGCAAGGTCGCGGCTTCGGATGCAGACATGCCGCTCCAGGTACGCAGCGGCGCTGCGGAGCCGGGGTATGCGCCGGGGGCGGCGAGCGCTGACTTCGACTACGACGCCGGGCTGATCCGGCCGGGGCGTGCAGTTGGCTTCCAGGTGATTCGACCGTCTGAGGGATGGCGCTACACCTGGCTATTTGGCGATGGAACAAAGGCCGAGGGCACCGTGGTGCGGCATGCGTTCCCGGATACGCACGGTACACTGCTCGATGGGTCGGGACGGTTTCGCGTCCTGCTGCGGGCGTCAAAAGCGGGGCAGGACGATGTCTGGGCGTCGCGGTCAGTTGTCGTCGCGCGGAGTCTGCAGCCTGCTGCACCGCCACTGCAGGCCTTCACGGGACTGCATCGGGCGCTGCTCGCCAATGGGCAGGGCGCCGCGTGGGATGGATGGCTGCGGGTCCCAGCCGACGGTGGTTATACGATCACTCTCCTCACCAGCCGCAGAGCGAAGCTGCAGATCGATGATCTACCGGCGGCGGCCAATCCGGAACTGCGGATGCAGGTGTGCGGCTTCTTCGGCGATGCGGTGCAGCCCACGCAGCTGACCGCCGCGCTGCAGGCGGGGCTGCACCGGATTCATATCGAGATTGGCACCGGCATTGAGAACTCAACCGCTGGTCCTGCCGGCCAGCCGGTGCTCTACTGGGACGGTCCGGCAGCGCCGCTCGATCCGATTCCCGCCGATGCGCTGGTCAGCGTGCCGGGCGCGACCACGCCCTGACTCAGTGCGTGCCGGGGTCGCGGAGGATCTTCGTTTCGGCGACGAATTCGTGATAGTGCCTGAAGTCGATGGTGTTGTCATACATGCTGGTCAGGTCCTGCAGGCGCACTTCGGAGTGCCAGGGCAGGTTGTATTTGCGTCCTGCGATGCTGACAAGCCGGTAGTCCACGGTAGTCTCCGCGTGCAGCAGCGGCAGGCCCGGCGGGAGTTCCAGCACGGAGTGGATCCGCAGCACATTTAGGGCGGCCGGATCGACGAAGATCTGGCCGGAGTAAGGCACGACGACTTCCCGGTCGGGCTGGTGGAGGATCACGATGTTGCCGTACTCCTTTGGTACGCGAAAGTCGAAGACCCAGGCGCGCCGCCCATGGACGCTGGCCATCCTGCCCGGCGTGAAGGTGGTGCGCGACGCGGGATCGAAGATGTCGTGCAACGCGCTGCCGAACTCGCCGGCCGTGATTGCCCCCTGCAGCTGGAGGTGGTTTACGCCGCTGACTTTCCTGCCGTCGATGGAGAGTACCTGATAGCTCTCCTTCTGGCCGATGTAGGTGACCTGCTCGGTGATGTCCTGGCCGGAGCGTGCTGCCGGCGTGGGAGCCGAGCCGAGCGGACCAGCTCCGCTGATGCCCGTGCCCAGGAGCGTCGGATTATTGGTATTCCATACATCGCGGTGCGTGGTCTGGGTGCAGATGAAGTCCGGCAACTTGCCGGACCAGGCGAGCGCCGCGGCGCGCACGGACTGCAGCACGCCGGCCGCATCGGGAGCCGTCTGCGACGACGCGGGCGCGGGCGCGAGCAGGGTTGCCGAGATCAGAAGCGTAACGGCCTGGAGCAAGGTGAGGATGTGTGTGCCTCCGGGGGAGGCTCGGCGACACTCCCGGCGGCCATGATACCGCAGCAAAGCCGGGGCATTCAGGTCTGGCGGGCGGCTCTGGCTACTGGCGGATGAACGGGTCCTTCACCTGCTGGCGCGGGGGCGTGGGTTTGCCCTTCTCGGTGCCGATGCTCTTGCGGGCCTGATTGTCGAGGAGGGGCTGCAGGCCGTCCGGACCGGAGGCGGTCGGCGAGCCGGGGACGGGCACTTCGTCTCCAGTGACCGAAGCGTATTCGGGGTTGGGGTGCGGGCTGGTGGTGACGTCCATGGTGTGCTCGTAGCGAGAGTGCAGCTTGTTGACGCGGCCGGTTTCGCATCCGCTGAGCAGGGTGGAGGCGAGGGCGCAGAGCACGCCCGCTGACAACAACGCTTTGCCTTTATGCATGGTCCTCTCGCAAATGACTCTGCAGATTGGATTGCGGGAACGCGGGCGGGGGATTCCCGGCGCTCCCTGTTGGCGGCCCCTCAGGCCGGCTTCAGGTTTTTCTCCGCATGCGCGGCCACTTTCTGGGCGGTGATAGCCTGACCGCCAATGCCCCAGTCGCTGACCTCCTCAATGGTCACGAATGTCACATCGCGCAGCCCGGGATAGACCGACTCAACTGCGTCGGTCAGCTTCGACAGCAACTGATGTTTCTGTTCGGTCCGAAGCACGCCTTCAACCAGCTTCACATTAATAATCGGCATGGCTCTCTCCGTTCCTGATGTTTCGACAGCAAATCAGGTTCGGGAGGAATTCTAAACCGCCGGAAGGGTCTCCTGGTCCATGCTGCGGCGGATGACGGAAAAATATGGTTCGGGCATGGGGCACTTGCGCATCTCGCGATCGACGACGACGTGGACGGTCTCGGCCTCGGCGAGCAGGACGGGGCCGGCATCCGGCTCGCGCGTGCACAGCAGGCGATAAGCGAACTTGATGACCGAGCTGCGCAGGGCCGCGACGCGCGTCTCGATGAGCACCACATCGTCGTAGCGCGCCGGCGATTTGTAGCGGCAGTTGGCTTCGACGACCGGCAGATGGCAGGCGTGCTCGAGTTCCATGTCCTTGTAGTCGAAGCCGAGCTGGCGGAGCAGCTCGACGCGTCCAATTTCGCACCAGATGAAGTAGTTCGCGTAATAGGCCACGCCCATCTGATCGGTTTCGGCATAGCGAACCCGGATGGTCGTGGTGGAGGGTGGCATGGTTGTAGTGTACGAGAGCGCAGTTCGAGGCTCGGTGCCAGTGGCCAGTCGCCAGTGGCCAGTCGCCAGTAGCCGGTCGCCAGTAGCCGTAGTGCCTGACTCGGAAGTCTTCCGTAGTCAATACCCCATGTCTCTAAGGTCAGGAGACATGGGGCACCCGGCGTCATTGCAAAGGCGCGGGAAGAGTTAACAGCAATGTTGCGGCGAGCAGCTTCAGCACTGTACCTCCGGTCGTTCCTCCGTTAATCAGCAACCGCCGATGATTTTGCTTTGGCAATGCCCTGAAATTCGAGTGGCAAATGTCCATCGACGAGCGACGCGCCGCCGTCCACCTCGATCAGATCGCCCGTGATCCAGGCAGCTTCGTCGGAGCAGAGAAGCGAGACAGCGTTGGCGACATCGGCCGGCTTGCCGAGGCGGCCCATGGGCGTCCAGCCGGATTCCTGCCACTCACGCAGTCCGGTCTGAAACATTTCGGGCAAACTGTTCAGCACACTGTCCTCGACCCAGCCGGGGCTGATGGAATTGACCGTAATGCCGCGATCAGCCAGAGCCACGGCAAAATAACGCACCAGAACTTCAAGAGCAGCTTTGGCGGCTCCCATGGCGACCCAGGGCTGCCAGCTTCCGAATCGTCCGCCGGGCGCGAAGGTAATGGCAATGATGCGCCCACCGCGGGACATGAGCGGAACCGCTTCACGCACGGCCACGAGGAAGGCCTTGGCCTGGGAGTCCATGGCCGTGTCCCACTTCTCGAGGGTGATATCCATCGGCCCCTGGTAGAAGGTTGGCGCTTCGGTACGCGCGTTGCTGACAAAGATGTCCAGCGAGCCGAACTCCTTCCGGACCTGCTGAAAAACTCGTCGAACCTCGTCAGGCCGACACACGTCAGCCTGCACCAGAAAACCGTCGGAACCGACTTTGCGAACTCTCTCCAGCGTGGTTTCAGCGGCCTCGCGGTTCCGGTAATAGTGAATGGCAACGCGAGCTCCTTGTTCCGCGAGCTTGAGCGCAATGCCGCGCCCGATGCCGCGAGAACTTCCCGTGATCAGGGCATGCTTTCCTTGAAAAGACACAGGGCACCTCCAGGAGGGGAGGTGGCGGCATAGTAGTGCCGGATGCCAGGAGAGTCAATACTGCAGCCGGCGAGCACCGTCACACCAGCCTGTCGCGGATGTCGCAGCGGACTCCCTCACCGTCTTTTTGGTAGAAGTCGGTGGCGCGGCCACCGCGGGCGCGAATGGCGCGGTCGCGACGGAGGTTCGCGTCCAGGCGTTGGTCGCTCACACGTTCGATGGTGCGCCGGAACTTCTCCGGGGCATCGGCGAACTGGGGAGGGGGCACGACGGGGAGCGGGCGCTCGACCTTCCAGGGTTGCGGTGGGTCGAAACCCATGTCTCCAACTACGGGAGACATGGGGCACCCGGCGGCATCCATGTCTTCAACGGCGGGAGAGTCGTTCGACTGTCGCTCAGAACAGGCTGCGGAGCACTCGCCACCACCCATGTCTCCAACTACGGGAGACATGGGGCACCCGGTTTCTTCGCAATCGTCGATTTTCGGGGGGACTGTGGCATCTGTTTGATCCCGCTCGGGATGGGGAGTGCCTGCGCCGCCGGCTGAGCTCTGTGCTTTGCGCTCTGAGCCCTGCCTGGCTCGCTTTCGCTCTTCGAATTGCTCGCGCTTCCGTTGCTCTTCGAGCAGGCGCTCGGCGCCTTTGCAGCAGCGGATGATGCCGTTGGCGTTGGCGGCGGGCATCGCTCCCTGGGCGAGGGCGCGGGCGACCTGCGAGTAGACGTAAAGGATCGCCTGGGGATCTTCGAGCAGCGGGATGTCGATCGTGGAGCGGCCGTCGTTGAGCGCGCGGAAGAGGCCGTGGATGTAGCAGCGGTCGCGTTCTGCGACGGGTTTGCTGCGGCAGGGGCGTCCGCTGAGGGTGAGCTCGATGCAGCGGAGGTCTTTGCGCGCTTCGTCTTCCATTTCGATCCTCTTTCGTGGCCGGGGCTGAAGCCCGAAAATTCTCGTTCCCTTGTTCCACGGCCTGAAGGCCGTGGCTTCTACCGCCGTGGTGCTGACGCAGCACATAACGCGCGGATCATCCCTCAGCGGCTAATGCCCGGTAATTTGGAACTGCCTAACGGCACGGCTGAAGCCGTGCCCCTTCAAAGCGCCTGACGAAATGCTGGCGCTTTCGCGCTGTCCCATGTCTCCAACAGCGGGAGACATGGGGCACCCGGATTCGTTGCAAATAAAAAGCCCCGCACTGGGTGCGAGGCTTTCTCTCTGACTATTACTTTATAAGTTCAGGATAGCAGGGTCGCGTAACTGGAGTCTCAGATTTGTTGGGGCAGGCAGCAGGCAATAGGCAATAGGCAATAGAACTTCTTCTGCCTATTGCCTATTGCCTGGTTTCTAGTTCTGGAGGGTGTGGGCGTCGGCCAGGGTTCCGGTGGCCGGGGCTGGCGGTGGCGTGCTCGCGGGCTGCGGCGCTACCGAGGAAACCGGAGCGGCGGGTGCTGCCTGGGCTGTGTCTTCCTTCGGCCCGAGGCCGAGTTTGATCAGGGCGCGGGAGTCCGGAGTGAGTTTGGTCTGCCAGCCGTGGTCCGCCTGGAATTTCTGCATGGCGGATTCGGTGGTCGAGTCCCACTGGCCCGAGGCGGGTCCGGTGAGGTAGTGCTCGCGGATGAGCGCTTCCTGGATTTCGCGGGCGCGGTCGGAGTCGATGGCGCGCTGGCCGCGCAGCTGGTGATGATGGCTGACCCGGTGGTGCGTGTGGCCCGATGTTGCTGCCCGGTGGGTGCGCGTGGCAAATGCCGGAGTGGCCAGCAGGAAAGCGCCAAGCACAAGCACCTGGCTTGTCCTGAAAGAAGCCATAGGGGGTGTACCTCTAAATTGTGGCTAATCGGCGAACTTATCGTGCAAGGGTATAAGGGAATGCCCCGAAACGCAACAAAAACCATGGCTGGGAAGCCCCCCACTTTCGGGGGACCCAAACGCCATGGTTTCTGATGCGCGGTTACGGAAGTGTGCCGCCCAGGTAGTTATTGCCCCTGCTCGGATTCTGCGGGTTGACAATCTCCAGGACCACGTCGTCCCCGGAGTGGAGGGCGGCGACGGCCTTCTGGAAGTCCTGTACGTTGTTGACGGGGTGCTTGTTAACCGACACGATGACGGAGCCCTGGAAATCCCCGGCGCCAATCTCATCGGCAAAAGAGCCCGGCTTGACACCCTGGATGATGACGCCGTGCAGGCCGGCCGGCGCGCCCTGGGGCAGGTCGGAGACGGTGATGCCGAGCTTGGCCGGGCTGGCGTTGCCGGGGTTCTGGTTCGGCCCCTCTTCGCCCTCGCTGGACTCGGCGTTGTTCATCTTTGCGATGACTGATTCGCGCTCGCCAACCGTTACTTTGGCGTGCATCTGCTGACCATTGCGGAGGTAGCCGATGTCGATGCTGGTTCCGGGCTTGTACTCGGAGATGATGGCGACCAGTTCATCGCCGTCCTTGACGGGCTTGTTGTCAATTGAGGTGATGATGTCTCCGGCCTTCAGTCCGGCCTGTGCGGCGGGGAGGCCGGATGGGGCCGCGCTGATGATGACGCCGGTTTTGAATCCGTAGACGCGAGCGACGGCGCTGGGCGGATTGGGCTGGAAGCTGATGCCGATGCTGCCGCGGACGACCTTGTGTGTGGGTCCGATGAGCTGGTTGTAGACATTGATGACGCTGTTGGAAGGCATAGCGAAGCCGATGCCTTCGTTGCCTGCGGACTGGGTGAAGATGGCAGTGTTCATGCCGATGACTTCGCCGGCCATGTCGAGCAGCGGGCCGCCGGAGTTGCCGGGATTGATGGCGGCGTCGGTCTGCAGGAAGTGCTGGAACTCGCCGGTGGTGCCGCGGTCGACGCTGCGGTTCTTGCTGGAGATGATGCCGGCGGTGACGGTGGACTGCAGGCCGAAGGGCTCACCGATGGCAAGGACCCAGTCGCCGACTTCAACGCCGTCGGAGTTGCCCATTTTCACGGTAGCCAGCGGCTTATCGGTCTGGATCTTGATGACGGCCACGTCGGTGGCTTTATCGACGCCGACGACCTTCGCGGGACGTCCCAGATTGCCGACCGGATCGCCGGCGAGGGTGACGAAGATGCGATCGGCCTTATCGACAACGTGGTTGTTGGTGATGATGTAGCCGCGGGGATCGACGATGAAGCCGGAGCCGAGGGATTCGCGCTCCTGGCCGCCGCCGTCCTCACCAGGCTGGCCGTCGGGACCCATGCCAAAGAAGCGATTGAAGAAGTCCTGCAGACCGCCCTGGCCGCCCGGTCCGCCCTGACCACCTGGTCCGCCGGGTCCGGCCTGGGGACCCTGATCGTCGTCGCCCGGACCATTGTCGGGCGGCTGCTGGGGCATGGGCTGTCCAAAGCCATGGGGCATGCGGCGGCGCTGCTGTTGCTGCTTGGGCAGGATTTCGGTGTTGATGTTGACGACGGCCGGGGCAACTTCATGCGCGATACGGGTGAAGTCGGTGGACAGTTGGCGCGCAGCCGGGATTTTGAGCGGCGTAGCGTCCGAGCTGTTGACCTGAGTTTCCTGACCCCGAACCGAGTGGGCTACGACAGAGCCGACGAGGATGCCGGCGGAGAGGGTAGCCAGGAGCGTGAAGGTCGAAGCGAGACGGTTATACCGAAACCGCCCAAACAGAGCTTTCATTCGAGTCTTACCTCATCAATCGTGAAGGGCTTCCGGGACGCACAACCTGTTCCAGTATAGAGCCTTTGAAATGAGCAAATTGGGTTTTACACCTCAGCCCGCGTACACCGGCCGCCAGGGTTTAGTCCCGATCCGCGCTTATCGCCATTAGACGCAGGCCGCGGAGAACGGGTTTAAAAGATGCTTTTGCGCGGCCCATCCCTACGTGAGTGGGACGCCTTCGTGCGCGGTGGGTTGCACGGGGGCGGGGATTAATTCGGTAAGGGCGATGCCGGCGAGGATGAGGAGCGCTCCGGCGGCGCTGCGGCGGCCAAGCCGTTCTCCGAGAACGAGGAAGGAGGTGATCCACGCAAAGACGGGCTCGAGGGCGAGGATGAGCGCGGTGTGCGTGGCGGGGAGATAGCGCTGCGCCCAGGATTGAACGGCGAAGGCGACGGCGGTGGCGAGGACGGCGGTGATCAGCAATGCAACGATGACGCGCGGCGACCAGCGAATCCAGGGATGCTCGAGGAGCGGCATGCTGACGGCCATGAAGGCGGCGCAGAAGCCGATCTGGAGAATGGCGAGCTGCTCGAAGGGAAAACGCGGCGCGAGATGCGCGAGAGCGAGGACGTGGAGCGAGAATCCGAGAGCGCAGCCGAAGGTGAGCAGGTCGCCGAGATTGATGGCGCGGAAGTCAAAGGCGGCTCCGGCGGGCGTGGTGAGCAGGACGATGCCGATGAAGGCGATGAGCGCGCCGCACCAGGCGTTCCAGGCGGGCGCCGACGAGGTGCGGGGGCGCAGACGGGGGATGGCGGAGAGCAGCGGGACGAGCACGACGACCATTCCGGTGATGAAGGCGGATTTCGAAGGCGTGGTGAGGCGAAGGCCGGCGGTCTGGAACTGGTATCCCATGGCGAGACAGAAGCCGATGGTCGCGCCGCTGAGGATGGCGCGGCGATTGATGCGCCCGAGGTGTCCGCGATAGATGACGACCAGGCAGACGAAGGCGAGGCACATGCGGATGAGGTTGAAGAGCAGCGGCGAGACGTCGGCGAGCGCGTTTTTGACGACGACGAAGGTGGATCCCCAGATGCAGACGACGGCGAGCAGGAGCAGGTGAGCGCGCAGGGAGCGGCCGTGGGACGGGGGCATTCCGGAAGGTTAGCAGAGGAGTCAGGGCGCTCTGTTGCTGCTGCGGGCGCCGGCAACGGGCTGCGAGAGATGGGTAATTTCCTGCGGTTAGTCGACTGGATGGCGAAAGTGGCACGTCCACGATCGACAGAAGGTTTTTGACGGCACTATCGAATTACAAAGGTTGTGATCGCAGTCACCGAACTCTGCTGCGTCGGGGGCAGAGAATGCCGCAAAGCTGTGTTTTCCCGGCGTACTGCGAGCCAGATGACATCGACAGGATTATCCCGGGCCTGCTTCCTGCTGTGGCCGCGCTGTGAATTTGCGTGCGGGATCCTGTTACTGGCGATAGCGCAATGCGGGTTCTCCTCTGCAAGTTTCGCGCAGGACCTCGCACCCGGTTCTGCTCCTCTGTCACAAAACCAGGAAAACGCCGCGCAGGATTCTGGAATTGCCCCTGTCCACGAAGAGCATGAGCGCGTCGCATTTGTGATGCCTGCGTTCGGAGTGACGAACCGGCAGGATGCTCCTGCAATGACGAAGAGGCAAAAATTCAGACTCGCCGAGCGTCAGGCATTCGATCCGTTTGTACTTCTCACCAGCGGAATCGATGCCGGTGTCAGTCAGGCAAACGACGAATTTCCCGCCTACGGCCGGGGCGCCGCCGGATTCGGAAAACGTTACGGCGCGGAACTGCTGGACGCGACAAGCGGCGGATTTGCCGCCATGACTTTTTGCGCCGTGCTGAACCAGGATCCTCGATATTTCCGGCGCGGCCGGGGGCCGGTCGCGAGCCGCATTGCCTACTCTGCGGAGCAGCAGTTTTCCATCAGGAGCGACCGGGGCGCTCGCCAATTCAACTGGTCCAACATAGCGGGTCTGCTGACCAGCGCTTCAGTCGCCAATGCTTATTACCCTCCACCCAGCCGCGGCTTCGGCTTGACCATGAATCGATTCGCTGTGGGCCTTGCCTGGGGAGTCGTTGGTGGGTTTGGCGATGAATTTTGGCCGGACATCCGATACAAGTTATTTCACCGGAAGCAGAACCGTGCAGCCGGGGTTATCCCCTGAATGCGGCCAGAGCGAAGGCGCGCACTGGTGAAACATCTCGTACGTGCTTCGCTCACGACGCGGCGGAACTCAGGATGCCGGTGAGGGTGAGGTCGATGCGGACCTGTTTCTGCATTTTGACCATCAGCATACTGGGATCTTTGAGGCCCCAGTCGATGTAGGGGACGTCGAACTGGCCGGTGGCGGTGCAGCGGGTGCCGTCGATCTGGATGGTCATGGGAACGGTGATGGGGTGCGACTGGCCGACGAGCGTGAAGAGGCCGCTGACCTGGATTTGCGAGGAGCCGGAGAGCGAGAGGTCGCCGGCGAAGGTTTTCGGCTCGAAGACGATGCTGGGGAAGGCCTGCGCCTGGAGTTCGTCGTTTTTCATGCGCTTGTCGCGGGCATGGCTGCCGCTGTCGCCGGTGGCGGCGTCGACGACGATTCTGCCGCTCATCTGGCGCGAGGCAGGGTCGAAGACGATGTTGGCCGAGGCGATCTGGAAGACTCCGCCGAAGTGGTGCAGCGTGTCGCCGAGCGCGAAGTGGACGGTGCTGTGGGCGGGATCGACCTGATAGCGCGTCTGCTGGGCGGAGGCGAGGGCCGACGGCATGGGGATCATGCTGCCGGCGAGCAGTATGGCGAGGACGCGGCCTGCGAACGGGCGAGGGGTCAAACGGGAGAGGCTCCTCCTATTAGGTTACAGATTGAGACGTGTGGGGGAGCGCGCGGTGATCGCGGATGAAGAGATTGTCATGGAGGCGGGAGGGGGGCGCGGGTGCGCGGCCTAAATGCAGGTCCTTCGACTCGCGGTTTCAATGATGTTGCGCGAACAACGCGCAACAATTCGGATGCTTCGCTCAGGATGACAACTGTGATGCTGGCGCCGAAGTCGTGGCTGAAGCTTCGGACAGAGTAGTTGCGCAGCGAAGAAACGGAGCGCGGGGCCAGTTCGGGGAGAAGCTCATGAATTGCGGTCTGCTCTTTCCATTTCCTCGAGCAGCGCCATGGATTCGCCCACCTGCCGGTGGAAGTAACGGCGCATGAGGTCGAGGAGGCTCGATCATGACCCGGTCGCGCACGGAGTAGAAGACCTGGTTGCCGACCTTGCGGGTGACGACGATCTGGCGGGCGCGCAGCAGGGAGAGATGCTGGGAGAGGTTGGCCTGTTCGAGCCCCGAGCCGCTCGACGAAGCTGGAGACAGTTAGTTCGCCATCGCGGAACTGCTCGAGGATGGCGATGCGGGTGGGGTGGGCGAGCGCCTGGAAGATCTCGGCCTTGAATTGTCGCAGCGAGTCCGGCATGGGTTAGTATATTATCAACAATATTCGAACTTTCGAATATTGTTTCCAGTCGTAGTAAGACCTCCGTTCAGCATGTGATTCGTTCCGCGGTCCATGACCGGCGGCTACGCGCTCATGCGTGCGGGCGAGAGCAGATCGGATGATGCAGGACTCCAGCTCAAATTCCGTTCACCTCATCGTGCAGCACACGCAGACCGAGAAGCAGTCGTGCTTCCGGATCGTTGCGTATTGCGGGGATGCAAGATTCCAGCCTGCCGAGTTCGTGTCGTCTGACGAGCTGCTGAAGGCCCTGCAGTCCGCTCTGGGCGCGTTTGACGAGCGATGGCTGGTGCTGCGTGAGGACGAATACCGGGGAACGTATATCGCCTTCATGGGCGATTTCGAACTGAGCCAAAACCAGCTCGTGCAAATGGGCCTGCGCAGATTATGAGTGCACCGGAGCAACAACTGCATGCAGAGGCTGAGGGCGGCCGCCTGCGGGTGCTGGTGGCGGACGATGAGAAGAACATCGCCGAGACGATTCGCATCATCCTGAGCAAAGAGGGAATCGAAGCGGTGTGCGTGTACGGTGGGATCGCCGCCGTGGAAAAGGCTTTGGAGTGGCGGCCGGACATTTTGCTGGTCGATTACGCTATGCCGGATCTGAACGGCGTCGAGGCGGCGAGCAGGATTTGCGAGAGGCACGCCGGGTGCCGTGTGCTGATCCTGTCGGCACTGGCGGACATCTACGAGCTGAGGCAGCAGCTGCTGCGCTGCGAGAAACCGTACGCAGTGCTGGTGAAGCCGATTTATCCGACGGAGCTGGTGCGACGGATTCGGGCAGCGGGCGAGTGACGCAGCGCGAAGTCTGAGACCGCGGTTGAAGTCCTAACGGCTACGGAAAAAGTAGTCGAGGGATTCATCCCTTCAGGGGAAAACCCCCGATTTGAAAAGCGCTTAACGGCACGACTGATGTCGTGCCCTGACACAAGGCGGGGCGCCCTCGCGCCAGTTTTCCGGGGCTAAAGCCCGGGGATGTCGTTCCCTTGTTCCACGGCCTGAAGGCCGTGGCTTCTACCGCTGTGCTGCTGACGCAGCACATGAGGCACGGATCATCCCTCAGGGGCTAAAACCGTGCCCTGATACAAAGCGCTTCGGACGCGAGTTCTTCCGCAGATTGTGAGGCCGTGCCCTGACAAGGCGTTCGGATCCGAGTTTTTCCCGCAAGATGCAAAGTGGTTCCAAAGGTCAGACCACAGTTACTGCGGCGAAGAGGCGTGACGGCGGTGCGACCGATCTCCGCGCTACGCGACGGTAGCACGGGTACCTCGAATGGAACTCTCAGGGCCGCAGAAAAGCTGCGCGTTCGTAAATCGATTCAGCGGCTGAGTGCGTGCGCAAACGATAATGACGCGGCCTTCAGATATGTTGCGAGCCTGTCGTTTGCGCCGCTCCGTTCGTGACATTCAACTTGACAATGCGAACCGCCGTTGCCTACAGTGGCAGCCTTAGTAGTCAGTCGAAAATCTGGTGCGGCTATCTCCAGCAACGCGCCGCATCTGGCCCTGGTCTTATCCATTCCTGGTCTTTGTTCCGTCGGTGATTAGACGCAAGGTTTTCCCCGGACGAGGTCAATGCGCAGAAATGACCCGTCCTTCGACGCTCACTTAGCAGATAACAATAACTCGAAAAGAGTCAGCTTCCGACTTTGCCGCGAACGAAAGGCAGGCGGAAGCGCAAGCACGTTTTGGAGGCAGTCATGAAGGTGGCCTTTAGGGTATCCAGACTGTTCGCAGTCTGTGCAATCGCTGCTGCTCTCGTCTTCTCGACAAGCTCACACGCCCAGGCGGTATACGGATCGATCTACGGGACGGTGACCGATGCGACGGGCGCCGTGATTCCCAATGCGACGATCACGGTAACCGACGTCTCGAAGGGCACGTCGACCGTTGTCAAGTCCAACGAGTCCGGCGAATATCAGGCTCAGCACCTGATTCCGGACACCTACAACGTCAAGGTGGAGATGAACGGATTCACGACGTTCATCGCGAATGGAATCCAGGTGGCGGCGGATACGTCGCCGAAGATCGACGCGCAGTTGAAAGCCGGGAGCGCGGCGCAGACGGTGACGGTGAACGCGGACACGATTCCGGAACTGAAGACGGATCGCGCTGACGTGGCGACGCAGTTCACGACCAAGGAAGTCGAGGATCTGCCGATCCCGGACCGCAACTTTACGAACCTGCAGATGCTGCTGCCGGGCGCGCAGCCGCTGCCGTGGAGCCATGCGTCGGATGAGAATCCGCAGGCCAGCAAACAAATTCAGGTAGACGGGCAGGCGTTCGGCGGCGTGGCGTTTCAGCTGGACGGCACCGACAATCAGGATCCGATTCTGGGCATTATCGTGATCAATCCGCCGCTGGATGCGATCTCGGAGACGAAGATCACGACGCAGAACTTCGACGCGGAATTCGGCAAGGCGGTCTCGTCGTTCGTGAACGCGCAGACGAAATCCGGCACGAACCAGTTTCACGGCAGCGCGTTCGATTATCGCGAGAGCAATGCTAATCTGGCCCGCGATCCTTACACGCAGCCTCCGGCTTCGAAATTCGCTCCTGGACTGAAGAATCAGTTTGGCGGGTCGATCGGCGGCCCGATTTTCAAAGACAAGCTGTTCTTCTTTGGCGATTACCAGGGCGTGCGGCAGAAGGTGGGAACGTCGGCACAGCAAACGGTTCCGACGGCGCATCTGCTGAACACTTGTCTCGGTACGGAAGCGACGGTGACCGGGGTTGCCGGATGCGATTTCAGCCAGTACGCGCTGGGAATCCTTGGCAGCACGACGGCTCCGCTGATCTACCAGAACGCCACCACTCCTTATCCGGGCAATGTGATCCCCGCGTCTCAGTTGTCGCCGCAGGCGATGGCGCTGTTCAAGCTGCTGGCCAAATACCCACCCAATAGCGGTACGGTAGCGGCCAACAGTTTTAGCGGACTGAAGAGCAACTACTCAGCCAGCGGCACAGGGCTGTTCAACAACAATCAGTGGGACGTGCGCGTCGACGATCAGATCAAGTCGGGGATGCACGCTTTCACGCGCTTCAGCCGCTTCACCAATATTCTTTCCGGGACGACGCTGTTCGGTCCGGCGGGCGGCGCCGGATTTGGGATTGGCGGGTACGGCGGCAACTCCAAAGGCGCGGATGACAGCCTGGCCGCGGGCATGGACATTGCGGTGAATCCGAAGCTGCTGATGGACTGGCGGATCGGCTATTACCGCTATAACGTGATCGATCAGAAATACAATGGGAATACCCCCTTCGCCACTCAACTCGGCATCCCGGGCATCAATATCCCGGGAAACAACTTCACGAACGGCGCGCCTGCCTTCAACATCGCGGATGTGGACCGGTCGGGCAACCAGAGCGAGAGCAACGGCCAGAGCGCGGGCCCGCAGTATGGCAGCGGACTGAACATCAACCGCTGCAACTGCCCGCTGACGGAGAAGGAAGATCAGTTCCAGATCGTGACGAACTGGACTCGGATTGCCGGCAACCACGCATTCAAGGTCGGAGTCGACCTGCGTTATGCCCGGAACCTGCGGGTTCCGAGCGACACCGATCGCGCCGGCGAGCTGGACTTCCGGCCCGGGCCGACGTCGAACGGCGGCAGCACCAACGGGCTGGGCATGGCCAGCTTCGTGCTGGGCGACGTGAGCAGGTTCGGCCGTTACGTCAGCGTATCGACGAATGCCAAGGAATTCCAGAAGCGCGATTTCTTCTACGTGCAGGATACCTGGCACCCGAAATCGTCTCTGACGGTGAACTACGGTCTGCGGTACGAGATGTACTTCCCCGAGTCGGTGAATGGAAAAGGGAACGGCTCGCTCATGCAATTGAATGGCGGAGCCGGCGGATATAAGACGGACGGTTATCTGCGGGTTGCCGGTTACGGCGGCATCCCCAGCAACATGGGCTGGGGCATGGCGACGAACACGTGGAATCCGCGGCTGGGCGTAGCGTGGTCGATGAACGACAAGACCGTGATCCGCGGGGGTTACGGACGGAGCTTCGACATCGGCGTGTTCGGATCGATTTTCGGACACGTGGTGACGCAGAACCTGCCGGTGCTGGCGAACCAGTCAGTCAGCGGCCCGAATCCGACAACCGCGGCGTTTACTCTGGCACAGGGTCCGCCGGCGTTCGTGTTCCCCACGGTGCCGCCGAGCGGGCTGCTGCCGGCGCCGGGGTACAACGTCAGCGTGAAGGCGCGACCGAATACGCTGCGGCTGCCGACGCTGGACGCCTGGAACCTGAGCGTGGAGCGCGCCATCACTCCGACCATGGGGCTAACGATTGCGTACGTCGGCAACAAAGGTACGCACACGCTGAGCTCCGGTGACGGCAACAACACGAATCCGAACGAGGCGGGGATTTTCCTTCCTGCCCAGCAGAGTATTACCGGAACGACCCTGCACTACGATCCGAGCGTCAGTACCAGCGTCAGCAACACGTTCAACGGCAGGACGGTGAAGGGCGTTGCGGCGAACGGTGGCACCGCCATCACGAATTACCTGCAGCGGTTCTATGCAGGCGGGACGCAGGCCTGCACGGATCCGAACTACGAGACGGCGGTCTTAGCCACGGATCCCAACCTGCAACCGGGGATGTGCGGCTGGAGCCAGGGCATCTCCTACTACGGAGACGACCAGGATACGAACTTCAATGCGCTGCAGGTATCCCTGGCGAAGCAGTACACGCACGGCCTCTCGTATAACATCCAGTACGCGTGGCAGCGGGCGTTCAACTACAACTCGGGTTACGCGACCTGGGATAAGAGGGTGGGCTATGGGCCGGATGATTATCTGCGCACGCAGCAGCTGGTGCTCTACGGGATGTATCAGCTGCCGTTCGGCAGGAATCAGATGATCGCCGGGAATGCCAGCCGGCTGGAGGACGCGATTATCGGCGGATGGCAGCTGGCTCCGGTGCTGAACTGGTCGAATGGCCTGCCATTCACGCTGAATGAGAGCGGCTGCCCGACGCCGGGGAACGTGCCGTGCTATCCGGTCGGAAAGCGCGGCAGTCTGCACACGCACCTGACGTCATTCGATCCTGTCGCGCATACTCGCACGTTCTTTAAAGCGGCGGATACGGCGGGGTTCACGAAGCCGGGCCTCGACGCAATAGGCAACGTGGGCAGAAACAGCTTTATCGGACCGGGATTCTTCAACACCGATCTGTCGCTGCAGAAGAACGTTCCGATTCACGAGAACATCGTGGGGCAGTTCCGGCTGGATGCGTACAACGCGTTCAACCACATCAACCCCGGGAATCCTTCGTCCAACGTCGGATCGGACGGAACGATCTCGGGCGAGCCTGGACTGGGCGTCTACACGAATCCGCGGCAGCTGCAGTTCTCGCTGCGCGTGGACTTCTAACCGAGCGGTTCAACACAATCGGAGGGGAGCTGCGGCTCCCCTCTTGTTGTGCTGGAGGAGTAAACTTCCCGCATCATGTCCCCGGTTTCCAGGCTCCTGATCCTCGCCTTTATCGGGCTGGGGAGCGGAATGGCGCAGACGTTGCCGACCGCAGGCAGTGCATCGGTGGCCGATGCGCGCGCGCTGATGAAGCAGGGCAAGCTGGACGACGCGCTGCGCGAACTGGATGCGCTGGCGGCTGAGCAACCGAGACCCGCAGAGGTGGAGCGGCTGCGGGGAATCGTCTTCTACCAGAAGAACCAGATGGAGGCGGCGGAAGCCTCGTTTGCGCTGGCGCTGGAGCAGGACCCGGCGGATCTGGAATCGATGCAGATGCGCGGCGTGGTGCTGTACCGGCTGGGCAAGCCGGCGGAGGCGATTCCGTGGCTGGAGAAGGCGCATGCGGCGCCTGTGGCGAATGCCGATCCGAATTACGTGCTGGCACTGTGCTACATCGCGACGAAGCGATATGACGATGCGCGGCACGCGTTCGCGACGCAGTACGGATTTGCGCCGGACTCCGCGGCGGCGTGGCTGGTGACGGCGCGCATGCTATTCCGGCAGGAGCAGACGGCGGCCGCAGCAGAAGCGGCGCAGAAGGCATGCGACATTGATCCGCGGCTGCCCCAGGCACATCGGCTGCTGGGGGAGATTGCGCTGGGGAACGGCGATGCAGCGGGCGCGCTGGCGCAGTTCGAGCAGGAACTCAAGGTGAATCCGCTGGACGGCGAGACGTACGACCGCATGGGCGACGCGTACGTGCGCAGCGGGGAATATGGGAAAGCACAAGAGGTGCTGGACCGGGCGGTGCTGCTGGAGCCGAATGCGAGCGGTCCTTACATTTTGCTGGGCAGGACGCTGATCGCGGAGCAGGATCCAGTGACGGCGACGATGTATCTGGAGCACGCAGTGAAGATTGACCCATCGAACTCGATGGCGCATATGCTGCTGGGGCGGGCGCTGGAGGCGAGCGGGCGCAAGGCCGAGGCGCAGCGGGAGTTCCAGGCGTTGCAGAAGCTGCAGGATGCGCCTGGCTCGACGAATCCATAGCGGAGCGGTGGTGAAGAGGAACTCTCCCTCAGGGGCTAAAGCCCGGCTGTTTTTGCAGGCCTCTACGGCACGACTGAAGTCGTGCCCTGACACAAGGCGCCTTCGTACCCGAGTTCTTCCGCAAGCTGTGAAGTCTTGCCCTTTCAAACTCACACTTCTACTGCGGGCTCTTCGCGGGAGCGATGCGCGAATCGCCACGCGAATCCTAATGGCGGTGCCGCTGATGGTGTGGTGTGTGGCGGCTGTGCTGACGTGCGGGGCGCAGCGGGCGAGCGTCGGGCAGGCGAATGTGGAGCAGGCGCGGCAGGCGTTTCGGGCGGGATCGGATGCGTATGCGCGCGGCGATCTGAGGGCAGCCCGCGCGGAGTTCGAGCGCGCGGTGCAGCTGGCTCCGGCGGTGGAAGAGGGACACAGCGCGCTGGGCGTGGTGTTGTTTGGGCTCGGGGAGTATCCGCGGGCGATTGCGGAGCTGACAACCGCGCTGAAGATGAAGCCGGGGGATCGCACGGCTGAAGAAAATCTCGCCCAGGTGTATAGCCAGAGGGGATCGCCGGACAAGGCGGTGTCGCTGTTCGAGGCGATGGACCGCGATGCTCCGCTGAATGCGGCGATGCTCGAGGCGTGGTCGAAGGATTTGGCGGCGCTGAGGAAAACGGCGGCAGCGATCGAGGTGATGCGCCGGGCGGCGGCGGGTGATCCAGAGAACGCGTCGATTGCCGATGAGTTGGGTTCGCTCTATGCGCAGGCGGGGCAGTGGAGCGATGCGGAGAAGGCCTTTGGCGAGGCGATCCGGTTGAATCCGCAGCTGGCCGCGGCGCACATGCATCTGGGAATTGTGCTGAGTCATGAGCAGCAGGCGGACGGGGCAGAAGAGGAGTTCGCGCGGGCGGCGGAACTCGATCCACGGAATGCGCGCGTGCAGCTGGAGTGGGGCAATGCGCTGGTGGCGGCGAACAACGATGAGGAGGCGGTAAAGCACTTGCAGCAGGCGGTGGCGCTCGATCCGGATCTGACGGATGGGGAGTATCAGCTGGCGCTGGCGTTGCAGCGGCTGGGGAGGGAGAGCGAGTCGGTGCCGCTCTTCCGGAAAGTGGTGGCTGCGCGTCCGCAGTTCGCCGAGGCGCTGACGAATCTGGGGCTGGCGCTGGTGCAGACTGGGCAGGCGAAGCAGGCGGTGCCGCTGTATCTGCGGGCGGCTGCGCTGACGCCGCAGAATGCGACGGTGCATCAGGATCTCGGCGTTGCGTATCTGCAGGAGAGCGACGTGGACGATGCAGTGAAGGAGTTTCAGACAGCGCTGAAGATTGCGCCTGGCGATCCGCATCTGCATTACGACCTGGGACTGGCTCTGAAGCTGAAAGATGATCTGCCGGACGCGATTGCGGAGCTGGAGACGGCGCTGCGCCTCGATCCTGAGTCGCCGGATGCGCCGTACACGCTGGGGATTCTGTACATGCAAGCGGGGCGATTTGACGATGCGGTGAAGAATCTCAAGGCGGCGCTGGCGGTGCGTCCGCAGAACGGCGACGGATGGTCGATTCTGGGCAGCGTCTACAAGCAGCAGGGAAAGTATGACGACGCGGCGGCTGCGCTGCGGAAGGCGATTGAGATGCTGCCGGCGCAGCCTGGTCCGCACATCACGCTGGCGAGCGTTTTGCAGGAAGAAGGCAAGCAGGACGAGGCGGTGGCGGAGCGGAAGAAGGCCGCGGACCTGACGCGCGTGGCCGTGAACCGGCAGCGCGCTGTGTTCGCGACGAATGCGGGGAATGCGCTGCTCGACAAGGGGCAGATTGCCGATGCGATTGCGCGCTATCAGGAGGCGATCGGCAGCGATCCGAACTATGCCGAGGCGCATCGTCAGCTGGCGGTGGCGCTGGCAGATCAGGGGCGGCTGAGCGAATCGGCTGCGGAGAAGCAGAAGGCGGAAGCGCTGAGCAAGCCGTGATTCTGCTGTGGTAGTTTGACTCAAAATGAATCGCCGGCAATTTCTGGGATCCCTGAGCCGCAGCGCGCTGGTGCTGCCGCTCGCCGATGTGCTGCGGATGGCGACGCCGCCATCGGCGGCTGCGCAGACCGCGGCACATAGCCGGCCGGGCGCGCAGCAGTCGTACGATGCGAAACCGATGCCGCCGCCGCCAGGTCCTGCGTCGCCGATTGCGGAGACTCCGCTGGGCGTGCAGTTTCTGGATGTGGCGCAGCAGTCGGGGCTGCATGCGAAGACCATCTTCGGCGGCGAGAAGTCGAATAAGTATCTGCTGGAGACGACGGGCTGCGGCGTAGCCTTCTACGACTACGACCAGGACGGCTGGCTCGATATTTTTCTGGTGAACGGATGGAGGCTGGAAGGATTTGCGAAGGGCTCGGAGCCGACATGCCATCTGTTTAAGAACAACCGCGACGGAACATTTACCGATGTGACGGGCAAGGCGGGGCTGGCGCGCAGCGGATGGGGACAGGCATGCTGCGTCGGGGATTACGACAACGACGGCTGGGACGATCTGTTCGTCACGTATTACGGGCAGAACGCGCTGTTTCGCAACAATGGCAATGGGACGTTTACCGATGTGACGGCGAAGGCGGGATTGCTGCAGGCGAAGACGCGCTGGAATTCGGGATGCGCGTTTCTGGATTACGACCGCGATGGGCATCTGGATCTGTTCGTGGCGAATTACATCGACCTGGACTTGAAGACGGCACCGCTGCCGGAGTCGGGTCCGTGCCTCTACAAGGGCATTCTGGTGGCGTGCGGACCTCCGGGGCTGGAGCCGGGGAAGAACATTCTGTATCACAACAACGGCGACGGCACGTTCACGGATGTGTCGGAGAAGGCCGGGATGGGTACGACATACGGCAATTACGCACTGAGCGCAGCGGTGGCGGACTTCGACAACGATGGGTGGCCGGATATCTATGTGGCGAACGATTCGACGGCGGCGACGCTGTATCAGAATCAGAAGGATGGGACATTTCGCGACATTGCGATCGAGGCAGGCGTGGCGCTTTCTCCGGACGGCAAACCGCAGGCGGGGATGGGCGTCGCGATTGGCGATTACAACCGGGACGGCTGGTTCGATGTGGCAAAGACGAACTTTGCGGGAGATACGGACTCGATCTACGCGGGGATTAGTGCGGGTAATTTCGAGGACCGGACTTATCAGGCCGGGTTAGGGGTAAATACTCGCTACTTAGGGTGGGGCATCGGATTCCTGGACATGGACAACGACGGGTGGCTCGATTTGCTGGTCGCCAATGGGCATGTCTATCCGGAAGTGAACAGCGCGAAGACTGAAGCTCCGTACGCGGAGCACAAATATTTGTATCGGAACCTGCGGAACGGGCGCTTCGAGGATGTGAGCGCGCAGGGCGGACCGGGGATTACGGCGGCTGCTCCGGCGCGCGGCTGCGCCTTCGGGGATTACGACAACGACGGCGATATCGACGTGGTGGTGAACTGCGTGAACAGCCTGCCGCAGCTGCTGCGCTGCGATTCTACGTGGAAGCGGCACTGGATCCGGTTCAAGCTGGTGGGGGTTCGGTCGAACCGGACGGGGATTGGCGCGCGGGTGAGTGTGACGGCTAAGGTGCAGGGCGGGAAGCCGCTGGTGCTCATCGACGAGGTGCGCAGTGGGGGAAGCTATTATTCGCAGAGCGATTTGCGATTGCACTTCGGGCTGGACGAGGCGGAGGTGGCCGATGCTGTGGAGGTGCGGTGGCCGTCGGGGCAGGTGGATACGTTTCATAACCTGAAGGCGGACCGGCTGTATGTGGTGCACGAGGGGGCGAAGGAGCCGTCGGCGTATTTGTTGCCGGAGATGAAGAAGGTCTAGTTTGAGGTTCGCAGCGGGTTGAGATGAAAAAAGCAACCGCAGGTCCTTCGACTCCGCAAGCCGCAAAACCGGCGGCTTGCTTGGCTCAGGATGACACTTCTGTTTTAGTTTGTACGGCGAAGGGAAGTGCATGATGCGGGTCTGGGGCGTGGGATTGGTGCTGGCGGTGGCTGTTGCGGGGGCGCAGGAGACGGCGCGCGACTGGCAGATTGGGCCGTTTACGCGGCCGGCGACGGGGAATCCGGTGATTGCGCCGAATGCTGCATCGGTATTCGAGGATCCGATTCGCGGAGCGCCGGTGCACTGGGAAGCGCTGCACACGTTCAATCCGGCGGCGGTGGTGCGCAACGGCAAGATCGACGCGCTGTATCGCGCTGAAGATAACACGGGGAAGATGGAGATCGGCGGGCACACGTCGCGGCTGGGGCTGGCGGAGAGCGAGGATGGGATTCATTTCACGCGGCGTGCTGCGCCGGCGTTTTATCCCGCGAAGGACGGCCAGGAGTCGCGGGAGTGGCCGGGGGGCGTGGAAGATCCGCGGATTGTGGAAGCGGAAGACGGAACGTATGTGCTGACCTACACGCAGTGGAACTGGAAGACGTATTCCGTGGGGATTGCGACGTCAACGGATCTGGAGCACTGGACGAAGCACGGGCCGGCCTTCTTTGAGGCGAAGGGCGGGAAGTACGCAAAGCTGAAGTACAAGTCGGCGGGGATTGTGACGACACTGCGCGATGGAAAGGTGCTGGCGGCGCGTATCCACGGGCAGTACTGGATGTACTGGGGCGAGGGTGCGATTCATCTGGCGACGTCGGGGGATCTGATTCACTGGACGCCTGTAGAGGACAAACGCGGAGAACCGATTGAGGTGCTGCGACCGCGGCCGGGGCACTTCGACAGCTCGTTTCCGGAGGTGGGTCCGCCGCCGGTGCTGACGAAGCGGGGCATCGTCGTGATCTACAACGGGAAGAATGCCGCGACGGGCGGCGACCCGGATCTGGCGCCGGCGACGTATGCGGCGGGCGAGGCGCTGTTCGATGCGGACGATCCGGCGCGGCTGCTGGCGCAGACGGAACATCCGGTGCTCAAGCCGGAGTTGCAGTACGAGCGGACGGGACAGTATGCGGCGGGCACGACGTTTGCGGAGGGGCTGGTGTACTTTCACGACCGGTGGTTCTTGTACTACGGATGCGCGGATTCGCTGGTGAGTGTGGCTACGGCTCCGGGCGCCGGCCGCTGACTCTGCTGCCTTCCTGGTCTCGCGGTCCGGTATCAGCTAACATCCTCATCGGTTGAGGAGCGGAGCTATCCATGCAAGCGAAGTGGTGCAGATTCGGCGCGGCGATGGCCGCCCTGCTGGTTATGACGGTGTGGGCGGCGGCTGCGGGGGCGCAGGAGACGATCCAGATTGATGCGCATGCGCGCACCACGCCGTTTCCGCACTTCTGGGAGCAGATGTTCGGGTCGGGTCATGCGGTGCTGGCGCTGCGCCAGGCGTACCAGGAGGACCTGCGGTCGGTGAAGAGAGTGACGGAGTTCCGGTACGTGCGGTTCCACGGGATCCTCGACGATGAAGTGGGGAGTTATAACGAGGACGAGCACGGGAACGCGGTCTACAACTTCGCTTACATCGACGAGATTTATGACGACCTGCTGAAGAACGGCGTGCGGCCGGTCGTCGAGATCAGCTTCATGCCGGTGAAGCTGGCGTTCAATCCGCTGGACCTGCATGTCTTCTGGTATCACCCGAACGTCTCGCCTCCGAAGAGCTGGGCGAAGTGGGACGCGTACATGACGGCGTTTGCACATCATCTGGTGGAGCGGTACGGCATTGACGAGGTGGCGCAGTGGTACTTCGAAGTGTGGAATGAGCCGAACATTGACTTTTGGGGCGGGATTCCGCGGCAGGGAAGTTATTTTGAGCTGTACGCGCACACCGCGCGCGACCTGAAGGGCGTGAGCCCGCGACTGCGGGTAGGCGGTCCGGCGACGGCGGCGGCGTCGTGGGTACCGGAATTTCTCGATTTTGTGACGAAGAATCAGGTGCCGATCGATTTTGTGTCGAGCCATGGGTATGCGGACGACACGGTGGAGAATCTTTTTCACACCAGCGAGAACGTGCCGGAAGACGACCGCGTGTGCGGCGCCATCATGAAGGTGCAGGAGCAGATCAGGGCGTCAGCCAAACCTGATCTGCCGCTGTTTTGGACGGAGTGGAATGTTGAGGGCAGAGGTGAGAGCCGTGACACGACCTTCGTGGGGCCGGGGGTGGCGAACACGATTCGCGAATGCGACGGGCACGTAACGATGATGTCGTTCTGGACCTTCGACGACGTATTCGAGGAGGGCGGGCCGATTCCGAAGCCGTTCGAGGGGCACTTTGGACTGATTGCGAAGGGCGGCATTCTGAAGCCGAGCTACTATGCGTTTGCGCTGCTCCACCAGCTTGGAGACCAGAGAATTCCTTTGCAGTCGACGGACGCGATTGCGACGCGAGCGGCGGATGGGAGCCTGCGTGTGGTGATGTGGAACATCGCCGATCCGGGTACGCAGGGGACGACTCGCCGAGTGAAACTGGTGTTTTCCGGGGTGGCGGGCGGCGCGCACGTCTCGGTGCAGAGGGTCGACAGCGAGCACGGCAATGTGCTGCCGAAATATGCCGCAATGGGGAGCCCTATCGATCCGACGCCCCAGCAGGTGCTGCAGCTGAACCGCGAGAGCAATCCGGGACCGGCGGAACAGGCACAACTCAGCGGGAATGAACTGGATTTAACGCTTACTCCGAATGCGCTGGTGCTGGTCGAGGTGCGGTAGGAGCACACCGTCGATAGCTATATGCTCTTCTGCACGGGAATCGGGTAAGCTAGTCATTCGAGGCGTGGCCCCGTAGCTCAGGTGGATAGAGCAGCAGTTTCCTAAACTGCGTGTCGGAAGTTCGAATCTTCCCGGGGTCACCACTGTTCTCCCTTCATTGTGATCAGGCGGAGGCAATCCGTGCGCCACGGGCGCGCCGATTTGCGGTGGATCGCGTCAACTTACGCCTGGTGTTCGCGGGATTCGTTCCGTATTTATGCCATATAGCATTGATGCTGTGAGGCTTACACCTATGGAATTTGGCCACGGAGTCCGGAGCTTTCGAGGAAGCTCTGTTAACACGCGAAGCGTTTTTTGCATCCAGTGGAGATGGAATGACGACGATTAGCTCTGCTGCTTTCTCTGCCTGTGCAAGTCTCCGACGCGCGAACCGCGCTGTATGCCACCTGTACGACCTGGTCCTTGCGCCCACGGGCCTGAAGTCCACCCAGTACATCATTCTCGAGTCGATCTC